>NZ_JBEFTW010000022.1:0-124951 GCF_040196095.1 Actinopolymorpha sp. B17G11
AGACGTCGCGCACCTGGGCGGTGAGGTTGGCCGCCATGAAGTTGACGCTGTCGGTGAGGTTTTTCCAAGTGCCGGCAACACCAGGTACCCGCGCCTGTCCTCCGAGCCGGCCCTCAGTGCCGACTTCGCGGGCGACCCGGGTGACCTCCCCGGCGAATTGGGACAGTTGGTCGACCATGGTGTTGATAGTGGACTTGAGTTGGAGGATCTCACCGTCGGCGTCCACGTCGATCTTTTGGCTCAGGTCACCGCGGGCAACTGCGGTAGCGACATGGGAGACGTCGCGCACCTGGGCGGTGAGGTTGGCCGCCATGGAGTTCACCGAGTCGGTCAAGCTGCGCCAAGTGCCCGCGACCCCAGGTACCCGCGCCTGTCCACCGAGCCGGCCCTCAGTGCCGACTTCATGAGCTACGCGGGTGACCTCATCGGCGAACAGTGACAGCTGGTCGACCATCCTATTCACCGTCGCGCCCAAAGTGACCATCTCGTGGTCGGAAGGCATTGACCTCGATGGCACGTGCATCCGCTGGGACAGATCCCCCTCAGCCACCGCAGTAAGGACACGACCGAGTTCGGCAGTCGGCCGGGGATCCGTCGGGCGACGAGACATAGCCCCTTCGCCCACTACATGGGAGATTGAGCGGAAGGTCATCCTCTCCGAATGTGCCTGCCTCGCCCTGTCATGTATCGACTGGCGAAGCCCGTGGGCAACACGGCGCGTAGCGTTCGCTAGCGTTGCAGCCTTGACGCGGTCAGCTGCAACGACCTTCCGCACGAATTTCCACTTAAGCAAATGTATTCCTACGTTGCTAACACTTCACTTCAAATCCTATGCCGGGCATCGTTTCCAACTCGCCTAGGCACACGATCAAAATGAGACGATCAACCACCCCAAAGGGAGGATAAGCGATAAGGACTGCAGGCGGTGGTCGTGTCCACCCAATGATGGTACGCGTCCGGAACTGGGCATGCGATGGCAGGCTTCAGAGGGACTCAGCGTTTCGACGCAGGGGGCGACCCTGTTGGGCATGAGGCGGCGCACAACAAGAGGTTCGACCCGCAATGCCCACGGCCGAGTATTCCGTAATACTTCCCGCGCGACTCGGTACTGCGGGGTTAGCTTACGAGGTTGGGATATGCCAGGCGTCGATATCGCCTTTGAGAAAGACCCGGCAAGGGGTATCAGGCGGGGCTTCGTGGCAGATGTGGTAGAGCTGTCCCGCCTGGAGACTGGGCTGGCTGGTCCAGGTGCGATGGGGTGCGAGTAGAAGTCGCGGAGTCGCCATCCGGTTCCTGGGTTGTACAGCAGGATCCGATGACCGTCCTCGCCCGAAACAACGAGCTCGTGCGCGGTCCCTGAGTCTGGCGAGGCGAGGCATGGAACTCGTAGGCCGGCTAGCTTGTGGGTGTGCGGGCTTGGCCGGAACGTCGCGCTGCGCGGCGTAGTTGGCCCAGTCGATCAGCATGGCACCAAGCCCGCGTCCTCGCTGGCTGTGGCTCACACACTGGATCGAGAACATCGCAGTGCCGCCGCATATCGGCGACAACACTCATGCCGGGTACCTCGGAGATGTCGAGACTCATCTGACCCCCGGTATCGGTGCGCACCGACTTGACCGACTTGAACCAGAGCACCTCGAGGGGCTCTACGCGAGGATGCAACGAATCGGTGCCGCGGCCGGCAACGCCCATCACGTACACCGGACGATCAGAACCGCTCTGAACGAAGCAGTACGTCAATGGCACCTTGCAACTAACCCAGCATCCGTGGCCAGGGCTCCCACGCTTCCGGAGACCGAAGTCGAGCCGTACGACGTCGGCGAGGTGAAGCGGCTGCTGAAGGTCGCCGCAGAGTTGCCACGCAACAGCGCGCGGTGGGCGGTGGCGCTCGCCTCGGTCTTCGTCAGGGCGAAGCACTCGGGCTCCGTTGGGAGGATGTCGACCTTGCAAACGGCGTGCTGTGGGTGCGACGGAGTCGGCTTCGGCCGAAGTACGTACATGGCTGTGGTGGCAAGTGTGGGCAGCGTGCCGGCTCGTGTCCGGCACGTCGTCCAGCACGACCCGTAACGAAGGCCACCAAGTCTCGGGCAGGCCGGCGCCGGATCGGTCTGCCCGACCAGCTCGTGATCCTGCTACAGCGGCACCGCGATGAGCAGGCTGCCGAGCGTGCGTTTGCGCGCAACCTCCGGTCCGAGGGTGGCTGGGTCTTCACGTCCCCGGTTGGTGCTCCGGTCAACCCGAACACCGACTACCACCAGTGGAAGGCGCTGCTGAAGAAGGCAGGTGTGCGCAACGGCCGTCTGCACGATGCACGACATTCGGCCGCGACCTTCCTCCTGGTCCTCGGCGTTCCTGAGCGAACCGTCATGTCGATCATGGGATGGTCGACGACCGCTATGGCCGCGCGCTACCAGCACGTGACCGACCCGATCCGACGGGGAGTGGCCGAGCGAATCGATGGGCTCCTGTGGGACGTCGACGACTCGAACGGCTCGGTCGCCAAGCCGCCGGGCAGGACCAATGAGACCAAACTGAGACCAAGGCGCCGGGCCGCCCCACTCGGTGGGGATCGGCCCGGTGCCGGTGTCGGGCGTTTGCCCTGGTGAGAGCGGAGGCGGCGGGATTTGAACCCGCGAGAGGGTTGAGCCCTCAACCCGCTTAGCAGGCGGGCGCCATAGACCGGACTAGGCGACGCCTCCCCTGGCAGAAGCCAACATGCCGGATCAGGGTAGCGGTCGCCCCACCGACCGGGCAAAGCGCATTGCCGATGCCGACGATCCGGCCCGAACAACCGGGGCGGGGCGGTGCTCGCCCGGCGCTGGCGAGGTACGGTGCCTAAGAGGTGCCGCCATGACCAGGCGAAGCGGAGTACGCACGGCCGGCTACACCGACCGTTATGACGCGGGTCGCCAGCTGGCAGACCAGCTCGCGGCCTACTCCGGGCGTGCCGACCTCACCATTCTGGGTCTCCCCCGAGGAGGCGTCGTTACCGCCGCCGCCGTGGCCGAACGCCTGGGCGCTCCCCTCGACGTCTTCTGCGTACGCAAGCTCGGCGTCCCCTGGCACCCGGAGCTCGCGATGGGGGCGGTGGCGAGCGGCGCGGTTCGCGTACTCAACGATGATGTCGTACGACAACTCGGGATTCGCCCCGACGAGATCGACGAGGTAAGTCGGCAGGAACTTGCCGAACTGGCCCGGCGGGAGGCCGCATACCGCGGAGACAGACCGCCGGCGCCGCTCGCCGGGCGGATCGTCGTCCTCGTCGACGACGGCGTAGCGACCGGGGCTACCGCCCGCGCTGCGGCGGTGGCCGTCCGGCGTCTCGATCCGGCGCGGGTGGTGCTCGCCGTCCCGGTCGCGCCGGCGCAGGCGTTGCGCGAGTTCACCGATGTGGTCGACGAGATCGTCTGCCCGCTGACGCCGGATCCGTTCGAGGCGGTCGGTCGGTGGTACCGGGATTTCCGCCCGACGTCGGACGACGAGGTGCGCGCTCTACTCCAGGCCCATCCCTGACTGGACCCCCGGCGAGACAGGGTTCACGGGTCGCCCGAGTTCCCTGCCCGACAGTGCTCGTCGGACGTCCCAGAACCCTTGCCTGCAAGGCTAGTCAAGGCCAACGCGATGGCGAGGGCCCTTCCTCGGCTGTGAGAAAGGGCCCTCACTGGTGATACTCGAACCTCGGGCTAGAGCCCCACCCCGAGGCCCAGGGCGGCGGCGAGGAGATCCCCGACCTGGACCGCTGCGGACAGGGCGACATCGAGGCCGAGGCCGAGGTGGTCGAGCAGGGACGAATCCCCCGTCGGCGCGATCGTGCTCGCCGACGCCGGCGTCGCGAGCGTCGGTACCGCGACGATGGCCGCGATACTTGCCGCCGAAAGCAGCTTCTTCATGACAGTCCTTCCACTAGACAATACGGACAGCAGTGGTCCGACTACCCAATGCAGAAGGGGTAAACCGAAAAGTGAACGAATAGCGCCAATACCTCACAAGCGCTCACTCCTCGTCAGCAGCACCAGCTTGGCGCGCAGGCGGAGTGAGCGTCTCGACGACCAGATCGCCTTCGGCATAACGCTGTCTGAGAACCTTCTTGTCGAACTTCCCGACGCTCGTCTTCGGCACCTCCGCCACGAAGGACCAACGTTCCGGCAGCTGCCAGCGAGCCACCTGCCCCACCAGGAAGTCGCGCAGCTGCTGCGCTGTCACCGACTCACCGGTACGTACGACAACCGTGGCCAGCGGCCGCTCTCCCCAACGCTCGTCGGGTACGCCCACCACCGAGGCCTCCGCGACCGACGGGTGACCCATGAGGAGGTTCTCCAACTGCACCGACGAAATCCACTCTCCCCCGGACTTGATCACATCCTTCGCCCGGTCGGTCAGGGTGAGAAACCCGTCAGCGTCGAGGTGTCCCACGTCGCCCGTCCGCAGCCACCCGTCGTCGAACCGGTCCGACGCGTCCTCGCCGTAATAGCTGCCGGTGATCCACGGTCCGCGTACCTCCACTTCGCCGACGGTCTCGCCGTTCCACGGCGCGACCGCGCCGTCAGGTGTCACCACCCGGGCTTCGACGAGGGACACCAGGCGGCCCTGGGACAACCGGTAGCGCCACCGCCTCTCGCCGACGGAGTACTCCGGCGGCACTGCGACGGTCGCCACCGGCGAGGTCTCCGTCATGCCCCACGCGTGCAGGATGCGTACGCCATGGCGTTCGAAACCCTCCATGAGCGTTCGTGGGCACGCCGAACCGCCGACGATGACGTCGCGCAGGCTGGACCAGTCGGTGTCGGGATTGGCGTCGAGATACTGCAGGACCCCGCCCCACACGCTGGGCACGGCCCCCGCGAGGGTCACGCGTTCGTCCTCCACCAGTCTGGCGAGCGGTTCCGGCGTCATGAACCGGTCCGGCAGCACCAGCGATGCCCCAACCAGGAAGCAGGCATGAGGAATCCCCCACGCGAGGACGTGGAACATCGGCACCACAGGCAGCGCCCGGTCGTTCGACCCGATCGCCAGTGCGTCGCCGAGCGCGATCCCCATGGAATGCAGGACGACAGACCGATGCGAGTACACCACGCCCTTGGGATTGCCGGTCGTCCCCGACGAGTAGCACATCGCGGCCGCTGACCGCTCGTCGGTGTCGGGCCAGTCGAAGGTGTCGGGCTGCCCGGTGAGCAGATCGGAGTACGCATGGACCTCGACGCCAGGTGCTTTGCCTTGCACAGTGCTGGCAGTTTCCGCGGCGTTGTCGCCCACGACCACGAGGTGGCGCACCGTCGTGAGCGACGGCAGGACAGGGGCGAACGCCGAGAGTAGCGTGGCATCCACCAGGACAACAAAGTCTTCCGCGTGGTTGGCGATGTAGGCAACCTGGTCGGAGGGCAACCGGATGTTCAGGGGATGCAGCACCGCCCCCATCGACGGGACGGCGAGGTACGCCTCGAGGTGCTCCTGGTTGTTCCACATGAACGTCGCGACCCGCTGGTCGGCGGTGACGCCGAGCCCGCGGAGGGCGTGCGCGAGGCGGGCGGCGTTGCGGGCCACCTCGGCATACGGTGCCCGCCGTACGCCGTCGGCCGTCAGCGTCGCCACGGACCCTGTCCGTCCGTGGACCGTGCTGCCGTGATGCGTCAGCGATCCGATGGTGAGCGGGACGTCGAGCATCGTGCTGCGCAAGGCGACCTCCTCGTCGGCAACCGTCGTACGGCCGATCTTGGCAGCCCGCGCTGCCGACCAACAGGTTTGTGCGTGCCTTTGTACGGCCAACCTTCGGTGGCAAACTGTCCGATATGGGCGGCAACCTCACGGCGAGTTCGTTCGTCGAGCTTGGGTAAGAAAGACCTGGCCAGCCCGGTTGACGGCCGGCCAGGTGTGTTTTGCGTGGTCCCGAACGATAATCAGTGGTCCCGAACGATTGCCAGCCGAGTGGGATTGAATACGGTCAATGTCTGAGTCTGTCCGGGACGAGTACGGTGTGCCGCGGCGCGGCCCCGTCGGGCCGCGGCCGCCAATGCGGCCGCGCCGTCCGTCGATGTCGTTCGGCCTTGCACTGGGACTCACCGTAATCGGAACACTGCTCCCTGGTACCGGACTGATGGCGGCCAACCGTCGCCGGCTGGGCTCGCTGATCTTCTTCGTCTACCTGCTCCTCACCGCCGGGGCGGTCTACCTCGCCACCACCCAGCTACGCGAGCTCATGCACTGGGCTGTTCGGCCCGAGGCGCTCAATGTGATCAGTGTGGTGCTCCCGGTCCTCGGACTCGCGTGGATCAGCGTGATCGTCGGCACCTACCGGTCGCTGCGCCCCGACCGTGCGAGCGTGGCGCAGCGGCTCGCCGGCTCCGGCATGATCGTCGCGCTGGCTCTGGTCATCCTCCTTCCACTCGCGGTCGGCGGCAGGTACGCCGGCGTGCAGCGGGGCCTGGTCGAGCACGTCTTCGCCGGCGAGGACAGCAGGAGCGCCACCCGGCCGAAGAACGTCACCCAGAAGGATCCGTGGGGCGGCCAGGACCGGGTCAACGTTCTCCTCCTGGGTGGCGACGGCGGCAAGGGCAGGATCGGTATCCGGCCGGACAGCCTGCAGGTGGCGAGCATCAACACCGAGACCGGCGACACGGTCCTCTTCAGCCTGCCTCGCAACCTCGAGAAGGTGCCGTTCCCGCCGGACTCCGTCCTCGCCGACGCCTATCCAGAGGGCACGTACGACGGTTCGGGCGACCGGCTGGAGTGGATGGTCAACTCGATCTACGAGAACGTCCCGCAGCAGCATCCTGGGCTACTCGACAGCGACAACCCCGGCGCCGACGCTACGAAGCTCGCGGTCGGCGCGGCACTCGGGATCCAGCTCGACTACTTCGTCCTCATCAATCTCGAGGGCTTCAAGGAACTCATCAACGCACTCGGCGGGATCACCGTCAACATCAACGAACGCGTCGCGATCGGTGGCTCGTCGGACGAGGGCGTCGAGCCGAGTGACTGGCTCGAACCCGGGCCGAACCAGCACCTCAACGGCTACAACGCCCTATGGTTCGCGCGCGGCCGCTACGGCTCCGACGACTATCACCGGATGGAACGCCAGCGCTGCACGATGAAGGCGATCATCGACCAGGCTGAGCCGGGCAAGGTCCTCACCCGCTACGAGTCGATCGCGCAGAGTTCGAAGGACATCGTCTTCACCGATATCCCAGGCTCGCTTCTTCCCGCGTTCGTCGACCTGTCGATGAAGGTGCAGCGCGGGGCCCAGGTCAAGAGCATCGCGTTCACGAACACGATCATCCGTCCCTGGGACCCCGACTACGACCTGATCCGGTCCATGGTGGCCAAGGCGATCAGGAGCAGCGGCACCGAACAGGTGTCGGACCCCGGGCAGGATCCGAAGCCCGCACCGGACGAAACCGGATCCCCGGACGCCACGCCGTCGCCGACGCCGACGGACGACTCCGACGACTCGGCGTCCCCGTCGCCGAGCACGAGTCGCACGCCAGCGCCCGGCGGTGACTCGCTCGACGACGCCTGCGCCTACCACCCGGCGGTCGACTGACCCAACCCGGCGATCACCGGCGGCCGATTCCGCCGACGGGCCGGGCGGCGCCCGATGACGGCGGCTCCGAGCAACGGCCCAAAGCAGCGCGCCGCCCCAGCTCCCGTGGGGGGCGTGGGAGCCGAGGCGGCGCGTGGTGACACACCATGGAGGGATGGCGCAATCATGCTGTTCAACGATGCGTCGAACCAAAGGGTTACGCTCAGCTTTGAGTCGACTCTAATTTGTAATCAAAGCGGTGCTCTGTGACCCGGTCGTGGTGGACGGATGTCGTACGCATGACCTCGGCGTCTTGGATGAGGGGACCCTCATACGGCCTGGTGACCAGGCCCTTCGCGGGTCGCCCGTCCGCCCAGTGTCCACGATGTGTGGGCGGTAACGCCTAGAGCGGGCGGTAGCCGTGTGCGTCGTTCAACCGGTCCCGAAGCTGTTCCTCCAGGGTCTGGGCTGGTACGTCGAGTAGCCGGGAGGCGATCAGGCTGCTCCGCCCGTCTGCGAGCTCGAGGACGAAGACGGTGCCCGCCGCGCCGTCGACCCGGCGTACGTCCGCGACGTCGGTCCACCGCGCGGTTCGCACGCTGTCGCGGCGCCACGTGGTCTGGTTGCGGAAGCCGGCGGCGTCCATCGCGAGCGGCGCGCCACGGCTGAGCATCGTCCACGCGACCCAGCCCGCGACGACCGCGAAGATCGCGACGAGGAGCCACTCCACCGCCAGCAGCGCCGGCCGGTCGAGCGCCGGAACGCTCCGCCGCAGGACGTCCAGCAGGAGAGCGAGACCGAGCCAGAGGCAGGCCATGCCGACGACCCGGAGGCGCAACGCCGGACGCAGGCGGAATTTCGTCGGCTTCTCAGGCATGCGCACGAGTCTGTCACGCGGCCCCGGGACGGCTGACGCCCCTTCACCCGGCTGGCGTTGCGCACGGCGCCACCACCATGGGTGGCGCCGTGCGCACTCCTACTTCAGGGCGCCCCGGGTGAGGCCGGAGACGAACTGCTTCTGGAAGAAGATGAACACGAGGATCACCGGCAATGACGCCAGCAGCGCCCCGGACAGCAACATTCCGTAGCGGAAGTCGTACGGCCCGACGAGCGAGGCGATGCCGAGGTTCATCACGAACATGTTCGGGTCGGTGGTGATGACCAGCGGCCAGAAGAAGTCGTTCCAGAGCCCGAGGAAGGTGAGAATTCCGAGTACGGCGACACCCGGCCGCACCAACGGCAGGACGATGCGCCACCAGATCCGGAACTCTGTCGCACCGTCGACGCGCGCGGCATCCAGCAGTTCGTTCGGTACCGAAAGGGTGTATTGCCGCATCAGGATGATCCCGAACGCCGTCACCGCGCGCGGGATGATCAGACCCTCATAGGTGTTGAACCAGCCGAGCGTACGCATGATCTCGAACTGTGGCACCAGCAGCACCTGGGTCGGCAACAGAATCGTGACCAGCATGATGACCAGCAACTGGTTCTTGAACCGGAACTCGTGCTTGGCGAATGCGAATCCTGCCAACGACGCCAGCGTCACGGTGAGAGCCGTGCCGACCACCGCCACGATCGTGGTGTTGAGTGCCCACCGCAGCATCGGGAATCCGACGACCAACTCGTACATGTTGGTCCAGGTCCAGGCCTGGGGGAAGAGTGCGAACTCTTCGGAGAAGATCTCCTCATTCGGCTTGAACGCACCGAACGCCATGTAGAGGTAGGGCAGTGCCTCGATCACGACGCCGAGCAGCAGCACCGCGTTGAGCACGACTGCCGCCACGATGACGTTCCACCGGCGGGGAGCGCGCGCCCTCAGGTCACGCATCAGCACTTTGTCAGCGACCGCCATGGTTACCCTCCCCACTCCTCACTACAGCCCCAGCCGTCACAACAGCCTGAGCCATCACTACAACCTGAGTCATCACTACAGCCTCACTCATCACAGAAGATGCCTCTCTGGTCGGGGACCCAGACTGGACACGATTGCCTTACTCACCGGGAGACGCCCAACCACCGAAGACCTTGATATTGATCGCGGACACGGCCAGCAGGAAGAACGTCATCACGTAGGCGATGGCGCTGGCGTATCCCACATTGAAGAACTGGAAGCCCTGGTTGTAGATGTAGAGCGTCACCGTCAGCGATGCATCGGACGGGCCGCCTTGGGTCAGCAGGAGCGGCAACGCGAACAGGTTGTAGGAACCGATGATGGCCTGCAACACGACGAACAGCGCGATTGGCCGCAGGAGCGGCAGCGTGATGTGCCAGAAGGACTGCCAGCGACTTGCACCGTCAATGGCGGCCGCCTCGTAGTAGTCCTCGTCGATGGCGTTGAGGCCGGCCATCCAGTACAACGCGTTGATGCCGGTCCAGGTCCAGATACCGATCAGGACGATGGAGAACATCACCACCTTCGGATCGGTGAGCCACGCGATCGAATCCAGGCCAAGACCTTTCAGGCCGTAGTTGAGCAGGCCGGCGTTCTCGTCCAGGATCCGGAACGCGATGACCGCGATGATGACCTCGGAGGTGAGGACGGGGAAGAAGAAGGCCGTCCGGAAGAACGTCTTCCACCGCACCAGGCGCGAGTTGATCCCAAGCGCGAGCAGCAGCGAGACCCCGCCGATCAAAAAGACGCTGCCGAGTGCGTAGATCGTGGTGTTGCGCATCGCCATGCCGAAGCGCTCGTCACCCAACAGGTGCAGATAGTTCCCCAGTCCGAAGAACGACCGTTCCTCGAACCCGAAGCCTTTGGTGAAGCTGAGGATGAACGAGTAGAGGATCGGATACAGGCCGAAGATCGCGAACAGGATGAAGAACGGCGCGATGAACAGGTAGGGCGCAACACGTCGCTGACGGCGCCACCACCACTCTCGAGCTGGCCACAGTGGCCGGCTCAGGCGGGTCACGAGAGTCGTCGATGCCATAGCGGGTCAGTTTCCCTTCTCAGGAGCTACGCCGTCACGAATTCGATGGTGTCCAGGGCTTCGTTCTGGGCGTTGGTCAGCGCCGTCTTCGGCGGAATGTTGAGGTTCTGCATGGCCGGCGTCACGCCGATTCGGACGAGCGCGCTCGTCGCCTCCTGGTAGTAAGGGGACGAGTAGGCGTTGTTGATCTCGGGAGACACCTCGTTGATCAACTGGCCCACCCGTTGGTTGTCGAAGAACTCCAGCGGCTCGTTGAGCTTGGACTCCTGGAATGCCGGCCGGTAGGTGGGCCAGACCTGCCGACCGGCGAAGTCGTACATCAGCGCCTCGGTGGTGGTGTGCTCGAAGAGCACGAAGTCCATCGCTTCCTCCACGAAATCGCTGGTCTTCAGCACCGAGACCCCGGTGCCACCCCACGTCGCCGTGCGGGAACCTCCGGCTTCCCAGCGTGGGAACGGCATCAGGTGCCACTTGCCCTTGGTACTGGGGATGTTCTGCTGGACGAATCCGCTGAACCGCCAGGACGGTCCGAGCAGGGAGGCGATCTTCCCCTTCTCCAGCGCGATGTTGTAGCTCTGCCCCTGCGGGGTCAGGATCGACCAGCCGTCCTTCACGGCGTCCTGCATCCACGTGAGGGAGCGAAGGCCGGGCGGCTGGTTGAACGCCGGCTTGCCGTCAGCGCCGAAGTAGCCGCCGCCGCCCTGGAGCGTCAGCAGCCACCACTGGTTGGCGTCGAGATACGCCTGGTCCAGGAGCACGTCGCCGGTGTCGCGGTGGAACCGCCTGGCCTCCTCGACGAACTCCTCCCACGTGGCGATCTCGGTGTTGACGCCCGCCCTTTCCCAGACGTCGTGCCGATAGCTCATCAAGCAGGCATTGAGCTCGTTACCGACTCCGTAGGTTTTGCCCTGCCAGGACCAGGGATCGGTCGCGGACGGGTGATAGAGGTTGTCCCATTCACCCATCTGCTGGAGCTTCGGCTTGAGGTCGGCGAAAATGACGTCGCCTTTGATATAGCGCGCGAACTGCCCGATCTCGACATCGACGATATCTGGCCCACCGGACTGCGCCTGCGCGGTAACCAGCAGCTGGTCGTGCATCTGCTGGTAGGGCAACACCAGCCACTCGATCTCGAAGTCGGGATTTCTTTCCTTCTTGTACAGTTCCCACGCCTTTTTCTGCCAGGCTGTTCGAGTGTCGGTAAATGCCCAAAAGCTCAGCGTCTTCTTGGCCCCGCGGTTCAAATTAGGTGATTCGCCGCAACCTGACAGCCACCCGCCCGCAGCGGCGGCACCCGCGGTAGCGGCCCCCTTCAGGACGGTCCTCCTGCTCACAGGCGCCATGACCAGTAGCCTCCAACAGCGTTCGACATCGAATACTCGGGCGATGCCCGCCAAAACAAGAAGAAACCGGCCTACGCGCCAAACGCCGATCAGCCGAATTTCTGCGAGATTCCCGGTGGGCATATGTAGCAGTTGCTATGCGGTTTTTACGCTATTCCACCGAACGAGCTGCCAGCGGCGCTGAGCGTACGCCGCCGGCGGATTGAGCGGCTAGGAGCGTGACCTGCTTCGGACGTCCTGAAAGAATTTCGGTAACGCATAGTGCCGAAGCCTGAGGTGCCAGCGCAAGTCCCTGGGGACCAGTGATGCCCACCCATCGCTGTTACTACGTCGGCAATTCGTTCAGCACGGGACTTCGTTAGTGGTTGCTCCGATTGCGCCCGTTCAGGCGTGAACACACCCGCTCATGGGAGATTCGGAGCCTTCCCCGCAGTGGGATGAGGTGCACTCAACCTGCCCGGAAACTGACGACCCCGACGAAGGCTCCGTACACGCCGAAGGCCGGGATGCGGACGTAGCCGATGAGGACGGGTCGGATGGCGAGGGTTCGGGCGCCGCGTCACCGACGAGTCGGCGTGGTCCCGATCCGCTCGCGGCAAGCCGGTCATGGGGGTTGGCGAGGGCGCACCGATCGATGGAAAGGCACCCGCACCCAATGCAGTCGGTGAAGTCGTCGCGCAGTTGTTGCAGCTGGCGGATGCGATCGTCGAGCTCCGCCCGCCAGCGCCGGGACAGGCGTTCCCAGTCCCGCCGGTTGGGTGTGCGACCGTCCGGGAGCTCTGCGAGTGCGTCTCCCACATGCGCCAACGGGATGCCGACCCGCTGCGCGATCCGGATCAGCGCGACGCGGCGGAGGGTGTCACGCAGGTAGCGGCGCTGGTTACCGGAGGTACGCCGGCTGGTGATGAGGTTCTGCCGTTCGTAGAAGTGCAGTGCGGAGACTGCGACGCCACTGCGTGCGGCGAGCTGGCCGACGGTGAGTTCCTTCTGGTCCCAGGTGGGATCGTCCATCGCCCGAGCACTCCGATCCGGCTTGGCCACGTCGCGGCAGCGCCAGGACCTCACCGGCGGCCACGCACACCTTCACCTCAACAATAGGTGAGGGTCGGGGGAAGGGGCCGGGCCGGCGAGCCAACGTCGGGGCGGTCCAGATCGCGGAGGCGGGCGATCTAGACCGGCCCGGCGCGGGCTCGCGCCTATCCGGAGAAGAATTCTGCGGGCCAACAGGTCTGGGGCCCTACCGGACTGGCGCTGACCCAGCCCGGACGTCTCACTACAAGGTCACCGCACCGGCACGCTCGACAGTCGACTCACGAGGCCACCTTCCGTGCACAGAGGGGGCAGTCTTCGGGGCGTTGGTTCTCGGCGACCATTCTGATCGCCTGTGACACCCGGTAAACCGCCTCGGTACGAATCTGGGCCAGCCGTTCGTCCTCGACGGTTCCCTGCTGTCGCAGGCTGGTTTCATACGTCGGGAGCGGGTCCTGGGCCACGACGTCGTACTCATCCGGCAGGTAGCCGGTAACCCGGCTGGCGTCTTCCTGCCGCACTCTCACGGTGCCTACCTCAACGAGGGAAGGACCTTCGCCTGACCTGGCTCGGGTCACTGCGCGCCCGGTCGCTGTGTAGATCGCTTCCACCGCGTTGTGCTCCACACGTTCCCCCGGGATGTCATAGGTCGTCAAGGGGGTGAGGCTGTCCATCTCGGTACTCCCCGAACTCGCAGCCATTGGTGGGGTCGTTCCATAGTCGTCCTCGACGACGAAAACAACAGGCAGTTTCCAAAGATTGGCCAGAGTCATGGCCGACCGGAAACCTTCCTCGTCCGCCACTGCCCGGTCGACGATCGACGCCGCGATCTGGCCGCTGCGGCGTTCCCGGAACGCGAACGCGCGCCCGAGCGCGGACAGGTAGCCCTCCGACAACATCAGCGGGCTGGTCCAGCGGAGGTCCTCGGCGGCCCAGGCGTCCTGCGCCGACCCACCTGCGGGTGGAGCGATGCTCGCGATGCCACCGGACTGGGGCCGCTCCGCGCCGACGCCGTGCGTGCTCCCGTGTCGATGCGCCAGGCCGACCGACTCCTCCGCCAGGCGGTGGAGGTCCAAGCCGCGCGCAACCGCGAGCTGGTGCGGCCTCGTCACGGCCGTCACCGCGTCGCGTGGTCGCAGCTGTGCCGCCACTGCGGCGGCCACGGGCTCCCGCCCGACAAACGCCAACCCCAGGGCCTTGGCCCGGTCACCGTCTCGATCGACGTCGCCGGCCGGGTGATCGTCATGGTCCTGATCTCGCGCCGCTGCGGCTTCGAACTCGCGGCGTACGGCGTCGTCGAACGCCCTCACCAGGATCATGAGGCGGAACAGTTCGACCCGAGTTGCGTCAGTCAGCGTCGGGTCTTCGGACATGACTCCTCCCTCTTCCCTCCGTAAGGAAACCGCTGCCGCAGGAGAGGGGTTGCACCATGCCGCTGATTGGCCCGACAAATCAGCGAAGGCTCAGTCGTGCACGGCGCCCTCGTGGCCGCGATGCTCGACCGACTCAATCTGGAACGTCGAGTGTTCGACATCGAAGTGATGCGCAAGGCAGGCGCGGAGCGCGTCGAGCACCTTGCCGGTCTGTCCGCCGGCGATGGTGGCGTCGTCGACGACCACATGGGCGGACAGGACCGGAAGCCCGGAGGTGATCGTCCAGGCGTGCAGGTCGTGGACCTCGAGGACACCAGCGACACAACAGATGTGATCGCGCACATGATCGAGGTCGACTCCCTTGGGCGCCGTCTCCAGCAGGACATCGACGGCGTCGCGGAGGAGCACCCATGCCCGCGGCAGGATGACGACGCCGACCGCGATTGATGCCACGGCGTCCGCCGCGACCCATCCCGTGGCGGCGATCACGACCGCCGCCACGACGACCGCGACCGAGCCGACGAGGTCGCCGAGCACCTCGAGGTAGGCGCCCCGGATGTTCAACGACTCCGACTGTGCACGGTGCAGGAGCAGGAGCGACGCGGTGTTGGCCACCAGGCCGATCACCGCGACGACCAGCATCAACGTCGACGCGACCTCGGGCGGGTCGAGCAGGCGTCGTACCGCCTCGACGAGGATGTAGAGGGCGAGACCGAACAGCAGCACGGCGTTGATGACGGCGGCGAGGATCTCGGCCCGCTGCCATCCGAAGGTACGCCTGGCGGTCGGCGCGCGCTGGGCGAGGGTGATGGCGATCAGCGCCATCGTGACGCCGGCCGCGTCCGTCGCCATGTGCCCCGCGTCGGCGAGCAGCGCCAGCGACCCCGACAGCACCGCGCCGACCGCCTCGATCACCAGGACGGCCACCGTGAACGCGAGAACGGCGACCAACCGGCCGCGGTGAGCGCCGGTCACCGTGCCGTGGTTGTGCCCGTGACTCATCGTGCCGCTGTCTCCCGTACGTCGTGGCCCCCAGTCTTTCCTACGCCTGGCCGGTGGCGTCCGGGATCTCTCCTACCCGCTCGGCGAGAGGTGCGGGCTCAGGTCGCGAGGAGCGTGGACCACCCGGTGAGGCGCATGACCAGGTCGGGCAGTTCCTCGATCTGCTCCCTGGCCCGGACGTCCGCCTGCATCGGTTCGATCGAGCGGTGGTCGACGAGCCCGAGCGTCACCTCCAGGCGTTCGGCCAGTCGGGTGAGCCGGAGCCCCACCCGGCGGGCGATCACGGCCCGACCGGTACCGGGCGCGGCACCACCCTCCGCTGTGTAGGCCGACAGCGCGCGGCGCACCATCGCCGCGTCCGGTGCCGAACGGCCGAAGGCGGCGAAGTCCAACAGCGCGTGGGCGGCCTCGAGCGGGGCACTGTCGGGACCGGAGGTGTCCCAGTCGATGAGGACCGGACCGCGTTCGGAGATCAGGACGTTCCACGGTTCCACGGCGCGGTGCGTCACCACGTATCCGCCGGCCTCGGCGAACGCCTCGCCGATCCAGCGGGACGCGTCGAGGATGTCGGCCAGGTGTTTGCGCAGGGCAGGCGCCCACAGCCGCCCCTGTGCCTCGCCGTCGGCGAGCCAGGCGTGCCAGCGGACAGCGGGGAACAGGCCGTACGACTGCGGCTCCGGCGTGGCGTCGAGCGGCTCCAGCTGATGCAGCCGGGCCAGCGTCGCACCGAGCCACTCACCCAGGTCGTCGTCCTTGTCGACCGGACGATGGTCGATCCATTCGTACGCCCGGAACACGCCGAACCCGTGCACGCGGGTCGCGCACCCGAACGCCGGGGCGCGCGGCTCGATCGGTCGAGGAGCGTCGATCCCCGCGTGACAGGCGCGGACCTCGAACGCCATCGCGCGTTCGAGGTCCGGCCGCCACTCCGGGTCAGGTCCGACCCACAGCCGCTTCACGAGGAAGCGCCCCGCCATGGTGGCGAGCGCCCACGTCTCGTGGGTGCCGTACCTGTGAGGAACCAGCGCCTCGATCGGCCGCCCGAGGTCGAACGCCTGGGCGATCATGGCCGCCGACGGCGACGGCGGATGCGGAGTGGATGCCTCGGTTGAGGACACGGGCGGCGGCGCGGGCATCTGATCACGCTAGCGAGCGCGCCGGTCCGCGTCGACCAACACTGTGCAGAGTCGATGATTCTGTCGACCACGTCACCCGGGCGGGCGAGCGGAAGCAGACACGTCGAGGGCGATCCGTCAGTCCGCCTGGCAGTCGACGAGCACCTTGACGACGCCGCCGGACTCCAGTGCGTCGAACGCCTGGCTCACCTTGGCCAACGGCACGATCTCGGAGATCAGGGACTCCACCGGCACGTCGCCGCGATGGACCAGCTCGACCGCGGTGTCGAAGTCGGCCCGGTCGTAGACGCGCGTACCCACGATCGACAGCTCGCGCAGGAAGACCTGGTTGAGGTCGACGGGCACGGGGTCGGGGTGGATTCCCACGACGACCATCCGGCCGCGGACCCCGAGGACGTCTGTCGCCGTACGCACGCCAGCGGCCGCACCCGACACCTCGAACGCGACCGGCGCGCCGGCGCCAGCCGTCCAGTCGGCGACGTACGCCGGAACATCTTCAGTTGTCGGGTCGAGCGTGGTCAGCCCGATCTCCTCCGCCACACCGCGGCGGTACGGGTCGGGCTCGACGACGAGGACCCCGGCGCCCTCTGCCTTGGCGACCCGTGCGATCAGGAGGCCCACCGGACCGCCGCCGATGACGACGGCCCACTCGCCTCCGCGGAGGTTCGCCCGGCGTACGTCGTGAACCGCGACCGCGGTCGGCTCGACCAGGGCGGCCTTGTCGAGCGGCAGATCGTCGGGAAGCCGGATGACGACATCGGCGGGTACGGTCCAGAGACTCTGCATGGCACCCGGCAGGTCGACGCCGATGACCCGCAGCCGCTGGCAGACGTGGGAATGACCGGCCTTGCAGGCGGCGCAGATGCCGCACCACCGCAGCGGCATGACCGTGACGGGCGCACCGACCAGATCGGCCGCCACCCCGGCACCCACCGCCACCACCCTGCCCGACGCCTCGTGCCCGAGGATCGCGCGGTCGGGGACCCGGGCGTCCATCGCACCGTGGCGGATGTGCAGGTCGGTCCCACAGATCCCGGCGTACGCGACCTCGATCTGGACCTCACCGGGGCCCGGCGGCACTGGTTCGTGTTCCTCGACCCGGAGTGTGCGCTCCCGGGTGTACATGGCTGCGCGCATGTTTCTCCTCGCTCCGTACCCATCGTCGCCGGCCGGTTACGGTCACGCATGCGGAATGAGCGGGAAGACGGAGCAGATGTACGCCTGCCACTGTCCGTCCCGACCCGACCGGTGGTCGCTGACCGCTCGCTGACCGCGGACCGACTGCACGGCCGACGGCCGAGCGGCAGCGGCCGCGCACCCGGCGGGCGTCGTATCGCTCGGTGAGGACGGGAGATCAGCGACCGTAGAGCCGCCGGGTGTCGTACTCCTCGGTGCGCCCGGAAGCCTGCCGACGGCGCGGCGCCCAGATCACCATGGTCACCACGAGGCCGAGCGCCCCGACGACCATGAGGATCCAGCCGACGACGGAGATGTCGAGACCAGAGACGTCGTACTCGATCGCGAACGCGAGGATGGCGCCGACAGCGATGAGGAAGATGCTGGCACCAATACCCATGGAAACCACCTTGAACGCTGGGCTGACTTGGTCGTGTGGACGGACGGTGTAGCCCCCCGTTTGCGGTGATGCCGACGCACTGCGCGTACCGCGCCGTTGCGCGTCGCCGCCTGCACACAGTAGGACACGAGGTCAGCGGGGCGCGACCTGAACGGCCAATCCGTCCCGGGCGGTACGCCGCGTCGTCAGGTACCGTCAGGACAATCCGAGGCGTACGGCGTCACCAGCCGGGCACGGGGTGGAGTCAGCCTCGGACTGGCCGGGGGCCCGTCCGCTGCTACGTTGTGGGCCCCGTCGAAACCAGATGGGTGCGAGCAAGAGATCCAGCATGCCGAAGGCCGAGCGATGAACCCCTTCAGGGTGAGCGGCAGAAGAGGTCGTCGCGCCCAGACCACCGAGGATCCGGGCCAGGACCTCATGGACATCCTCTACCGGGACTACTACACACCGTTACTTGCGTTCGCCATGCGCCTCACGGGCGGGCAGCGGCAATGGGCCGAGGACGTCGTGCAGGAGACGTTGCTGCGGGCCTGGCGCAACGCTGCGGAGCTCGACCCTGACGGACGGTCGCTGATGCCCTGGCTCGGCACCGTCGCGCGACGTATCGTGATTGACGACCGACGTCGACGAGACGCCCGGCCCGCCGAGGTGGCCCACGAGCTCCCGGAAGTGCCCGTCGAGGACCAGACCGAGCGGCTCCTGCGGACCGTCACCGTCACCGAAGCGCTGCAGGCGCTCACCCCAGCTCATCGCGAGGTGCTCGTGGAGACGTTCCTGAAGGACCGTACGGTCAATCAGGCCGCCGACAACCTCGGTGTCCCGGTCGGCACGGTGAAGTCCCGGGTCTACTACGCGTTGCGCGCTCTCCGCCTGGCGCTGGAAGAACGGGGGGTGACACTGCCATGACGACGATCGATCACACGGACCACGGTCCGCACACCGACGTCGCGGCATACGCGCTCGGGCTGCTCGAGGACGCTGACCGGCAGGCCTTCGACAGCCACCTCGCGGAGTGCGCCAGGTGCCAGGCCGAGCTGACGGAGTTCGCGGGACTCGCCGGAGCGCTCCGCGACGTGGACCCCGCAGTACTCGACTCGAGTGCGGTTGCCGGCCCAGTGGACGGTGCAGTGGACGGCCCAGTGGACGGTGCAGTGGACGGGCCGGTGGACGGCGCGGAACCGGACGGCGCCGTCCTGGAGTTGCGGAGACGCGGGCGGCTGGCCGCCCCCGGGGTCGTCGGGGCGAGTGCAGACAGAGCGGGCCGTACGCGTCGGGCCGGCGGACCGCATGGAGCGCGGGGTTCCGGTGGCGCGGACGACACGAACGAGCGCCGGTGGATCCGGCCCGACCGGCTACTCGCGGCGGCCGCGGCCGTCGTCCTGCTCATGGCCGGTGCTGTCGGTGGCACGTTCATCGCGGATCGCGGGAGCGACACCACCGCCACGCCCGACAGTGTGCACCGCCCGGCGGGCGAACTTTTGCTCACCGGCGAACGATTCGCGACAACCGACCGTGCGACCGGTACGACCGGCGTGATCGGGGTGGAGAGCCGCAAGTGGGGCACCCACCTGGCAATGGAACTCCGCGGAGTCCACGGCCCGCTCAGCTGCCAGCTCATCGCGGTCTCCAGGGACGGCCAACGACAGGTGGCGATGAGCTGGAAGGTGCCGCCTGAGGGATACGGAGTCCCCGGGGCGCCCGACCCGCTCGTCCTGCACGGCTCGACCAGCATCCCGCGCGAGGACGTCGCCGGCGTGGAGGTACGCACCGCCGAGGGCAAGACCATCCTCAGGGTCTCCCTCTAATCCGAAAATCGACGGTCAGCGTCAGCGTCAGCGTCCATGGTCAGCGTCAGCGGCCATGCTCAGCGTCGGCGGCCAGCGCGGCACCGACGACGCCGGCGTGGACGCCGAGGCCGGCCGGCACGATCGGCAGCGCCCGGGTCTCAGGCGCCCAGATCATCCGCCGCGCCCGGTCCACCGCACCCGCAAGGTAGGCACCACCCGCAAGGCCGAGCCCGCCACCGACGACGACCGCCTCCGGATCGAGCGCGTTCACCAGCAGGGCGATCGCGTCACCGAGCGCGTCGCCGGCGTCACGGACGACCGTCACCGCCACCGGGTCACCGGCAGCGGCGGCGTCGAGCACCATCCGGGCATCGCCCTCGACCCGACCACCGGCGACCTGGCTACCAACAACCTGGCCACCGGCCACCTCACCACCGGCCACCTCACCACCGGCCACCTCACCACCGGCCACCTCACCACCGGCCACCTGGCCACCGGCGACACGGAAGCGTTCGACGAGCGCGGGACCAGCGGCCACCGTCTCCAGCAACGGCGGCTGATCGGAGGCGCCCGGTCGCCCCACGACGTCAGGGCCAGTGGGCTTGGCGCCAGGCGCCAGCAGGAGCAGGGCGTTGCCGCGGGCTCCGGCGTACGGCACGCCATGCTGGACGAGGCTGAACGAGATACCGGTACCGATCGTGACGTAGACGAAGACGTCGTGTTCGCGCCCGGCGCCGAAGCGGGCCTCGGCGAGAGCAGCCGCGCGGACGTCCGACTCGATGCGTACCGGCAGGTCGGTGCGGGCGGCAGGTCTGCCGTCCGCCGCGATCGCCGCCGCGAGCTCGTCACCGCGCCAGGCCAGCAGGTGGTCCGAGGTGATGTCGCCGGCCGGGCTGACGAGCTCGGGGACGCCGACACCGACGCCGCCGAGGGGACACCCTTCGTCCGCCACGGCGTCGGCGAGCTGGCGGATGAGGGCCACCGTCGTGAGCAGGACCGCGTCGCTGCCCCGGCGCAGGTCGGTCGGCACAGTGACCCGGTGGCGGACCGTCCCGGTGCGAGGGTCGACCACGCCGCCGGCGATCTTCGTACCTCCGACGTCGACTCCCACGAGCAGCTGAGGGGCTGCGGCGGTGTTGGCGGCAGTGTTGGCGGCAGTGTTGGCGGCAGTGTTGGCGGCAGTGTTGGCGGCAGTGTTGGCGGCGGTGTTGGCGGCAGCGTTGGCGGACCTCGTACGACTCACCCGGACGACTCCGGCGTCGCGGCGGTCGCCTGGCCGGCGTCAGGGAGGTACGCCGGGGCCACCCCGAACACGAACTCCACCGGCTCGGCCGACCAGTTGTAGTACTGGTGCGGCGTACCGGCCGGGAGGAAGAACCCGTCCCCCGGCTCCAGCTCACACCAGGACGCGACATCCGGCCCGGCCTCCGGGAGGTGGACGTTGAGCCGTCCCCGCGTGACGTACAACGCCTCCTGGCCGGCATGGGACTCGACGTCACCACGCCGGCCGGGCAACAGCTCGACCACACCGGCCGTGAGGTGTTCGGTCGAGGCCAGCAGACCGACGAGCACCTGCTGCTGGTGTCCCTCCAACCGGAGCCGCCGGTCGGCGACGCCGATCCTGGTGATCGTGTCCGCGGACCGGATCTTGTCACGCTCCGCCGGCCAGGATCCGAGCACGTGGTCCTGGATGTACGTCGACTGCTCGAGGTACGGGCGGGTGCGTGCGTAGCTGCCCGACGTCCCCTGCGACGGCGGCGGGGAGAAGAACTCCAGCACGCGGAGCTCCTCGTCACCATGGTTGATCACGTGGTGCCACGTGTCCCGCCGGAAGAACGCCGCCTCGCCCGGGGTGACGCGATGCACCTCGCCGGTCTCCGGGTTCGCGATCAGCATGACTCCGCTGAGGACGTACAACACCTCGTCGGCCGCGAAGACCGTACGAAACGAGTCGGAGTGCCGGAAGCGCCCGCGCGGCGGCAGGCCGAACACCAACTGGTGGATGTCGGTGCTGGAGACGTAGATCCAGTCCGACACCCGACCCGCGCCGTCGTCGCCCCAGAGGTGGCGGGTGACCGAGCGGTACGGGATGTGGGTGGGCTCGGTGAATGTCGGGCGCGGAGAGGGGGCGTAGGCCACGTCTCTTCCTCCGGATCTGTTCGGGATCTCACGGGTGTGGGCCGGCTCACCCATCCTCGGGACCGGCCTGCTCGGCGACATCGGCGGTGGAATCGGTGAGGACGACGCGCAACGGGTTGGCGTCGTCGCCCGTCCCGGAACCACCCGGTCCCCCGCGACCGGCACGCGGGCGGCGACTGGACGCGGCGAACTCGAACCGGTCCGCCCGGTACGTCGCCTCGAAGTACTCCACCGGCTCCCCGGCGTAGTCCTCACTCACTCCCCACAACGCCATGATGCAGGCACCCTTGGCCAGGTCGAGGTGGGCGCGTTCGGCGGCACTGGCGGCGCGGGCGGCGAAATGCTGGCGGGCACCCGCGAGACGCAGCCCGAAGTCCGATTCCAGGGTGGCGTAGAGCGAACGACCGGTCAGGTCGGCCTTCTCCAGTCCGCCGCACAATGCGTGGGGAAGGTAGCTGGCCTCCAGGACCAGCGGCTCACCGTGCGCCCTGCGGATCCGCCGCACCGTGACCACCGGCGAGCCGGCCTCGACGCCCAAAGCCGTAGCCACGTGGGGCGACGCCGGTACGACGGCCTGCTCCAGCACGTCCGACGTCGTCGTACTCCCCTGCGCGGCCAGCGTCTCGCTGAACCCCAGCAGGTGCAGTGCGTCGTAGGTGAGCTTCGGCTCGGCGACGAACGTCCCGACCCCGTGCCGGACCACGACCAGGCCGTCCGCGACCAGCAGCGCGATCGCCTGCCGCGCGGTCATCCGGCTGACACCCGCCTGCTGGCTGAGCGCGGACTCCGAGGCCAGCCGCGCGCCGGGACCGAGCGTGCCCGCGCGGATCTGGTCGCGGATGCCCGCCGCCACCTGGTGGTAGAGCGGCAGCGGGTTGTCCCGGTCCCGTCGTACCCGCTGACCGGTGGTCGACGCCGCCGCGCGTCCCGTCATCTGCTCGCGTGCGTACGGTCGTGCACCCGGTGGGCCGCCTCCCGCCCGGCCTCGCCGTCACCGAACGACAACGCCGGGAACGTGCTCGACACCTCGTGGTGCTTTCCGTCCTCACCGGACGCGATGGCGCCGAGCATGACCTCGAGCACGTGGTAGGCGTGCTCCGGTGCGACCAGCGGCTTGGTCCCGGCCGCCACCGACTCGACGAGGTGCTGCAGACCGGCGGTCCACGGCCATCCTGGGTTCGGACTTGCGTACAGCTTCCACGCGCCCTCGGAGTTCTGCCACAGCTCGTGCCCCTGGGGTGCCCAGTCGTCGCCGAGCATCTGGACGGTGCCTTCGGTGCCGTAGATCTCGACGGCGGGCGAACGGTACTGCTGCATGGAGAAACCGGTCGTCACCGTGGCGAGGACGGACCCGCCGAAGTCGAGCAGGATCTGGTAGTTGTCCGGCGTCTGGACGTCGATCATCCGGCCGTCGACCATGCGCTGGTCGTGGACCTTGCCGGTGAACGCCGACACCCGGCGTACCGGTCCCAGCAGCCCGGTGAGCGCGGTGACGTTGTAGACGCCGAGGTCGAACAGCGGCCCGCCGCCGGCCTGGTAGAACCACGGCCCCCAGTCGGGGCCGGCCCAGCCGTAGCGGCCGCGGGCGAGCGTCGGCCGGCCGATGTCGCCCGCCATGACGTGCCGCCACATCGCCTGGAACGTCGGGCTCAGGATGACGAACGGCGCGCACACGAGGTGGCCCGGGCTCGTCTTGGCCAGCTCGACCAGTTCGGCCGCCTCGGGCAGCGTGATGGCCATCGGCTTCTCGACGAGGACATGCTTGCCGGCGAGCAGCGCGTCCTTCGCGAGTGGCCCGTGCTCGGGCATCGAGGTGAGCACCATCACGATGTCGACGTCCGGGTCGTCGAGGACCTCGCGGTGGTCGGTCGTGAAACTGACGACGCCGGGTTGGTCGGCGACGATCTCGCGGACCTCTGGGTTGGCGTCACAGGTGACGATCTCGTCGAGCTGGCCGCGGGTGCGCAGCTGCTGGATGAGCGACATGTACGGCCAGCGGAACACCCGACCGCAACCGATGACTCCGAGCTTGTACGGACGTTCCGCGGCGACCACGGCGACCTCCAGTCACGGGGGGTGTCCCCAGTGACCCCCTATAGATGTCTAGATGTCTGGAGACGCTAGGGAGCGGTAGCACGCCCGGTCAACGCATCCGGCCGGGACCGGCCGCGCGGCCGTCAGGCTCCTGCGGCGGTGGCTCCTCCGTCGAGCGGGGCGAACAGGTCGACGGAGTTGCCGTCGGGATCGGCCAAGGTGGCGTAGCGCTGGCCCCAGAACGCGTCCCAGGGCGGGTTGTGGCCCGTGTATCCGAGCTCCAGCAGTTCGGCGTACGTGCGGTCGACGTCGGCCGCGGAATCGACCCTAAAGGCCAGTCCGATCCGGTGCCCACCACTCGGCGGCTTCCATTCGCTGTCGAACGAACGGACCACCTCCTCGGTGTCCCACATCAGCCGCAGGCCGCCCGGAAGCGGGGCCTCGACGTGGGGTTCGGTGTCGGCCTCGGGCGGGATGTCGAGGCCCAGCCGGCGATAGAACGCGAGCGACCGTGCCATGTCGGCGACGACCATCCCGATGGCGTCAAGACGAGGTTGCATGAACGGACTTCCTTCGTACGAGAGGGATAGGCGGAGCCAGGAGGGCTCCCCGCATTGGCTCGGCACGCTAGTCCGAGCATCCCCCGGTCGCCTTGAACGAATCGGCCATCGGCTCTCGCGTCAGCCGTCGCTACCCGCGGACCCACCGGGCGTCGCCTCCGCCAGCCGGGCATGCAGCCGGGCGCGGATCTCCTCGGGCGTGTAGGCCTGGCGGCGCCGCTCGGCCCGGACGATCACCGCACCCGTCGCCGCGACACCCACCACGCCTGCCAGTCCCAGCCATTTCCACCAGCGCACCCGCCTAGGCTACGACCATGCCGGGTACGACGATCACCCTGGACGAGGCGCTGGACCTGACACGTACCGGCGACATCTGGCTATTCCGCGGCCACTCCATGGCCGATCGCGCCATCCGGGTGACCACGAACAGCCCGGTCAACCATGTCGGCATGTCGGTCGTCCTCGACGATCTGCCGCCGCTGATGTGGCACGCCGAGCTCGGGCGGTCGTTGCCGGACCTGTGGTCGGGTACGCACCAGCGGGGAGTCCAGCTGCATGATCTCCGGGCGGCGGTGCTCGTCTGGGCGCGGAAGTACGGCCAGCAGGCCTGGCTCCGCCAACTCGACCAGCCGGTGACACGGGAGATGGAGGACGCCGTGTTGCGGACGATCGCGCGGCTGGACGGAACCCCGTTCCCGTCGAGCGCGCGGATGGTGTCGCGTTGGTTGCGTGGTCGGGTACCAGCCCTCGGCGTGCGCGAAGGCCTGTCGACACTGCGGCAGACCCGTGGCCGGCGATGGTCCCTGCCGGGCCGGGGCGGTGGCCGCGGTGGGCGCGGTGTCGATCTGGAGACCGCGTACTGCGCGGAGGTCATCGCGGTGACGTACGAGGCGATGGGTCTGCTGCCCACCGGCCGGCGGTCGAGCTGGTACGACGCGGGTCGATTCTGGAGCGGCGACGAGCTCCCGCTCGCGGCTGGCGCCCGGCTCAGTGGTGAGATCGCCGTGGAGATCCCAGGGGCCAGTCGTCGGTGACCATGCGCGGATGCCGAGCGGGTCGGGGTGGCTGCGGGAGGGAAACCCTAGGCTCGTACGCCATGACGGATCGCTTCCGGGTCGTCCCGGCCGCCTATGTCCTGCTCCGCCGCCACGAGAGCGCCGGCGACGAGGTGCTGCTCCAACTACGTCAGAACACCGGCTACATGGACGGCCACTGGGCGATGGGCGCCGCGGGACACGTGGAGGCCGAGGAGTCCGTGCTGGACTCTGCCTGTCGGGAGGCGCGTGAGGAGCTGGGCGTGCTCATCGAACCAGCCGACCTCACGCCGCTGACCAGCATGCACCGGACCGGGGGCAACCAGAAGCCGGTCGACGAGCGGGTGGACTTCTTCTTCGAATGCCGACGATGGAAGGGCGAACCTCAGCTCATCGAGCCCGCCAAAGCCGCGGATCTGCGCTGGTTTCCGCTCGACGCGCTGCCCGATCCGGTCGTACCGCATGAGCATGTGGTGCTCCGCCGTCTCGGTGAGGACCGGCTGGCACCCATCCTCACCTTCGGCTTTCGCTGAAAGCTTTGTTGACTTCTCGATCGGATGCCGACGACTCGTCCGACCCCCGACGCTCCCAGCCCCGACGCATGATGGGCAGACCCGCAGGAGACCATGGGGCGATGATCCTCGAACACGCGTTACTCCCGGTGCTGCCCGGTCAGGAGGCAGAATTCGAGGGCGCCTTCGCCCAGGCGAAGGAGATCATCGCGCGCATGCCCGGCTTCGGTGGGCTCACCCTGTCGCGTTGCCTCGAACGACCGAACACCTATCTCCTGCTGGTGCAATGGGAGCGGTTGGAGGATCACACCGAGGGTTTTCGCGGCTCGGCCGACTACCAGGAATGGCGACGCCTTCTGCACCCGTTCTACGAGCCCTTCCCCGTCGTGGAGCACTTCTCGCCAGTCCTCACGGCGTAAGCCCGCCTTACTCCTCGCCGGAGAACCGTTCCCACGCCGACTGTCGGCTGATGCCGAGGGTTTCACCGATGCGCGCCCAGGTCACCCCGCGCTCACGCAGGATGCTCACGTGCTCGGCGACGGCCCGCTCGACATGATCCGGCGCGGTGTCGAGCCGAGCGATGCTGGCCAGCAGATCCTCGGTGCTCCTGCCCTGCAGGTCTCCGAAGAGCTGGCCGCTTTCTTCGGCGATGACCTGCTCGGCCAGGCGGATGCACCCGTCGCAGATGAAGACGGCCGGACCGGCGACGAGCCGGTCGACCTCCTCCTTGGACTTGTTGCAGAACGAACACCGCAGATCCGATGGCGATATCTGGGTCGAGGACACCGGCTTCCGCCTCCTTCGCACCATGGCGTCAGGATATCCCTGACGCATTGTCAGGTTAGACCTGACAGGATGCAGGGGTCAAGTGTCGTGCAACGCGCCCGAGCGCTCGACACGCTCTGACCGCGATCGTGACCGTGGCCCGGGGTCTTCGGTCGCCTGGGCGGTCTGACAAATCTTCGA
The DNA here is from genome assembly GCF_040196095.1 of Actinopolymorpha sp. B17G11. Taxonomy (NCBI): domain Bacteria; kingdom Bacillati; phylum Actinomycetota; class Actinomycetes; order Propionibacteriales; family Actinopolymorphaceae; genus Actinopolymorpha; species Actinopolymorpha sp. B17G11. Next base: position 26,938 of record NZ_JBEFTW010000022.1, read on the forward strand.
CGGGCAGCCCGGAACGGCGGGACAGTGGATCCTGGTCGCAGGAGATGCGCTGCTGCAGCAGGGGCGACCATCGTGAGCAACCTCGAACGCCGCCGACTACGGAACCGTCTACACCGCGCCGTCGACGCCCTCCTCCACCGCGACGAACCGACCGTCTCGCAGTTGCCGAAGCGTTCGCCGTACCTCATTCGTACGACCGGGGACGCCGACGGGCCGGACGAGCCACCCGCGTTGCCGCCAGCCCTCGACTTTCTGCTCCGGCTGGGCGAACTCCTGCTCCGCAGCGGCGCGGGTTCGGTCGACGTCGAGGCATCGGTCCTCGCATCCGCGGCGGCGATCGGGCTGCGCGACGTGGAGGCTTCCGTCACGTACACGCAGGTTCTGGTGTCCATCGCCGTCGGTGACGCAGATGCACCTGTGACGGATCTGCGGATCGTGCGCGCCCGGGCGGTGGACCACAACCGGCTGGTCGAACTCCACCAGATGGTCCTCGCCCTCACCGAAGGCGAACTGGCCCCGACCGCTGCGTACCAACGACTCCGCGTCATCGAAGGGGCGCCGAAACGCTATCCGCGTTGGGGTGTCACGGTCGCGTGGGGCGCGCTCGCGAGCGCCGTCGCCGTCCAGTTGGGCGGTGGACTCCTGCTGGTGATGGTGACCTTCTGCACGACCGTTCTCATCGACCGGATCGGCCGGCGGCTGGCTCACCGCCACGTGCCCGACTTCTACGTGACCTTCGCCGGTGCCGCGATCGTCACCTCGGTCGCCGCAGGTCTGACAGCTGTCGGCCTTCCGGTACAGCCGCCGCTGGTCGTTGCCGGGTGCGTCGTCGTCCTGATGCCCGGACTCGCGTTGTTGGCGGCTGTCCAGGACGCATTGACCGGCTTCATGGTGACCGCAGCCGCGCGGACGATGGAGGTCCTGCTGCTTTCCGCGGGAATCATCGGTGGTCTGGCGGTCGCGCTGATCGTCGCCAGGCAGGTCGGAATCGTCATGCCGGTCCAGCCGCCGCCGCCGTTCACCCTGTTGGGACTACCGCACCGGTTCCTTTCGGCCGGCGTCGTGGCCGGCGCCATGGCGGTGGGATTGTACGTACCGCTGCGGCTGGTTCCGGCCATCTTCCTGCTCGGAGGCTCTGGGTACGCGGCCTTCCTGGGCCTGGACCACCTGCTCTCCTCACCGTCGACCACCCGGGCGGTGGTGGCGGTCGGCATCGGTGTGTGCGGCTACGCCGTCGCTTCGCGCCGCCGGCTGCCGGCCCTCGCGGTGGTCTTGCCGGCCATAATTCCGATGCTGCCCGGCCTGACGATCTACACCGCGATGCTCCAACTCACACAAGGGAACAGCTTCCTCGGCATCTCCGATCTGCTCATCGCGGCGACCGACTCCCTGGCACTGGCGGCGGGTGTCATCTTCGGCGAGTTCCTGGGTCAGCCGTTACGGCGTCGCCTCCCGCGGTGGGAACGCCGCTATGCCGGACCGCGTCTCGTCGGCCCGCTGCGGATCCGCCGCAACCGTCAGGTCGTGCGACTGTCACACAGCCGTCCCGGTCGTACGCCGCCGGACGGACAGGGTTGACCCGACGGGCACGGGCAGCATTCTGTCGTGCACACGCGTTACGCTCCACGACGTGCGCGTGGTCAGCTCACTCCTGCACCCCGACGACCTGGCACGACTGGTCGAGCGGGAGTACGACGTTGCCGGACCCGTGGTGGCGCGGCTGCTGCGCCGGGGATTCAACGACACCTACCTGGTGGCCGACAGCGCCGGCGAGCGCCGGATCCTTCGGATCTACTCGCGCGACAAGTACTGGGTGCGGTCGGCGGACGATCTGCTCTTCGAACTGGAACTCCTGAACCACCTGGCGAGTGCCGGATGCCCGGTGTCCCATCCGTACCCGCGTCGCCGCGGCGACCTGCTCGGCGAGCTCGAGGCACCTGAAGGTGAGCGGCACTTCGCGCTGTTCACGTTCGCGCCCGGCGTACCCCCCGGCGAGGACGGCTCGCTCGGCATCGAACGCGCACGCGCCCTCGGCACCGAGATCGCCCGGCTCCACGTGGCCATGGACGAGTTCGGGTCACCGCGGCATCGATACCACCTCGACCTCGAGCGCCTCGTCGACATGGCCCTCACCGCCATCGCCGAGCACGTCGGCCCCCACCAGCAGGCCAGCTACGCCGAGCTGTGCACACTCACCGAACGCCTGAAGGCGTACATCACCCGGCTCGACCTTCCGGAGCATGCGTACGGCCTGATCCATGGCGACCTCTACGGCGGAAACATCCACCTCACCTCCGCCGGCGAGTTCGCGGTGTTCGACTTCGACCACTGCGGCTTCGGGTGGCGGGCGTACGACCTGACGAACTTCTACCCGCGTCAGGACTCCTCGGACGCGAAGCGGGAGGCATGGTCCGCGATCGCCGCCGGCTATGCGTCCGTGCGGGCGTGGAGCGAGGCCGAACAGCGGGCCATGCCGGCCTTCGCCGCCTGTCGCGAGCTCTGGGATGTCGGCGACTGGCTCGGGGCCGCCCACTGGGCCGGCCACGACGTGGCACCCGAACGGCTCAGCCAGCGCGCCCTGGACCGGGTACGCAGAGCCCTCGGTTCGTTCAGGTGGGAGGGCTGAACGTCCAGTCGACCCCGCGGGGCTGGCCGCCGAGCTTGCCACCAGCCGCTGTGTAGGCACGGATGGCGGCGGGATTGTCGTCGTCGGTAAGAACCCACATGCCGTAGCACCCATGCTCGGTCGCGAGATCGGCCAGCCGGCGGACCAACGCCCGACCGATCCCCCGGTTGCGGAAACCCTCGACGACGCCCAGCTCGTAGAGGAACATCTCGGTCCCCTTGTCCGGGTGCGTCATCTCCACACCAGTGACCATCCCGACCGGCTCGCCGTCGATGTAGGCCACCAACAGATGATGATCGGGCGTACGCAGGAACCGCTCGGTGGCGTCCGGCCGCGGCTGCTGATCGAAACACGCGGCGGCCGCCATCACCTCGGCGACGTCTTCCGGGCCCAGCCGAACGATCCGGATCTTCTCAGGTCCGGTCTGTGTCATGCGCGGATGCTAACCCGGAATCCGCAACCGAGCCGCTCCTGGATGAGGGACACCCTCCTCCCTCCGGCGTTCCTGTGGGGGACCCTTCCGCCAAGGGTGCGCGCCAGGTCAATCGGGGAGCATCGGCACCGACAGGCCCTGGTCGCGGCCGAGGAGCACCGCGCGGGTGACGGCGCCCGTGCCGAATCGATCCCGCACGTTGTCGAGCGCCGCGTCGAGAGCTGTGCCGCTCTGGCGATCGAACGGCAGCTCCAGCTGGATCGCGGCGTCGTCGTCGAGGTTCGCGATGGCGATCCCGACGAGAGTGAGGCCCTTGCTCTCGATCAGCGGTCCGGCTGCCGTGAGCAACCCACGCGCCGTCGCCAGGATCGTCTGCGTGTGCGCGGTCGGCCGGGGCAGCGTGTGTGACCGGGTGGCGCGCGTGTAGTCGTCGAAGCGCAGCCGGAGTACGACAGTCCGCCCGAGCCGGCCAGCCGCCCGCAGCCGGCGGGTGACCCGATCGACCAGGCCGACGAGCGCCGCGTCGATGGCCGCGGACGTCTTCGGCGAGCGGCCGAGCGCCCGCTGTGAGCCGATCGAACGCCGCCGCCGACCGACCTGGACCGGCCGCGGGTCGCGGTTGTGGGCCAGTGCGTGGAGATGCCGGCCCGCCGCCTGGCCGAGCATCGCGACCAGCGTCCGCTCCGCGAGCTGGGCGACCTCACCGACATGCGTGATCCCCCGGTCGTGGAGCTTGCGGGCGGTCACGGGCCCGACCCCCCAGAGCCGCTGCACCGGCAGGGGATGCAGGAAGTCGAGCTCACCATCGGGGGGGACGACGAGCAGCCCGTCGGGCTTCGCCACCCCACTCGCGACCTTGGCGAGGAACTTGGTGCGCGCGACCCCGACCGTGATGGGCAGACCCACCTGGGCGAGAACGTCGTGGCGGAGTTGCCGCGCGATCTCGACGGGCGTCCCCGAGATCCGCCGCAACCCGCCGACGTCGAGGAATGCCTCGTCGATCGACAGCCCCTCCACCAGCGGCGTCGTGTGCCGGAAGACCTCGAAGACCGCCTTGCTGGCGTCGGAGTACGCCGACATCCGGGGCGAGACGACGATCGCCCGGGGGCACAGCCACCGCGCCTGCGCCCCACCCATCGCCGTGCGTACGCCATAGGCCTTGGCTTCGTAGCTGGCGGCGAGCACCACGCCCCCGCCCACGATGACCGGCCGGCCGCGCAGGCGTGGGTCGTCCCGCTGCTCGACCGAGGCGTAGAACGCGTCGAGGTCGGCATGCAGGATGGTCGCCTCACCACTCGCCACGAACACATGTTCGCATCCCCCGCCGACAGGCGTGCGGGCGATTCGCTACACATGCGCTGGCGACACCACGGTCTCGTTCGAGGCGACCCCGGCCGCCATCGCCACCATCAGAGGGCCAGGAGGCGTGGCTGCGCAGGCACACCGTTGTCGAGGAGTTCGCGGAGTACGACGGGAAGTGCGCGCGGCGAGAACAGATCCGCCCCGCGATAGGCGTCGAGCTCGGCCAACGACCACCACCTGAGGCCGGCGATGTTCTCGGCCGCGAGCTGGTCCGGTGTGAACGAGCCGCGCGGATCGAAGTGCGAGGTCCGCAGCAGGAAGTAGTCGTTGACCACACCGTCGTAGTGGCGCGCGTGGCCCGGCCCTTCGACCACCTGGTGCCAGACGTGCGGCGGTGCGCCGTCGAGTGCGAGCCCGACCTCCTCGTCCAGCTCGCGGCGAAGTGCCCCGAGGAGTGTTTCGCCGGGCTCGATCCCGCCTCCGGGGCTCGCCCACACGACGATCCCTTGCCGGCTCAGATCGAACCGGCACAACAGGATGCGCTGCTCGTCGTCGACGATGAGCGCGCGGACCGCATGACGAAGACGTGGGCGCACCGGCCCCACCCTAGGACGTGCCGGTTCAGCTCCGCACCAGGCGGATGGGGCCCTCGCTCCCCGATGGTCGCGCGTACGACCTCAGCCGGCGCGCTGGCGTTCGCGGTAGGGCGCGGGCGTCCGCGCCCGCACGGTGGTCTTCCGCCCCCAGAACTGCTCCCACGTCGCCTCGGCCTCGGCCACGCCGCGGGCGTACGCCGCTGTCGCCTCGTCGGATTCGTCCCAGTGCTCGTGACCCTCGAACTCAGTCGGCCCGCGACCAAGCCTCTCGGCAATCAGCTGGTCGTACACCGGTGTCTCGCTCATCGATGCTCCTGTAGCCCGCGTGGCTTGACGGCGGTGCGTCTCAAAGCCGCCGGGCCCATCCCTGCCCCGTAGCGTCGACCGAGAAGCCGATCACGTCAAGTCCCTGACCGAAAGCAAAGAGTAAAGATTCTCTGCGATTGGCTCGCGCTGCGAGACGCTGGCTCGCGCTGCGAGCCCTGGTCCACCAGTGTCGGCGTAGGGTCGACCGGCCAGAAGCGTGCGGCGCCTCTGTCGCTCGCTGGAGTGAGGAGGCGGGCGTCGAATGAAGATCACCGCGGTGGAGATCCTGCGACTGCGCGGCCCGGCACCCGAGCGGCCTTCGTGGTACCGGCAGAGCAGGCCCCTCGCGCACTACCCCGAGCACGCGCCGACGTCTCGGTGGCAGAGCCGCTCGGCCCACCCGGGCGTCCAGGAGGCCGACTACCTGCAGATCCGCGCTGGCGACCACCTCGGTCTCTACGGACCCGTCGACCGGCCGGCATCCACCGTCGTGACCAACGAGCTGCGCGACTTCCTCATCGGCAAGGACCCGCGCGCGATCGCGATCGTGTGGGACCAGATGTACCGCCGTGACCGGCACTCGCGGTCGAGCTACCCGATGATGGCGATCAGTGCGGTCGACAACGCCCTGTGGGACCTTGCCGGTCGGCTGCACGGCGTTCCCGTCTACGAACTCCTCGGCGGACCGCGGGCGGCGACCGTCGAGGCGTACGCCAGCACCCTCGGCACGTCGCTCGACGAGGGCGCCGCCGAGGACCGGGCCCGAGCGCTGGCCGACAACGGGTTCGCGTACCAGAAGTGGTTCTTCGCCTACGGCCCTGGTGACGGGCCCGCCGGCATGACGGCCAACGTCGACCTCGCCCGTCGGCTGCGTACGGCGGTGGGCGACGACGTGGAGCTGATGTTCGACGCGTTCATGAGTTGGAACCTGCCGTACGCACGGGAATGGCTGCGCCGGGCCGGGCAGTTCCGTCCGTACTGGCTCGAGGAGCCGCTGCCACCGGACCAGCTGGAGGCGACGGCGACCCTCAACCGGGAGTCCGAGGTCCCGATCTCCGCCGGCGAGCACCTCTACGGCAGGTGGGAGGCGCAGCGCTACCTTGCGGCCGGAGCCGTCTCGATCCTGCAGTCCGACCCCGAATGGTGTGGCGGGGTGTCCGAGCTCGTCCACATCTCCACCGTCGGATCGCTGCACGGCGTGCCGGTGATCCCGCACGGTCATGGCATCCGGGCAGCGCTGCACGTCGTGGCGAGCCAGCCGCCGAGCATCTGCCCGAGAGTCGAGTACCTGCTGGAGTTCATGCCGTTCAAGCTCCACTTCGAGCAGGTGGTTCCCACGCCGGTGGACGGCCGGATCACGCTCGGGACGGAGCCGGGATTCGGCATCGCGTTCGACGAGTCGCGCATCGACGACATCCGTACGTTGTAGCAATGCCTGCGGCCGGTGAGGTGCGCATCGCAGGCTGCTCACCTTCGGTGCGTGCCCGCACCCTGCACGGAACGCGCCGCCCGTGCGGTTGCCAGACTGTCCGGCATGGAACCGACCTTCGTCCTGGTGCACGGCGCGTTCGGCAATTCGTTCAGCTGGGCGCCGATGCAACGCGAGCTCGCCCTGCGCGGGCACCGCTCGCTCGCCGTCGACCTGCCCGGCCATGGTTTCCAGGCCGCGTTCTCGCCCGCCTACCAGGCGCCGCAGGACCTCGCCGCCCTGGCCGCGGCGCCGACGACGCTCAGTGGGGTCACCCTCGCCGACAACGTGGAGCACGTCTGCGACGTCGTACGCCGCGCCTCCGAGCACGGGCCTGTCATCCTGGTCGGACACAGCCGCGGCGGCCTCACGCTGACCGGCGTTGGCAATACGGTTCCGGCCCTGATCGATCGGATCGTCTACGTCTCGGCCTGGTGCTGCGTCGACCTGGCGCCGATGGACTACGCATCAACCCCCGAGCACGGACCGCCGAGTCTCAACGAGACCAACACCGCTCTCGTCGGGGACCCGAGGAAACTCGGCGTGATCCGGCAGAGTTTCCGGATGGCCGACCCCGACAAGCTGGCCAGCCTGAAGGCCGTGCTCGCGGACGACTGCACCGAGGCCGAGTTCCTCGCCTACCTCAACACGCTGGAGCCGGATGAGAATCTCGACGTCGGTGGCGACGACGCGCGTGCGCAGGCTGGCACCTGGGGCCGCGTTCGGCGTACGTACATCCGACTCACCCGCGATGCCGCCATACCGATCGCTCTCCAGGACCGCTTCATCGCCGAGGCGGACGCACTGACGCCGGACAACCAGTTCGACGTGCACTCCCTCGACAGCAGCCACGTCCGGGTCCTCGTCCACCCGGAGGACACGGCCGCGATCCTGGCCGGCCTGGCGAAGTAGCCGAACGGATTCGGCTTGCCCCAACCGACCCGGATTCCCTGTCCGACAGAACGACACGCCCGGGCGCTCGTTGACCTTCGGACGCTCCCGCGGCGCCGCCCGCGCCGTCGCGACGCCGCGCGGATCTGACCCGTTCGGCGAGACGCCAACTCGTAGCGTGCTACGGTGGGCACAAGTTGCAGTTGTGGTTCCCATGAACGTTTGTGTGCGCCTGCTGGTTACTCACCAACGGGCGCATTTCTGTTTATCCGGACCTTTCTCCGGAGGGTCGAACAACGCAGCGACACCGGCTCGCACCGTGCGAAGCCGGCACTGCCACCCTGAAGGAGACAGCGATGGCGACAGGCACAGTGAAGTGGTTCAACGGTGACAAGGGCTTCGGCTTCATCGAGCCGGACGGCGGCGGCGCCGACGTCTTTGCCCACTACTCCAACATCCAGGCCCAGGGCTTCCGTGAGCTGGCCGAGGGCCAGAAGGTGGAGTTCGACGTCGCGCAGGGCCAGAAGGGCCCCCAGGCGGAGAACATCCGCCTCGTCTGAGCACACGTACCACCGCGAAACCGCGCCCTCGCCAACTGGTGAGGGCGCGGTTTTCATGCCAGCGGTCGAAGCGCGTTTCGTGCGGTGACGGTTTGCGGCCCTCCACCGTCGGCGACGTCACGCATCGATCAGGTGCTGGCGCGGTCGGAAGGCGCGGGCCTGGGCCCTGCGGACAAGGCGACTCGCAGCCGGCCTGCCGAGCGCTCCGCCGAGTGCTCCCAGGAGGAGTGCCGGAAGCGCGAGCCACCACATGCCGAGCACGCCACTGTCGCGGGTACTGCTGGGCACGTTGAGCCCGTTCACGTTCTCGTTCCTGGCCCCCGGGGAGTTCGCCTGTGCGGCAGCCTCGTCGGCCGGTTGGGGGACGGACTCGACCGGGACACTCGCCGTCCCGTCGAGCATCCCCCAGCGTCCCAGCAGCGCGAGAAGCCCCTCCGGATCCGGCGAACGGTGCCACACTCCAGCCCCGTCCAGGTCAACCGCGTCGCCTTCCCACGCTTCCCGGGTGTTGATCCACACTCCCTCCTCGGTATCGACCAGGATGCGGTCCAGCCGCCAGATGGAGATGTCGTGCACGAGCCAGGTGACATTGGTCTGTGAACCACCCGGGCCCAGGACCTGATCGACAGGCGCACCTTTCTGCGCGACGGGACTCTCGTCGAGTGCGCGCGACAGCAGCGCGTACTCGTCGTCGGAGTGGTACGCCGATGCCGTGACGCCCTTCTGCGGCGAGACGACGAGGACGCTCGTCGGTCCGCCAGCGTGTGCCGTCCCCGGCCCGAGTGCGAGAAGGCCCACCATCGCGCCCACCAGAGCGAGGACCAGGCCGCGCCCGCGAGGGACAGGGTGTGTGGATGCGTGCGTGGAGCGGGACATGAGTGGCTCCTTCGATGACCGCGGAGTGGGTCTGACGCCAGTGCTACACCGCTCCCCGTCCCCGCGTTCCCCGGATCCCGCTTCGCCCATGCCCACATCGCCCTTCACCGCGACGCCGCTCGCGGCACGGCTCGCGTTCAGGAAGCTGACCGGGCGATCTCGAATGCGCGCCGCTTGTCTGCCACGCCCTCGAGCCGGAGGGTGACACCGCCCGACTCCCACACCAGCGTGGGACCCGCGGGACGCGCGGACTCGGTACGTTCAACTCCCGCCTCGTCGATGAGTGCGACCTCGTGTGGCGTGGGGAACCACAGGGCGGTACGCCCGTCCAGGTCGACGTACTCCGCTTCGCCCCTGCTGACCGACTTGACGAACATCGGCGCCAACCGCCCCTCGAACTCGTCCAGGCGCCGTGTGCCGCCGGAACTGCTCCAGCTGAGCGACAGCAGCCGGCCGTCCGAGGCGACGTCGACCTTGTCCGGTGTACCGAGCGCACGGGGCACTACAGGGATGAACCGCACCAGCCGCGCCGCGTCCTTCATGGTGAGCGATCCGGTGGCAGACGGCGGCGGCGGCGCCGAGGGGACCCGTGGTCCGGGGCGAACGACCACGCCGAAGCCGAACCACTCCGCCACGGTCGCGCGTACGGGCGGCGTCAGCGCGAGGGCCACCACCAGTGCGGTGGCGGCGACGACGGCCACGCGTCGGGGCTCGCGCAGGACCGTCCGGATCGGCTCCGTCCAGGCCGCTGTCCAGGCCCGCAGCCGACCTCGGTGGCCGGTCGGGGCGGGTTCTGCCGCCAGCCGTTCCATGACGGCCGCGGCGAGGGCGTCGCCGTCCGGCGCGGGAGTGTGGATCGTACGACCGAGGACGCGAAGGTCGTCGGCCAATCCATCGCCGGGTCGCCCGCCGAGTTCATCGGCCGGGAGCCGGCCGCTTGGCGGGAGGTCAGGTCCCATGGCCGGCCTCCTTCGTATCGTCGTACGCCTCCGTCGACGGCGCGTCCACCACCACCGCTTCCGGCGCCTGACGGTCCGGACCGGCGGCATGCCGCGGCTCTGCGGCTTCGACGGGGGTCACGGCGGTTACGGCGGTCACGGCGCCCGGCAGTGGCTCGGCGGTCTCGGCCAGGCGGGTACGCAGGCGACCCAGCGCGCGATGCAGCCGGGACTTCACCGTCCCGCGCGGCCATCCGAGCACCGTGGATGTCTCCTCCTCATCGAGCTCCAGGAGATACCGGCAGACCACCGCGCGGCGCTGCGGCTCCGGCAGCTCTCTTACGGCGGCGAGAAGTGTCGCCCGGCGTTCGCTGGACAGCACGTCGCTCGCCGGATCGGGAGCCGCATCGTCCAGACCGTCCACCGAACGCAGCGTCGCGTCCCGGCGCCGCTTCGCCGCGCGTACCGCGTTGCTCGTCTCGTTCGCGACGATCCGCAGGAGCCAGGGCCGGAACGCCGAACCGGCGCGGAAGCCACCCAGCGCCCGATAAGCCTTGACGAACGCGATCTGGACGACGTCGTCCGCGTCGGATCCCGCGCCCAGCAGCACGGCGGTCCGATGGGCGATCGCCGAATGACGGCGTACGAGGTCCGCGTACGCCTCCCGGTCGCCGGAACGTACGCGGGCGATGACCACCTGCTCGGCGGCCTCCGCGGGGTCGGTGATGCGGACCTCCTGACGGTGCCTCCGGCTCAGGATGCCTGCCGGCTCCCGATGGCACCACTGCCCTGTCCTACACCACCGCCCGGCAGCGGGTTCCCGTGGCGCCAGATGCGGCTCGGAGTGGGGACGCCTGTGCGGGCAGGGTCACGGAGCTGGCGCGGCTGACCGGATGGTTGCGGCTGGCAGCTGCCAGCTGCGCGGGGCCGGTCAGCCGACCGGCGTGGACTCTGCGGACCGCGCGGCGACGGCCTCGGCCGGCAGCCGTGACTCCAGCGCCACCACGACCAGTCCCGCCGCCAGCGCCGCCACGCAGACGATCAGCCACAGCGCGACCGGCTGCCAGCTGAACAGCTGGGTGAAGAACGCCGGCGCCACGACACCGCTGAGCGCGAACGAGAACTGGAAGGTCGACATGTACCTGCCGCGCTCCCGTTCCGGGCCCAGTTCCGACGCGAGTGCGTTCGACGCGGGCGCGTGCAGCAACTCCGCCACGGTGTAGAGGATCGTGACGGGGAACAGCGCCACCACCACCCACTCGACCGGGATCGCGAACATGGTCGCCATCAGGACACCCCAGCCGGCCCAGCCGAGGCCGGCGACGCACATCACCCGCGTACGCCGGCGCCCGGCGAGTCGCTTCACCACCACGGTCTGGCAGAGCGCGAGCGCGGCCGTGTTCAGCGCCAGCAGTACGCCGACTGCCCAGCTCGCCTTGCCGAGCAGGTGATCGACGTACACCGGCAGGCTGAGCCCGAGAAGCCCACTGCACAAGGCGAAAACCGTGTTGGCCGCGACCAGGACGAGGAACGGTCGGTCCCGCAGTGGGCCGCCCACAGACGCCCGGCCCGCCGACGAGGAAGGTCCGCTGTCGTGCGTACGCCGTGGGATCCGAAGCCAGAGAACCAGCGCCGACAGGGCGAAGGTCGCGGCGTCGAGGACGATCACCAGGCGGAACACCGACTCGTCGCCGACCGCCAGCAATGCCGCGGCGAGGAGCGCGCCCACACCGACTCCGGCGTTCTGCGCGGCGCTGGATTTCGCATAGGCATGGTCGCGGTCGGCCGAGGACGCCAGGTCGGCGATCAGCGTGAAGATGGACGACCAGTACGTACGCTGCCCGACCGCCGCCAGGCCCGCTGCGACGAACAGGGTGACGGCCTCGCTGACCAGGAGGAAGCCGGCGAAGCCGCCGGCCTGCAGAAGGAGCCCGCAGAGCACGACCGCGCGGGATCCGAACCGGTCCACGAGGCGACCGACAAGCAGTGGGAGCGGCAGGGTGAGGAGCTGCGCCGCCGACAGGCACAGCCCTGTCGTCGCCAACGAGATCCCGGCGACCTTGGTGAAGTACAGCAGCGACACGGGTAGATACAGCCCGCTGCCCACCATGTCGATGACGACGACGGCGATGAGGGCACGCATCCAGCCAGGACGGTGCCGAGGTGGCGCGGACGGTGTGGACACGATCTCTCCCCAGAGAGTCAGACTGTCGTGCGGCAACGAGAAATCGTTGGTTCCGGCGCCGGTGGAATCCAATGATTCTGCTGAGGCAGAATCATCAGCCGTGATCCGGTACGTCTTCACCGCGACGTCATTGGCCGAGACCAGGTTCGGCTACTCGCCGCTTCTCGAAGCCCGCAACGCTCTGCGGCTCCTGCATCCGTTGACCCGCGCCAACCATCCGGTCTACGCCTCGTGGCGTCGCGTGACTCAGCAGGCCATCGACAGATCCGACCTGGACCTGCGGTTTCTCTACGCCCTGATCCCACCGCACAACTACACTCCCGACTTCCTCGCTCCGCCCGCGGGTCGGGAGCCGCAGTCGATCGACGCCGAGCTGTCCGCTGTCCGGCGTACTCCCCTGACGCGCGTACGCACCGAGCTCGGACTGATCCAACACTGGTTCACGCCCGGCACCAGCCGGCATCGATGGGCGGAGGCCCGTGCCCTGATCCGGGCGCCCGGGCTCGTCCGGGACCGCGCGGCCGAGGAACTCGCGGCATTCTGGGACGTCGCCCTACGGGCTGACTGGCCGCGGATCCGGGCATGTCTGGAGGCCGACGTCGCCCGCCGCGCACGGGCGTTGGCGCGGGGTGGGCCGGGCCTCGCGTTCGCCGGACTGCCCGACGGTGTGCGCTGGCGACGGGACACCCTCGAGGTACGCCGGCCCTTCTCAGCCGAGGTCTCGATGAACGACGAGGGCCTCGTCCTCATGCCGTCGGTCTTCGCCGGTCATCGGCTCGGGGGCGCGACGGATCCGCCGAGCCCACCGACCGTGTGGTACCGCGCCCACGACGTGCCCCAGGTGTGGGAGCCGCGCAAGGGTGTCCCAGCACCGATCGTCGCGGTGCTCGGACGCACGCGGGCCCGGTTGCTCGCGGCCCTGTCCCGACCGGTGTCGACGACCGCGGCGGCTGGTGAGCTCGGCATCGCCGCCGGTCACGTGGCCCAGCAGCTCGCCGCCTTGCGCTCGGCGGGGTTGGTCCGTTCCCAGCGGGTCGGACGCGAGGTGCTCTCCATGCGTACACCTCTGGGCGACCACCTGCTGGCCGGCCCAGACCACCACGACGAAGCGGGCTCGAGGTCCCGCGAGCGGGCGGTGCCCGCTGACGAGCAGGCCCACACCAGCTGAGGAGCGGGGCCCGCAGAGTCGAGGTTCAACCGCTACTCCAGCATCTCCCGCACGTTGTCGGGCAGGGTGTCGCGGTCGCGTTCCAGCTACTTGGCCACCGCCGCGCGGAGCTCCAGGACATCGAGCCCGAGGTCGAACCCGGTCGAGGAGGAATGCCGCCCCGTCACGAGGGCGTGGAGCACGTGCGCACCCTCGGCCAGGACGAGGTGGGGGAAGGTCAGCGTCTGCCGAGCCACCGAGGCACGGTAGGTGTCGACGGGCGGGCCGAGCGGTTCACCGTCGAGCGAGAGCTGATGGATGCCTCCGGCGGGCGATCCGCCCAGCGTCAACCCGAGGTTGCGGGATCCGAGTCCACCCGTGTCGAAGGCGACCTCCACCGTGTCGCCAGGGCCTGTCGCCCGCACGAGCAGCTGGGCGTCGCCCGACCACTTGCCGCCGTTCATCCCCTTGTTGGGTTGGACTTCCACCGGACAGCTGGACCGGCACCCTGGCTCCAGCGACTCGACCTCGATCCAGACCGCCCGCTCCTCCCGCAGCGCCGTGACCATCCGGCCCGGATGGTCCGTGATCACGCCGTCGATACCGAGCGGCATCATCTCGCGCACGTCCGCGGCCGTGCTCGTGTTGGTGAGGACACCGAGACCGAGAGCCTGGACGCGTTCGACCTGCTCCTGCGGGAACCGCGCCTGCCCCGTGCCGATGAACGCGGCGTACTGGGCGATCCTTTCCAGCTCCGCCAGGTCCGTGTCCGCGCGTACCGTCAACGCCGCCACCGTGGCCTCGGGACGAAGTTCCTTGTAGCGAAACGCATACTCTCGTTCGATCGACGCCACCACGAACCTGCCGCTGTCACCGGAGGCGTCGAGCGGACCGCCGCGACCATGCCGGTCGAGGCATGCCGCCACCGCGGCGACCAGGCCCTCGTCCTCCGACGGTCGCTTCATTTCGAGCAGCAGCCGGGCGCGGTCGCCCACGAGGTCGATCGTCTCGTCCAGGGTGGGAATCCGTTGACCGGCGAACCGCTCGTCGTTCCAGCCACCGGCGTCGAGGCGCCGCAGCTCGGTAAGGGTGAAGTCACGCACCCGCCACGGTGCACGATCAGGAAACACCTGTGTGGCGTCGGTTGTCCGCCTCAGGTTCGCGTCGTGGAAGACGACCAGCTCCCCGTCCGCGGTCCGTCGTACGTCGAGTTCGATGACGTCGGCACCCTGGGCGAGCGCCTCCTCGAATGCGGCAGAGGTGTTTTCCGGTGCGTCACCGGACGCGCCTCGGTGCGCAGCAATCACCGACATCTCCCCTGCTCTTGCAAATGACCACGCTGAGCAGGCCCCCGGTAGCTGGACAGGTGCCGATACCTATCCCAGGTTCCGAACGCATGGGCAGCGTGGTCATTTGCAGCACAACGGCCACTAGCTGACGAGGCCGGACTGGTAGGCGAACACCACGAGCTGGGCGCGGTCCCGCGCGGCGAGCTTGATCATCGCCCGGCTGACGTGTGTACGCGCGGTCGCCGGGCTCACGACCAACCGCTCCGCGATCTCGTCGTTGCTGAGTCCCTCGCCGACCAGGCCGACGATCTCCCGTTCGCGGTCGGTGAGGGTGTCGAGCTGCGGGTGCGGCTTGACCGCGCGCGGTGACCGGGACGCGAACTCCCGCACCACCCGTCGCGTCACCGACGGCGACAGCAGCGCGCCTCCCTCGGCCACGAGCCGGATCGCCTGCAGGAGCTCGCTCGGCTTGGTGTCCTTGAGCAGGAAGCCGCTTGCGCCGTAGCGCAACGCGTCGAAGACGTACTCGTCGAGCTCGAACGTCGTCAACACGATCACCTTCGTACCCGCCAGCTCGGGATCGGCGCAGATCCGCCGGGTCGCCTCGAGCCCGTCGACGCCGGGCATCCGGATGTCCATCAGGATGACGTCGGGCCGATGGTCCCGTGCGGCGGCAACGGCACCGAGCCCGTCACCGGCCTCGCCCGCGAAATCCAGGTCGTCCTCGTTGTCCACCAGAGTCGAAAGGCCCAACCGGACCAGATCCTGGTCGTCGACGATCAGCACCCTGATCACGCCGCACCTCCTGTCGGGATCGACGCCCGCACCATGAACTGTCCATCGTCGGTGGGTCCGGCGGTGAACTCCCCGCCGAGTGCCTCGACGCGCTCCCGCATACCTGGGATGCCGAGCCCACCGCCGCGGCTGCGTACGGCTCCCGCGGGGTTGGAGATCGCCAGCGTCACGGCGTCAGTCTGGTAACCGATCCGCACGCTGGCAACCTTCGCCGCGCCGTGCCGGAGGACGTTCGTCAGCGACTCCTGGACGACCCGGTAACCGGCCAGTTCGACGGCCGCCGGAAGGGCGCGGCGCTCGCCGTCGGTTTCCAGGTGGATGTCGACTCCGGCGTCGCTCATGCGTTGGCGAAGCTCGTCGAGCCGCTCCAGGCCGGGTGCGGGTGTCCGCTCGGGATCCGCTCCGGTCCTCCGGACGACCGCCAGTGTGGCGCGGAGCTCGTCGAGGGCCGCGGTGCTGGTCCGGCTGATCGCGTTCAACGCGACCTCCGCCTGCTCGGGGCGCTTCGGCAGGACGTGCAGGGCGACGTCGGCCTGCATCTTGATGGCCGCGAGCCCGTGGCCGACCACGTCGTGCACCTCCTGCGCCACCCGCAGCCGCTCCTCGTCGACGTGCTGGCGGACCGTCTCGGCGCGGGCCTGAGCCGCTGCCTCACGAGTCAGGCGTACGGTCACGCCGATCGCGAACGGCACCACCACCCACGCGGAACCGGGGATGACGCCGAGCAACCCCGGCAGCGACGCACTGTTGGTGAAGATGTGCGCCAGCAGGATCACCAGGGCGAGCGCGCACGGCGGCCAGGCCCGCGCGAGCGGCACATGCCGGGCCACCGTGTAGACCGCGACGAAGAAGGAGAAGAGGATCGGTCCGTACGTATAACCGAGCACGAGATAGGTCGACGAGCACAGCGTCGCCACTGCCAGCGTGACGAGCGGCCACCGCCGCCGTACGGACAGGACGAGTGCAGTGGCGATCACCAGGCCGAAGCCCACGGCGTCGATCGGGCGGTCGGGCGACATGAACGCATTCGCCGACGTCGTCCCGCCGAGCCCGACCACGGTGAGGACGAGCGCGAGGGCGATGTCGCCGATCAGCGATCTCGAGAGTCTCATCTGTCCGCAGTCCTCACTGGATGTCCGGTGCTACCCGATGTCGCGGCGATGCAGGAGCCAGCCACCGACCATCGTGAACGCCAGCAGGTACGCCGTGACCACGAGGGTCGCCTGGCCCGACCCGACGAGCTCGGCCACCCCTGGCGTGTCCGACGATGCGCCGAGCGTCGCGACGAGGGAACCGGCGTTCGGACCGGGGAGGCCCTTCTGCAGTTCCGCCACCCAGTCCAGCAGAGGGGCCGCGATGGCGGCGAGCAGGTTCTGGATCGCGAGCAGCCACACCAGTCCGAGCCCGACCGGCAGCGCCACCGACCGCAGCAGGACGGCCAGCAGCACGCCGAACGCGGCCCACATCATCGTGACCAGCCAGCCGGCGCCCACTCCGAGCGCGATGTCGGTCGCACTCGGCCAGTCGAGCGGTTGGTCCTCCACGACGGCGACGAGGGCGCTCGCGGCGGCGGACACGCAGACGAGCGCGCCGACGAGGACGAGCGACCCGGCGGCGACCGTCACCAGCTTGGCGGCGTACGCACTCCACCGGGACGGCCCCTGCGCGAAGACGGTCTTCCACGTCTCCCAGGCGTACTCGCTACCCGTCACGAGGACCCCGAAGATCAGCGCGAGCGCCCCGACGAAAACGGGCGTCCCGCCGATCGCGTTCCCGACGAACGCATCCGGCACCATGGCGGCCAGCCCACGGTCGCTGTTCGGCGGGCCCGAGGTGCCACCGGCATAACCGGCGTACGGAATGAGATAGGCGAACGTCAGGCTCAGCAGCACACCGATGGCCAGCAGCAGCCAGGCGGCGGGCCGGCGCACCTGCTTGGCGAGTTCGGCGCGGACGTTACCCCACATGGGTCGGCTCTCCTGTCAGCTCGAGGAAGATCTTTTCGAGGTCGGGTTCCCTCCAGCGGACCTCGCTGACGGAGATCCCGGCCTGGACGAGTTCGGTGTTGATCCAGGCGGCCTTGGCGGCGTCGATGTCCACCGCCAGCGCTTCGCCGTCGACGCGTACGAGGTCCGGGCCGGCGAGCGTCGCGACGAGATCGCGCGCCACGTCGAGCGGGTCGGCGACGATGCGGAGAGCGCCACCGCTGCCCAGATCGGCGACGGTCGTCTCCGCCACCAGCCGGCCGCGCGAGATCACGCCCACGCGGTCGCAGATCTGCTGGACCTCGCCGAGGAGGTGGCTCGACAGCAGCACCGTCCGGCCGGCGTCGGCCAGTCTGCGGAGGGTGACACGCATGTCGGCCATCCCGGTCGGGTCCAGGCCGTTCGTCGGTTCGTCGAGGATCAGCAGGTCAGGGTCCTTCAGCAAGGCCGCGGCGAGACCGAGGCGCTGCTTCATGCCGAGCGAGTACTTCGCGTAGCGGTCCCGCGCCCGCTCAGCCAGGTCCACCGTCTCGAGCACGTCGTCGACGCGGCGTCGGGCGACACCCGCGTGGCGCGCGAGCACCCGCAGGTTGTCCCGGCCGGAGAGGTACGGATAGAACGCCGGACCCTCGATCAGCGCTCCCACCCGGTCGAGGTGACCTGCTCCGGGCGGGTTGCCGAACAGCCGCAGGCTGCCCTTCGTGGGTCGGACGAGTCCGAGCAGCATCCGCAGGGTCGTGGTCTTGCCGGCGCCGTTCGGGCCGAGGAAGCCGTAGACCTCGCCCGGCTGGACGGTCAGGCTGAGCTCCTCGACCGCCGGCGTACGGCCGTAGCGCTTGGTCAGCGCGGTGGTCTCGACGGGATTTCTCATGCCATCGAGGCTCCCCGATCCTGCCTCGGCGAGCGTCACTCGGGAAGCGGCTCCGTCGCTACGCCACTCGACGTAGCGGTCGGCCGCCTGACCACGCGGGAGGCGTACGCAGCGGGTCGCAGGCGTACGTACGTCCCTGGGAGACGGTGCGGGGCGTGCGGTTCATGATCATGCGTGGGAAAGGGGCGTTCCCCAGCGCCAGAAACCACAGTTTCCCACGCATGATCATGAACGACAGGGCCCGGTGCAGCCGCTAGCGCGGGATGGACCCGCCCTTATCGACCGTCGAGGCGGACCGTCTCGCCGAGGCTGGCCGACCGGTAGATAGCCTCACTCAGCTCGGCGACCCGCAACCCGGCCGCCGGCGGCGCCGGGTTCGGCGTCTCCCCGTTGATCGCGGACCACCAGGCCTCGTGCAGGTCGGGCGTGCGCGGAAGGTCCAGCCGCTGCTCGATCGACTTCCCCCGCGCGAACGTCACCCGCCCCGTCCGCCACGGATGCTGCGGCTCCACCTCGTAGCGCAGCAGCCCGTCCGACCCGGAGACGACGACGGTCTCCATCCAGGTCGTCGCCAGGTCGCCCACGACGGCGAGCTGTCCCTGGACGCCGCCGGCGAAGGCGACGGTCGCGGTCGTGTTGATGTCGACGGGCGACCCCACCTGGTCGACGAGGGCCGACACCGACGCCACCGGCCGGTCGACGAGCCAGAGCAGCATGTCGGCCAGGTGGGAGCCGCTGTCCATCAGCATGCCGCCGCCGGACAGCGCCGGATCCTGCCGCCACGTGCCGGCCGTGCCTGTCAGCCACCGCTGCCCGCACGTGATGATGATCGAACGCAGCTCACCCAGCTCGCCGCCCGCGATCGTCTCCCGCATGAAGGTGTACGCAGGATCGAAGCGGCGCTGGTACCGCACCATCACGGTGACGCCCGCCGCCTCGGCCGCCGCCTCGATCTCCCGCGCCTCTCTCGCCGTACACGTGAGGGGCTTCTCGCACAGCACGTGCAGGCTCCGCTTGATCGCGCTCATCACGATCGGAAAGTGCAGTGTGTGGGGAGTGACGACCGTGACGGCGTCCAACTCGACCGCCTCGAACATCTCCTCGGCGGACGCGAAGGACGGGACCTCCGCCACCATCGGAACCCGCGATCGGAACAGCTCGAGATTCGACTGGCTGGGCTCGGCCAGCGCGACGATCTCGAACTCCGCCGTACTGGCCATCGTCTGCGCGTGCCCCGTCGCGGCTCCCCCACACCCGACGACGCCAACCCGAAGCCGTCCCATCGGCCCTCCCACATCTGTCGTTCGGTCCAGGACACAGATGTGTGGAAACCTTTCCACACATCCCGCCCGCGGAACACGGCCCGGCCACAGGGCGGTCCTGGACCGGTCAGTCATCTCGCCGGAGGGCCGGCGCCTCTCGCGGGCGGACCAGTGCGCTCAGCGGATGAACGTCACATCCGGATGCCGCGGCGACGGCCCGTCGAGAAGGCGCTGGTGCCGGTGCCGCAGGTGCTGGTCGAAGAAGGCCGTGACGTACGCCCGCACCGAGGCCGTGACCCGTACCGGGTCCACCGTGCCGATCGACCCCGACACCCGCTCGGGCGGCACGTCATAGGCCGCGTCGATCTGTGGCAGGAGCACCTGCTGGTCAGCGAACGTGAAGTGCTCGCCCTCGGCGACGTACAGGTCCCGCTTCCACCCGGTCGAGTTCGCCCAGAACTCGCGCCACTCAGGTGCGTCACGGTGGGTGTGTGGCAGCCCGCTGGTGAGGCCCGCACCCATGAGCATGAACGGCCGGTCGAGACCGTGCCCGACGACATCGCCGAGGTCGTTGTCTTCGAAGCTGTACGCCATGCTGCCGTCCATGTCGATGCCCGCGTCGATCCGCCGGTCGACCAGCATCGCCTCAGCCGTGGCGAACCCGCCCGCGGAGTGGCCGAACATCCCGACCCGGGTCAGGTCGAGCATCCCGCCGAGACCGTCCGGTAGTCGCCGCCGGTCGGCGTCGGGATTGCCACCCGCCGCGAGCACGCCAAGCTGGTCGAGGACGAAGCGCACGTCCGCGACCCGCGCTGCCAGCGCCACGTGGTTCCGCTCCGTGGGCGTGCCGTCGAACGTTGCCGGCAGCTCGAGCCGGCCGTCGGGAAACTCCACCGGCGCCTCGTGGGTGTGGTCGACGGTGACCACGACGTAACCACGGCTGGCCAGTTCCTCGACCAGCACGGTGCCGAGCGCACGGGGGATGCGGGCGCCCGGCGAGAACACCACAACGGGGCGGCCGCCGGGTCGGGCGAGGACGGGTGGCGAGGTCCGTGCGTGCGTACGGATCCCCGCCCAGTCCACCTGTCCGGGGCGCAGGCCGAGCTGCATGTCGGCGCTCGCGCCGAAAGCCTCGGCGGCGTACGGCCGGAAGTACGGAGTCGTCGGTGACTCCCCTGGCCAGCTGGCTCGCGCCGGGTACCACACGCCGACCATCAGCTCCCGTTGCCGATCCGCCACCCACGGGTCGCGGCGGTCGCGGTCGACCAGGTGGAGTTCGGTGGTGCCGACGCGATGCGGTCCGGTGGGTTCGGGCAGGCGGGGGCGCAGCGACTCCTCCGCGCGTACGCCTGCACGCTCCCGGATCGCCGACGACGGCGAGCCGAGGATCGAGTCGGCGGCGGTGCCTGCCGAAGCGAGCGCGGTCGTTGCCGAAGCGGGCGCGGTCGTTGGGGGAGCGGGAATGGCGTACGCCGAGATGGTGGCTGTCGGGACGAGGACAAGGCTGGTGAGGAGGAGTCGTCTGGTGAGGGTCATGGTCCCAGCCTGGGTGGCGACGCTGCTTCGGGCGTCCGCCGAACGGTCACCGCCGGATGCGACGAAGGTTGTAGCCCGCCTGGCACCCTCACTGCCCGATGGCGCAACCGTGCGTTCGGTTCCCCACTCACCAGCACTCCCACACCTGCCGGACCCGACGACGCCCCTGGAATAGCCCGGCGGGGCAGAGTGGTTCGCCTGTCGTGATGGCGCCCTACCGGCGTCCGACTTTCCAGACGTACGAAGGAGTCCACATGCCGAAGCCGCCACTCTCCCCTGACGTCATCGAGCTGTTGAAGCAGCCCAACCCGGCCGTCATGGCCACTGTCCGCCCGGACGGTACGCCCGTCTCGGTGGCGACCTGGTATCTCTGGGACGACGAGCGCGAGCGCATTCTGCTCAACCTCGACGCCAGGCGGAAGCGCCTCGAGCACATCCGCGCCAACCCCCGCGTCTCCCTGACGGTGCTGGACGGCGACTCGTGGTACCGGCACGTGAGCGTTCAGGGCACCGTGACCCTCGAACCCGATTCCGATCTCGCCGGCATCGACCGACTCGCCAGGCACTACACCGGCAAGCCCTATCCGGAGCGAAAATACCCGAGGTTCGACGCCTGGCTGGACGTCGAGACCTACCACGTCTGGCCCTGAACACGACCCGGCAGGCCCATTGCGATGGCTTGACGCCCTCCTGTCTACCGGCTAGACATACGAGGCACCCCGGCAGGCAACGGCGGGCGAATCGAACGTGAGTGGGCACTCACGTTCGTCACGAGGGGTTGGCCGACATCACCGAATCGACGTATCGCGTCGTGGTTTCCCGCGACGGTACGACCTGGCATGCCGACGTGCCAGGCATCGAAGGCGCCCAGACCACCGCGCGCACGCTTCCCGCACTCAACCGCCGGGTGCGGGAAATCATCGTGCGGACGGCGCGGCTTCCGGACGACACCGGGTCCTCTCTCGTCCTCGACTGGCACTTCCACACCGGTGACCGCGTACTCGACGACGAAGCCGCCCGGGTCCGCGCACTCCGATCCAGGGCACGCGAACTGGCCGACGCCATCCACTCCTCGACCACGGCCACGGCACGCCGGCTGGTGGCACAGCACGTGTCGGTACGCGACGCGGCCATCATGCTCGGCGTCAGCCCGCAACGGATCTCCCAGGTCACACGTACACAGCCGAGGGCCAGCTGATGATCGCCACCCGCCGTCGCAGGAACAAAACCGGACGAATTGTCCCCATTGCGCAACCCACCCCTTGCGCTGACCGTTTCTTCACAGAAGGAGCAAGGGAGTAGACATGCACGAGGACCCGGCGCTCGATGACGCCGTGCGGGTCGATCTGCTGCGAACGATGGTCCTGCTCCGGACATTCCACGATGCGATCCGGCGCGAGGCCGACGCGAGGCGGGCGACGACCGCGGCGGTGCAGGTACCGTCCAGGGCGCGCGAGTGGCAGTCCGGCACCGGTGGACGGACCGACGTGGCCGAGCGGGCCGGCGCAGGTGGGCGGGCCGACGCAGATGGGCCGGTCCGGCGGAACGGTGTGCGCAGCAGTCTGCTCGGCTGCGAGCCGATGGCGGCAGGGTTCGGCGTACACCTGAACTCCGACGACTCCGTCACCGCACCACGGCAACCGCACTATCTCGCGATCGCGCGGGGAATCGACCTGCGCTGCGTGGTGGGCGAGGCGATCGGAACCGCGCACGGCCATCAGTCGCCGGAGGAATCCGAGGGCGGCGTTCCATGGTCGGTCCTCGGCCTGCGGACGTCGGGTCCGAGCGCGGAAGGCGCCGGATATCTTCCCGCCCTGGGACGGGCGTTCGGCTATCAGGAGCAGGGCTCGCATCGGGTCGCGGTCGCGATCGTGGACCAGGCCACGTCGACAGAGGAGGGCTTCCGGTCGGCGACGCAGCTTGCCCATCTGTGGAAGCTGCCGGTCGTCTTTCTCCTCTGCACAGACCGCCTCGCCGCCGCATCCGAGTCCACCGGTGACCTCGCCGCCGGGCACGTGCATGACTACGGCATCCCGAGTGTCTGCGTGACGAGTGTCGCGGTCGAGTCCGCCTGTGCGGCCGCCGGACGTGCGGTACGACGGGCCCGGGCAGGTGAGGGTCCCTTCCTCGTCGAGGTGCAGACGATGTGGGCCGGCCCGCCCGAGGCAGCAACTCCGGGCGCGGGCGCGGTCCAGGATCCAGTCACGACTTACGAACAGGCACTACGAGAGCGCGGCCTCGTCGATGACGCACTCATGGCTCAGATCCACGCCGAGGCGACCTACCGGGTCAACGACGCGGTGCGTGATGTCGTGGACAGCCACCGCGAGGGTCCGGACAGCTGCGCCCTTTGTGCACGGAAAGCGGCTTCCTGAGTGCTGCGGCCGACAGGGCCGCCGATCACGCGACTTTCCCGCCTGTTCGCGCGAGCGGCCCGGCGCGTCACGCCAACGGTTCGGGCGGCGGCGTCGGGTCGGTGAGGTAGCGCTGCAACGTGGGTCCGAGCCACGCGACGACCGTGTCGGGACTCGCCGACGCCAGAGGTTCGATCCGTACGACGTATCTCGCAAGGGCAATGCCCATGAGTTGTGAGCCCACGAGTTCTGCACGCAAGGGTGCGTCGTCGGTACCGATTACCCGCGCGACCTGCCCCAGGATCTCCCCTTGGACGAACTCCCGCAGCAGTCCCGCCGACTGGTCGTCGGTCGGTGCCGACCGCAGCAGGGCGTACATCGGCTCGAAGCTGCCGGCGTCATCCCAGACCTGAAGGAAGTGCCGGATGATCCGTGGCCCTAGCTCGTCGAGCCCGCCTTCGAGCAGTGCGGCGACGCGGTCCGCGGGGTTGGCCGGAAGTTCCATCGCTGTGGCGAACAGCTTCGACTTGGTGCTGAAGAAGTAGTGCACCATCGCCGGGTCGACCCGCGCCTCGGCTGCGATCTGCCGGATGGTCGCCCGGTCATAGCCGTACCGCGCGAACGTCGATCGGGCGGCAGTGAGGATGCGTTCCCGACTCTCCGCCCCGGAACGCCAGCGGCCCGGCCGGCGCTGACCCTGCCCACGCTGGCTCGGCTGGGCCTCACCCTGCTGGGCCTCACCCTGCTGGGCCTCACCCTGCTGGGCACGCCGCCGAGGTGGGGACCTTCGCGAGCGGTCCGTGCCGCCCGCCTCGTTCGTCACGGCCGCATGTTACTTCATCGCTTGTTGAAGTACGGGTGAACTGCTGGTAACGTCCAACAAACTCCACCATGCGATGAAGAATGACCTGTCGGGTGAGTAACCGCCGGATTCAAGCCGGTTCGGAAGGGTCGCCATGGTCACGTACGTACGACGCCTGGACAGCGCCGACACCTACGACGTCAGGCTGGCGGGCGGCAAGGGAGCTGGCCTCGCGGAGCTGATCCGCGCCGGGTTCCCGGTCCCGGCGGGATTCGTGGTCACGACGAACGCCTACACCGACTTCCTGGAGGCCAACGCCCTCGCCAGCAGCGAACTCGCCGGCAACCACGCCGACCAGCTTCGGGACCGCATCTCCACCGGGCCTGTTCCCGGCGCGATCGCCGACGCGATCCGCGACGCCTACCGCGAGCTGGGCTCCGGGCCCGTCGCCGTGCGTTCGTCCGGCACCGCAGAGGACCTGGCCGACGCCTCGTTCGCCGGACAGCACGACACCTACCTCGACGTCACGGGCGAGGAGTCGGTGCTCACCGCGGTGCGCGACTGCTGGGCCTCGCTGTGGACCCCCCGGGCCGTCGCCTACCGCGCACAGAACGGCTGGGACGAACGCGGCCTCGCCCTCGCGGTCGTCGTCCAGACCATGGTGGACGCGGAGTGGGCGGGCGTGACGTTCACCGCCAATCCGGTCAGCGGACGTCGCGACCGACTGGTGATCGAGGCTGTCCGCGGGCTCGGTGAAGCCCTGGTCTCCGGTGAGGCGACGGGCCATCACCTGGAGGTGGACAAGGGCACAGGCCAACTCGTCGACAGTGCCGAATCGCCACCGTCGCCGCTTCCGCCCGGACTCCTCGACGAGCTGGTGAAACTCGGCACGCGGGTCGAGGAGGCGTTCGGTCGACCGCAGGACATCGAGTGGGCCTACGCCGAGGAGCGCTGCGCGCTGGTCCAGGCGCGGCCGCTGACGGCACTGCCCGACGCACCGGACGCCGGCGGGGAGAGCGAAGGTCCGCCACGGCGGCAGAGCCGAGGTCCGCAGCCGGCCGCGGACCAGCGCGACAGGAAGGGGCGCTGGGGAAGTCGGCGCAGGCGACGTGGCCCGGACTACCAGATCGCGGCGGACCACGTGCCGTACCCGCCGTTTCCGATGGACCTGGGGCTGTCCTTGCGGCCGGCGGTGGGTGCGATTCTCGACGGATTTCGCTCCGCCGGCTTCACGACTCCCGACGTCGACGACGTTCTGGTCGAGATCGACGACGGTGTGGTGCAGGTCGTTCCACCGCGGATCCGGCCCACGGCGCGAGTGCTCATTCGTACGCCCGCCGCGCTGCCGAAGCTGATCGCCGCCCTGCGGGTACGCCCGACGGACTGGCTCGCGCGCTGTCACGCCACGCTGGTCCCGCTCGTCGAGCGGATCGAGGCGGAGGACCTCACGGCGCTGTCCGACCGCGAGCTGCTCGACCGCGTGCGGGAGCTGCGACAGGTACAGGGTCAGCTGGTCCTCACCCGATTCAGTTCCATCGTCCCCTGGGTGCTGCCCGCCGACCGTGTACTGGCGACGGTCCTCCGGCTGGCGGTCGGCCGCGGCCGCGGCGAACAGCTGCACACGGACCTCCTGTCCGGGATCCCCTCCGTCACCCGGGCGGCGAGCCAGGAGCTCGACCGACTCGCCGCCACGATCCACCGGTCGCCCGACCTGTCGCGGACCTACGCCGAGACGCCCGCCGAGGACATCCCGGAGCGGCTGCGGGAGACCGAGCCCGGGCGCGCACTGCTCGACGAGATCGACGCCTACCTGCGGCGGTTCGGGTTCCGGCAGATCGCCCAGCCACTGGCCGGGTTCCCACCGCTGCGCGAGACACCGGCGGCCGTCCACGGCATGCTCAAGGGACACGCGCCGGCCATGGCCGACCGTCGCCCGACCGTCGAGACCGCGCAGGACGACGCGGCTCGCGCTGGACGCGCCCGCGCGGACCTGACCGGCGGGAAGGTGCGTACCCGCGTGTTCGGGCCGCTCGCGCTCAAGCTGACCGACGCCGTACGCACCGGCACCAGCGTGCGGGAGGACAGCCACTTCCACCTGTTCATGGTCGCCTGCGCGGCCATCCGTCGCGTACTCCTGGATCTCGGGCGGCGCTATGTCGAGCGCGGCCTCCTCACCGACGCGCGGGACATCTTCTACCTCGAACTGGACGAGGTGACGACACCGCAAGACGTGCAGGTCGGTGCCGCCGTCGCCCGCCGCAAGGCCGCGCGCGAAGCCGCCCTCGCGACCTACACGGTGGTCCCCGCCGAGCTGCTCGGCTCGCCGACGCCTGCGGCGGGAGCGATCCATGGCACACCGGCCAGCCGTGGAACCGTGGTCGGACCCGTGCGGATCATCCGCGACGAGACGGATTTCGGCCGGCTCGCCCCTGGCGACGTGCTCGTCTGCCGGTACACCAACCCCGCGTGGACACCGCTGTTCTCGCTGGCAAGCGCCGTGGTCACCGACGCGGGCGGGGCGGCGTCGCACGCCGCGATCGTCGCCCGGGAGTACGGCATCCCCGCCGTGATGGGCACCGGTGACGCGACCCGGGTACTCACCGACGGGCAGCTGGTACGGGTCGACGGGGACAACGGAACCGTCGTCCGCGTGGACGCCCAGACCAGCACCGGGTAGCGGAGGCGCCGGTCGCAGACCTGCCTCGCGAGGCGGCGACGGCCGGTGTTTGATCAACGTTGAGGACTTCGGACGCTGCCGGCGCGGCTTGGTCCAGCTGGATCCGTGGTTGACCAATGGTGGCGGATTCGCCGCTCGTGGAACAAGCTGGGGTGGTACGAAAGCAACCCGCCTATCAAGCACCGCGACGGGAGGTGGCGGGGTTGCCGAGCGTCGATGCCGACATTGCCGTCGTCGGGCTGGGTGCCATGGGAGCGTGTGCCCTGTGGCGGCTCGCGGCCCGCGGGACCGATGTCATCGGCTTCGAGCGCTTCGACCCGGGTCACCCCTGGGGGTCCACGCACGGGTCGACTCGCCTGTTTCGTACGGCATGTAAGGAACATCCCGCACTCGTCCCGTTGGCCCAGACCTCGCTCGGTCTGTGGCGGAAACTGGAGGAGGCGTCGGCGCGCCCGCTCCTCGACATCACGGGCGGGCTGATGATCGGCGCACCCGACACTCCGGTGGTCGCCGGCACGCTGGCGGCGGCCGCCACGTACGACCTTCCCGTGCGCACACTCGCCGCCGCCGAGGTGACCGACCGCTTCCCCCAGCATGCCCGCCTGCCCGACCACCACATGGCGGTCTGGGATCCCCTTTCCGGCGTGGTCCGGCCGGAGGCCGGCGTGCGCGCCGCGGTGAGTGCGGCGCAGGAAGCGGGTGCCACGGTCTATCCGCGCACCGACGTGAGCGGCATCGACCTCGTTGCCGGCGGGGTCCTCATCCGTACGGCGGCTCGCGACTTCCGTGTCCGCCAGGCCGTCGTGACGACCGGGCCGTGGTTGGGGAAGCTCGTGCCCGAACTTCCTCTGGAGCCGGTGCGTACGCCGATGACGTGGTTCGACGCCCGCGACGATCCGGCGTCGTTCGAGCTGAAGCGGTTCCCGGTCTTCATTCGTACCCTCCCGGACGGCACGGGGATCTGGGGACACGGCGCGGTCGACGGGCACCCGTCCAAGGTCGGCCTCAGCGACGACCCGTCGCTGCCCGTCATCGACCCGGACCAGTGCGACCGCGCGATCTCACCCGCCGACTACCGCCTGCTCAGTGAGATCGTCACCGCCGCGCTGCCCGGTCTGCATCCCCACCCAGTCCGGACGACGACCTGCATGATCACCCGTTCACCCGACGGTCAGTTCCAGGTCGGCCGGCCGCACCACGATCCGCGGCTCGTCGTCGGCGGTGGCGGCAGCGGTCATGCGTTCAAGCACGCCACCGGCATCGGCGAGCTGCTGGCCCGGATCGCCTGCGACGAGGCGCCATTCCTCGAACTCGACGTGGTCGACCCGAACCGATTCCTCCGCTGAGTCGATCTGGCGACCCGACCACCTGCCTGTGCGCGAGCGTGGCCGACCGGTGGTCAGTAGCGGTGCCGGCGATGCGGGTACGCCCGGAACGGTACGCGGGGCGCGACGCCGGACCAGTCACCGGACCGGAGCTGGCGGAGGCTGCGGAGGAGGTCGAAGGTCAGCCAGCGACTGAGGTCGGGATGGTGGGGGTGTTCCCACAGGCCGAACGGTCCGCGGCGTTGCTCGAGGAACTCGACCAGGCCGGCGATCCGTGCGTCGTCGGGTGCGGCTCCCGCCCGTGCCGCGATGTCGAGAACCAACGCCAGGTCGAAGCGTGCGTAGTAGGTGACGAACCCCGACGGCGGCTCCCGGCCGGTCAGTCGCGCGACCTCGGCGCCGAGGGCCCATTCGTCGCGGGACTCCCGTTGCAGGAGGAGGTCGAGCGCTCGCCGGGTCCGCGGAGCGTGGGCGAGCTCGTCGTGGAGGACGAGGCACGCGAGTGCTCCCTGCGTGGTGGTCCGACAGCCCCGCGAGCCCGGCAGCTTTCGGTAGCCCGCGATGAAGCCCGGCTGGCCGTGCGCCTCACCCATCGGCCACCCCCCGTCGTCGAGTTGGTGGCCGAGGAGCCAGTCGTACGCACGTTGAGCGCGAGGATCGGTGGCGTAGCCGGCGGCGGCAAGGCCGCGCAGCGGCAGCGCGACCTGCAGCGGCGCCATCGAGTAGACGCCCTCGGATCTGCCGCGGCGGAACAACCGGAGTGGCCACGATCCGTCGCCGTCCTGGAGAGCGAAGAGTCGCTCGGCGACGGCAGCCACGTGCGGGTGGTCGCGGCCGATGCCGTGGTAGGCCCACCGGCACAGGGTGAACGCCAGTGCCTTGGGATCGGCGACCGTGCCGCTGAGCTCGAGGGTCGCGGCCCGTAGCCGGGCCAGTTCGGTCACCTCGGGATCGTCTGGCGGTACATCCATCAGTTCGGTGAGGACCCGGTAGCGCAACGCGGGCGAGGGATCGCACAAGAGCAGCGCCGGCCCGTCCGCGAGTCCGGCCGTCATGGGAGGACCGCCGCGAGATAGGGCGCGGTCGGCGTCGCCCCGAGAGCGATCTCCTCAGGCGTACCGGTCGCGATCACGCGCCCGCCGTCGGGTCCGGCGCCGGGACCCAGCTCGAGGAGCCAGTCGCAGCCGGTGAGCAGGCCCGGGTCGTGCTCCACGACCAGCACACTGTGACCCGCGTCGACCAACGCGTCGAGTGCGACACGCAACCGGGCCACGTCGCGCGGGTGCAGGCCGATGGTCGGCTCGTCGAGGAGGAACAGCGTCGGTTTCCGCGTCTTTCTGCCGAGTTCGCGGGCGAGCTTGAGGCGTTGCGCTTCGCCGCCGGACAGGCCGTGGCTGGGTTGCCCGAGGCGCAGGTATCCGAGCCCCAGTGCGCGGGCCTGCTCCAGCGGGCGCGCGACACCCGGACGGTCCTGCCACACCTCGCTCACCTCGGCGAGGGTCAGGTGGGTGAGTGCCGGCAGGCTGTGTCCACGGACGACGATCCGGCGGGCCTCCTCGGCGTACCCCGTCGCGTCGCACGCATCGCACGGGCTCTCGATCGACGGCAGGAATCCCATGTCCTGCTTGACGAAACCCCGCCCGTGACACGCGTCGCACGAAGGCGCGAAGTCCTTCTCGGTCAGGTCGAGCGCCGCGGCGGCGTCGGACTCCGCGTACGCCTGCCGCAGCGCGCGCAGCACGCCGAGATGCTGGCCGGGCGAGTGGATACCGGACCGACTCTGGTCCGACCACACGGTGCGGGGCGGTGCGCCGACGATCGCGTCATGGGCGCCGGGATCGGCGTTCTCGTACGCCACGGACGTCGAGGACCGGGGCGGGTCGAGGGCCAGGGCGAGGGTGTCGATGCCGAGCGTCGACTTGCCCGAACCGGAGACCCCACAGATGCCGGCGAGTACGCCGAGAGGAAGGTCGATGTCGGCGCCCGACAGGTTGTTCTCCCGCGCGCCCACGACGTGCATCCACCCGGTCGGGGTTCGGCGTGGTGACCGCACGTCGGCAACCTGATGCGCGGGCAGGAGGGTACGTGCCTCGGCGGAGCGTTCCGGGAGAAGGCGCCCGCCCTCACGACCCGCGCCCGGGCCGAGGACGATCACCCGGTCGGCATGCGCCACCAGGTCCGGATCGTGGTCGACGAGGACGACCGTGTTGCCGGCATCCCGGAGGCGGCACAGCGCCTCGCTCAACGCGTCGACCTCGCGCGGGTGCAGGCCACGGGTCGGCTCGTCGAGCAGGACGGTCATGCCGGTCAGCTCGGCGCCGAGAAGCCCGGCGAGCTTGACCCGTTGGGCCTCACCGGCGGACAGGGAAGCCGACTTCCGGTCGAGGTGGACGTAGCCGAGTCCGACGCCTTCGAGGAACCGCAACCTGCGGAGCGCGACCGAGCGCGAGGTCGCGACCCACCCCGGCGCGTCTGGTGGTACGGGTACGCCCTCCACCACGTCCGCCACCGCGCTGAGCGATCGCTCGTGCAGGTCCTGCCGGTTGGCGCCGCCCAGTCGTACGGCGAGAAACTCCGGACGCAGCCGACCACCCGCGCACGACGGGCATGGCACGTGGTCGACGTAGCGCCCGCCCTGGTCCCAACCCGCGACGACCGGGAAGAAGCCGACCCAGGACTCCCGGTTCAGATGCGGGCCCTTCGCGCCAGGTTCGCCGAAGAGGAACGCCTCGCGGGCGGCGTCGGTCATTTGGTTCCACGGCGTCTCGAACGGATCGAAGTCGTAGCGCTTCGCCAGTCCCTGGATCATCCAGTAGCCCTGGTTCGCGGGCTTGGAGAGGTACGACTGCGGAAAGAAGCCGGGCGAGTACATCGCGCCCTTGCACAACGGGGCGTCCGGCCGGATGATCAGCCGCTCCGGGCGGGGCTCCGGCACCGTGCCCAGGCCGTGGCAGGTGAGGCAGGCCGCTTCGTACGAACCCGGCGAGAAGTGCGCCGGCGTCAACCGACCCCTGCCAGCTCCGCCCGCTCTCCCACCCGCACCACTGGCACCACCTGCAGCACCGGCACCATCCGCAGCACCGGCACCATCCGCAGCACTGGCACCATCCGCAGCACTGGCACCATCCGCAGCACTGGCACCATCCGCTCCACTGGCGCCACCTGCACCTGCGCCACCGGAGCCGGCGTAGGCGAGCAGCACGCCGAGGTGGAAGCTCAGTTCGGTCGCGGTGCCGACCGTACGCCGGGGGTTCCACAGGTCCCGGTCAGGTCCGATCGTCACCGTCGGCCCGAGTCCCTCGACCGCTTCGACGTCTGCGGCAGGACCTTCCTTGACCGACTGGCGTTCGTACATCGACAGGCATTCGAGGAGGCGCCGATCCGCCTCGGCCGCGAGGACGTCGGTGAGCAGAGACGACTTGCCCGAGCCGGAGACGCCGACGATCGCGGTGATGGCGTTCTTTGGGAACGTCACGCTCACGTCGCGCAGGTTGTTGGCGTGGGCGCGGGTCACCGTGATCGCCGGAGATCCGCGCGGCTGGCGGCGCGCGCGGGCCCTCGGTCGCGGCTCCCGGGGAGGACGCTCCGCCGGGTCCGCCGCGCCAGCGCCGAGCAGCCGGCCGCCGTCCGGGCCGCCGCCGGGTCCCAGGCGTACGACCCAGTCGGCGGCAGCGACGATGTCGGGGTGGTGCTCGACAACCACCACCGTGCACCCCTGCCCGACCAGGCGGTCGAGGATGCCGGTGAGGCGGGAGAGATCGGCGGGGTGGAGCCCGGTCGTGGGTTCGTCGAGGAGGACGAGGGAGCCGGCGCGGGCGCGGGTCAGCGCCTTGGTCACCTTGACCCGCTGCGCCTCCCCACCGGAGAGCGTGGGTGAGGGCTGGCCGAGCCGGAGGTATCCGAGACCGATGTCGCGCAGCGCCGACAGGACCGGCTGACTCTTCCGATCGTCGGCGAGCAGCGGTGCCGCCTGGTCGATGGTCAGGTCGTAGACCTCGGCGATCGTGTAGCGGCGTCCGTCGGCAAGCTCGACGCGCGCGTCGAGGACGTCCCGCCCGAACCGCTGGCCGCCGCAGTCCTCGCAGACCAGCCATTCCGAGGGCAGGTGCAGCAGCGTGAGTTCGACAGCACCCATGCCCGAGCAGGTCGTGCAGGCGCCGTCGGGACGGTTGAACGAGAACGCCGAGGCAGGCAGCCCGGTCCCGGCGGCGAACCGGTCGCGGAGGTGGCCCGCCAGCCCGGTGTAGGTCGCCGGGTTGGACCGCGGGTTACGTCCGATCGGGCTCTGGTCGACGGTGATGGCCCGCAGCCGCGGACCTTCGAAGCGCTCGCAGCCGCGCGCCTCGCCCGCGTCGATCGAGGCGACGATCACGTCGCGGGCGAGGGTCGACTTGCCCGCCCCGGACGGACCGGTGATCACCGTGAGCCGGCCGACCGGGATCTCGCAGTCGAACGCCTGCAGATTGTGTGCGTACGCCCCGAACACTGCCAACGCCGCCAACGCAGCCGACGGTGGTGGCGGTGACGGCGGCGAATCCGGCGGCAAATGACCACGCTGGGTATGCCTGTAGTACGTGGAAGGGGCATCGACACCTCTTCCGGGTGTCGAACGCATGGGCAGCGTGGTCATTGCCGGCTCGCGAAGGGACCGAGCACGCACGGGCGCGACCTCGCGGCCGGAGAACCAACGGCCGGTGACGGTGCCCGCACGCCACAACTGCGCGGGTGGCCCCTGGAACGTGACGCGGCCCCCCTCCGCGCCGCCACCCGGTCCTAGCTCGACGACGTCGTCGGCGTCCGCGACGGCCCAGCGGTCGTGCTCCACCATCAGTACCGGGCCGCGCAGCTTCGCCAGCTGCCTGATCAGGCGTACGACCTGCTCGGCGTCGAGCCCGACCGTCGGCTCGTCGAGGACGTGCAGCAGGTCCTCCACCTGTGTCGCGAGGATGACAGCCAGCCGAAGCCGCTGCGCCTCCCCCCGCGAGAGCGACGGCGACGGACGGTCGAGAGGCAGATAGCCCAGCTCCATCGCGGCAAGGGCCTCCAGGCGGACGCGGACCTGGTCGAGCGCCCGGGACGCCGTGGGCGGCAGGCCGAAGTCGCCGAGCGCGGCCGCCGCCTCGGACACCGACAGAGCGAGATAGTCCTCGAGGGTCCGGGCGCCCAGCCGGTAGGCCTGCACCATCCCGCCGCCGCTGTGGGCGAAGTCGGGCGCCCGCAATGAAGGCAGGAGCTCCCCGCAGGTCGGGCACACCGGCGCGCAGCACATCGACCGGGCGGCGCCCTCCGGCGTACGAAGGATCAGCTGGGTGGCGCCGAGCCCTCGGACAGAGGCGAGGATCGCCCGCAGTTCGTCGGTGGTGGCGCCGGTCCGGAGCGGCTTCAGGCGGAGGTCGATGTCGTGCGGCTGGCGGGCGGACAGGCCGCGGTCCGGCTGGGTCGTCAGCGCCTTGCCGTCCACGTCGAGTGCATCCGACCCGAACTGTTCGGCCAGGAAGTCGAGCAGCCGGCGATGGGTTCCTTCTGTCCCGCGTACCAGCGGAACGACCACCTCGAGCCGCCGCTCACCAGAGCCCTCGACATCGGGCACCTGCTCACCAGCACCCCCGACGTGAAGCCCCTGCCCCTGCCCCTGCCTCTGCCCAACGGTGGCGTCGCGGTCCTCGTCGCCGGCTGTCAGGCCGTCGACGGCGTCGCGGACCCACGCGAGTTGCTGTTCGTGACTGGTGGCGACGAAGCCGGGATCGCTGCCGCAACGGGAGCAGGTCCGCGTGGCGAAACCCGCGTACAGGACTCGAAGCACCGGATGGATCCCGGTCGCCGTGGCGACGGTGGAGTTCGGGTTGCGGTTGACGACGTTCTGCGCGACCGCGACCGCCGGTCCGAGCCCGTCGATCGAGCGCACCCTTGCCGGCCGAAGCTGCGCCCACGGCGAACCCAGGGTCAGCGTCTCCAGGAACCGCCGCCGCGCCTCGTGGAACAGCGTGTCGGAGATCAGCGAGGACTTGCCCGATCCCGAGACCCCGACGACGGCGGTGATGCCAGCGCCGAACGACACGTCCACGTCGCGGAGCGTGTTCTCCGTCGCCCCGCGAATGTCCACCGCCCGGCCCGGCATGGCGGCCATGGTAGGCCGCCACCACCGACAGCCCTTCAGGTCAATCCCGTTGCCGCGCCCAGCACCTGAACGCCACGCGGACGGCACCAGCTGGTTGGCCGACCTGCTGTAGAACGCGCTTCTGACCGTCCGGCGTACGGCCCCCTTCATCGTCACGGGAACGATCCGTCCCTTCACTGCCAGGCGTTGGCCAGATCGTGACCAATTTGGTGATCGTCACGAGCAACATTTCACCGGTCCCCGGCATCTTGTTGATGTCGCACCACTTCAGGGGGAGCCCATGCGCCGCCGTCCGCTCACCATCGTGATCGCCTCTTCAGTTCTTGCCGTTGCTGCCCTTGGCGGAGTGGCCTACGGGACCGGTTTCGCGTCGTTCGCCGACCGGGGAGCCGCCGGGGAGAACGTGCCTTCGCAGGTACGCACGCCCAGCCCGACGCCGTCGAAGTCGACGTCGGCGCGGCCCACTCCGACGGCCTCGCCCAGCACCTCGCCGACCGCCGCGGCGACTCCCACGCCGACGTCCACTCCGATGGCCACGCCGACGGCGACCTCCACTCCCACGCCGAAGCCGAAGCCGCAGGCGCTGATGGAACTCGAGGACCGCAGCGACGACGTACGTGAGCTCGAGGCGCGGCTGCACCAGCTCGACTGGCTCGCCGCCGAGTGGGTCGACGGCTACTACGGCACCACCACCCGCGAGGGCGTCAACGGCTTCCAGGCCCGTCGTGGGATGCCGCGGCTGGGATACGTCGACGCCGCCACCTGGGACCGGCTCGTGGCCATGACCCGCACGCCGACGCGCGCCGAGCTGTACCCGCCGAAGCCCACGCCGGCGCCGAACGCGTCGGCCCTCGACTCGCGCTGCACCACCGGTCGCGCGATCTGTGTCGACAAGTCGACGCGTACTCTCCGCTGGGTGGTCGACGGCTCCGTACGCCTGAGTATGGACGTCCGGTTCGGCTGCCCGTCCAGCCCTACCAGGGAGGGCGCGTTCACGGTCCGCGCGAAGGTCCTCGACGGGTACTCCAACTTCTACGACACCCGGATGCCGTTCTCGCTGTTCTTCAGCGGCCACCAGGCGGTCCACTACTCCGACGACTTCGCGGCCCGCGGCTACAACGGTTGCTCCCACGGCTGTGTGAACGTCCGCAGCTGGGACACGCTCTCGCAGCTGTTCAACGAAGCCCGCGTCGGCGACAAGGTCATCGTCTACTGGTCCTGAGCTGCAAAACTGCCGTCGCGACCATTCGGGGGATTCGGCGACGCGTTGCCCTCACCGGTCAGGGGTACTGAAAATCGACGAAATCCCACCGGTCAGGAAGCCCACTGGAGAAGCTGACCTCGTCAGGTGTGAGGGAGTCGTCAAGCATGGCGACTGTGCAACCCTTCACTGTCCTTCCCGGTGCCCATGCGAATGGTTCGACGTTCGCCGTGCAGTGTGCCGGTGCGTTCGGTGCATTGTGTGCGAACCGCATCGGGCCCGCAGGTACGACACCGGCGTTGACCGAGAAGCTGAACTGGAGTGGGTCCTCGGGGAACGTGACTGTGCGGTCACCGATATGGGTCGCCTTGTACCGCAGCAGTGTCACCGTCATGCCGTCGAATTCTGCGGACAATCCGGACCGACGTACGTCGACGGCCAGCAGCGTGACCCGAACAGGAATCCATACGCGCTCGTTCTTGGCCACGACTGCGGTGAAGGGTTGACCTACCCGAGGTGAGGAGGGGTTGGGCAACGGGACGCCCGCACGGTCCTCCGTCGGCGAGAGAGACGGCAGCGGCGGCACGCTCCGCAGGTCCGTTGGGAAATCCGTCGGGAGGTCGCTCGGCAGGTCCGTTGGGAAATCCGTCGGCAGATCTGCCGTCGGAAAGTCCGTCGGCCCCGTGGGCTTGGTGCCTGGAGTACCCCACTGGCCAGGCCCGAGCCACCGCTCGCAGTGGGTGTCGAGGAACGTCACCGCGCTCTCGAACAGCGTCTTCAGCGACTGCATACCCTTGTTGAGAGAGGCCATGTCGCCGTTCTCGAGGTCCTCCTGCATCGCCTCGACAGCGTCCACACCTGCGTAGATGTCACGGGCAAACTCGCGATCCGTCAGCTTGTCGGCCAGCTCACGCAGGTGCTTCGCCTGCCTGGTGAGCCACTCCCGCCGCGCCACCTTGTCGGCGCCCATCTGCTGCAGAGCCATCATGTCCTGACCAAACTCGGGGGCCTCGTTCTCGATCATCCGGCAGTCCGCGGCGTAGTCAGGCCCGTTGCCGCCGCCGTAGAGCGCCCACAGTCCGATCCCGACTCCTGCCACGAGCAACATCACAGCGGCGATGACCAGCCACGTCGTGGCACGCCGTCGCGGCTCCCGGGGCTCTGGCGGCAGTTCCTCGGTCATCAGTGCGTACCCCCCTGTCGCGAACGACGGGCGTGAAGGACTGCCAGTGCCACGAGGCTCAGGCTGGCCAGTACCAGAACCGCAACCAGGTATGGCGCTGCGGATCTTGCTCTGTCGCTGAGTGTCTGGTTCTCAGGGCGGGCCGCGGGCTCGTCGTCGAGCGGAAACTCGCGCGCCAACGCGGCCCGATCGACCGCGGAGTGGCCACCCAGCCACCGGTTCCCGGTGCTCTTGTCCACCGCACTGCCCGCGACTCCCTGCCTGGCCAGTGCATCCAGCCCGGGCCAACGATCCTCGAATGCTCGGCTCCCGACGGACTTGGTCGGCACCAGTGCGAAGTCGACGCCGCCCGCCTGGATCGTCCACGTCTTCTCGACGTTGCCCTCGGTCCATGACTCGGTGGCGCGGAACTCGCCCTTGGTAAACGACTTGACGTAGCGCTTGAACGTCTGCTCTGGACGCCACCGACCCGCATCGGCCCAGCGGTCGATGTTGCCACTCTCCACCAACCCTGCAAATGACGTGTCGCCATCTGCGGCACGTTCGCGATACCACTCGGCCGCGATCCGGCTCAGGTAGATCCGACGGAGAGCCGCGAACTCCGGAGCAGTGTTCACCTCCTTCTTCAGGTGCGGCAGAACCACTTGCCCGTAGACGTCGAACACTGTCTTCTTTTCCGCCTCCGACATGCCTGGACACGACGTGCCGCCTCCAGGGATCTGTGGATCACCTGCGGTGGGCTGGTAGTTCCACTGTTCGACCTTCACGTCGAGAGGTGCCTCCAGGATGTAGAGCTCGTTGCCCTTCTCGTAGACCTGCGCGATGTCCGGCGTGATCCACAAGCGCGTTCCCGGGACGCAGTCTCGACCGGCCTCGCGCCAGAACCGCGCACCGAGCTTCCGCTTCGGATGGAGAGCCCAGGATGCCTGCTGCTTGAGAGTGAGGTCAGCCTCGAGCATCACCTGACCGACCTTCGTGCGTGCGAGCTGGGCGTCCATGATCTTGTCCGGCTCGTTCGGCTTGAGGTTCACCCAGAACGCCGTGCGCGGCAACGCCAACCACACGAAGAAGGCGTCCGACGCCTCCGCCGCGTTCTCGAGCCCGTCCGCAAGACCCGCGCTGCCGCGACCCGGGCTCACCCGGAAGGCGTAGTCGATACCGACGTCACCGCTCTTCTGATCTAAAGCGAGGTAACGGAGCTCGAGTGTCGAGAAGTCGATTCCACCGGCCTTGGCGCTGTCAAAGAACGCCTTTGCGTGATTGGCCGCTACTGCTGTCGCTCTCTCGCCGGGAACCTGGTGAGGTTGTCCGAATGCACCCTCGCCAATCGTCTTCAGTGACTGGAACCGCACCTCGCGCTCTTCGGGAGGAAGCTTGTAGGAGGTCTCGATGAAGAACCAGCTCCAGGCCTGATCAATGAGGTTTCGCTGACGGTAGAAGTCTTCCGGCGTGGCGCGACACCTGCCCCCGACGATGAACTCCGCATCGAATGCGTTCCACATCATCTCGATCAGGGACAGATGGAATCTGTTGTTGATGACCCAGTTTCTTCGCGGCGCGCCTCTCGCGCCGCCCTTGATGACGCCGCGCAAGTTGTCCAGCGAATGAAGAAGGCCCGGCGGTAGGACACCGTGGCACGGGTTCGTTGGTTTCCAGTACTTTTGTGGGATGGCATGGTGAAGTACCAGGTCGCCGAAGCGTTCGGGGTGGGTGAGGTAATAGCGCTGCTGGTACACCTGATCGATCGCTTTGTTCTTACCCCATACTGCTTTCAGCCGTTCCCAGTGTTTTGGATCGACTCCCGGCGGGGGTGGCCCGGTGGGTGCTGGAACCTCGTCCGCGGCGCCTCGAGCCTGCGACGGTGGTGCCACAAGTAGGCAGGTGCACAGGCACAGGAGGGCCACCAGCACCCGCGCTGCCGTACGGCTACGACAACGTGTTGGGGTTCTCCCGTCCGGAACACCGACGCGAGTACGCCCAGCTGGCCTGGTTCTCGCATATTCGAAGCTCGGACGCCTTCGGACAGTCTCCCGATCGGACACGAACGTCACCCCCGTGAGATCCGGTGTCGCACGCTCGCTGGACGCGGACAACGGCAACCATGATCACGGGCAGGCTGTGGTGTGCCAAGATCTTTCGACCTCAGTCGAAACGAGCCGGTGGCGGCTTTCCCCGAGCCTCAGGACGGGCGAGCAACGTCGAGGTCGAGCTGGGCGATCACGTCGTCAGCGCAGGCGTCCGGCGACCGCGTGGACGTGTCGACCTCGGCAGCGAACCTCAGCCCGTCATGGATGTCGACCGCCTGCGTGGCTGCCCAACCGGCGGGGCGAGCCTCGGGGCGTCGCACCTCAAGCTCGTTGAGCATCCCCACAGCGCAACGCACCGCGACCAGCCAGAGTGAGGGGTTGCCAGCCTCTACTCGCAGCCGTATGCTCGCGGACGAGTAATCGCGCACGAGGATCCCGTCGAGGAGGGGCGAGCACCGTGGCCAAGCGACGCAAGGTCGGAAACCTGCTCGCCCTCGCCGTCCTCTCGGTGGTGATGTCCAGGCCGATGCACCCGTACGAAATGGCCTCGGTCCTTCGCGCCCGCGGCAAGGACCAGGACATGAAGATCAAGTGGGGCTCCCTCTACACCGTCGTCCAGAATCTCGAGAAGCACGGCCTGCTCGAGGCGACCGGGAGCCAGCGCCGGGGCGGACGCCCCGAGCGCACCCTCTACCGGATCACCGATGCAGGACGCGAAGAGCTCGAGGACTGGGTTCGCGAGCTGGTCGCCGTCCCCGAACGCGAGCAGCCGAGGTTCGAGGCCGGCCTCTCCGTGATCGGCGTTCTGCACCCGGACGAGGCGACCCAGCTGCTCCGCGACCGGCTCACCAGGCTGGAGCAGCAGATCGCCGCCCAACGCGACGCCCTGGCCGAAGCGGGTCGCGAGGTTCCACGGCTGTTCCTCGTCGAGTCGGAGTACGACCTGGCGATTCGCGAGGCGGAAGCCAGCTGGATCCGGTCGCTGCTGGACGAGTTCACGACCGGATCGCTGCCCGGCCTCGCGGAATGGCGGGACTGGCACGAGACCGGCCGGATGCCGCCCGAGTTCGAAGCACTCGCCGAGAGGGGCAGCACCAACGACTGACCCACAAGAGAACGGATCCACGACAGAACGGACCCCGGCGGGTGCGGGAACACCACGCCGGGGTCCTCGACCTCGAACCGGACCCGCGGAACGGAACCCGGCCACAAGGTGGCAACCGCAACAGTAGCTGGGCCTTCGCTCCCTGAACGGTTCGTACGACACGCATCGTCACGACACCCGAAGGAGCAGACCATGAACGACACGACGAACGTCCGGCAGAAGCGGTTCAAGCTGGTGCCGGAGATGGAGGGAATGACGGCCCGGTGGTACGCCCGGCAACGCAGTTCGGGTGACCAGCTGGAGTCTTACCGCACGGGTGCCGCCAAGCTCGCCGGCGAGTTCCCCGACGGCACCGCCGTGCTCGAGGTGGCGCCGGGCCCTGGGTTTCACTCGATCGAACTGGCCCGAACGGGCCATCTCCGCGTGACCGGCCTGGACGTCAGTCACACGTTCGTGGACCTCGCGAGCGACCGCGCTCGGCAGGAGGGTGTGACCGTCGACTTCCGCCATGGCGATGTCGCGGACATGCCGTTCGCGGCGGAGTCGTTCGACCTGGTGGTCTGTCAGGCGGCGTTCAAGAACTTCGCCCGCCCCATCGACGCGCTCGACGAGATGCACCGGGTGCTGCGCGGTGGAGGGACAGCCGTGATCCAGGACCTGCGCAGCAACGCCTCGGCGGCCGAGATCGACCAGGAGGTCGCGAGGATGCGGCTCAGCCGAGTGAACGCCTTCATGGTCAGGCGGACGTTGGGGATGCTGCGGAGACGGGCGTACGCACCGGACCAGTTCCACCGCCTCGCGGAGCAGTCCGCCTTCAAGGAGTGCACCGTCACGACGGAAGGGATCGGGATGGCGATCCGGCTACGGAAGCAGTGAGGCGCCGGCCCATCCGGCGGCGGGTCCGGCGAGTTCGGCGAGTCCGGCGGGCTCGTCACACCGTGTCGGGAGTGGCGGGATAGGCGCGGGTCTCGGCGGCCTTGACGGCGGCCCAGACCCGCTGGCCGATTACGAGATCGAGGGCGGCCGCACCGGCCGGCGTGACATCGGCGGCCACGACGATCGGCCCGTCCAGCCCGATCCGCAGGTTGTCCCCGTGCCGCTGGACACCGGTGACGGTGGCCGGCCAGGTGTTGCGCGGGCTGCCGTCCGGGCGGGACCGGTGCAACGCGACGGCGGACGGCGGGAAGGCGACGAACGCATCGCCGTCGACGCGGTCCGCCACCGCGAGCGCAAGGTCCGAGCCGACGACGACGGTCAGCCCTTCGGCACGGCCGCGGTAGAGGTTGAGGCCGACGAGGCGGGCCACATAGTCCGTCCGCGGCTGGGCGGTCACCGTGGCGGCGTCACCGACCTGCACGACCCGGCCGTCCTCGAGGATGACCAGCCGGTCCGCGAGGACCAATGCGTCGAGCGGGTCGTGGGTGACGAGCAGGGTGGCGCCGTTGTGCGCGCGGAGGTGGCGGTGCAGGTCCGCACGCGTGTCGAGCCGGGTCCGGGCGTCGAGGGCCGCGAGCGGCTCGTCGAGCAACAACAGGCTCGGGTCGACCGCGAGCGCCCTCGCCAGCGCCACTCGCTGCGCCTGTCCGCCGGAGAGCTGCCGCGGCTTGCGCCGTGCGTACTCCGAAAGACCGATCCGGTCGAGCCAACCCGCAGCCTGCGCGCGGGCCTGCCGCCGCTCTACCCCGTGCCGGCGAGGTCCGAACGCGATGTTGTCAAGGGCGCTCAGGTGCGGAAACAGCAGGTAGTCCTGGAAGACGACGCCGATCGAGCGGAGCTCCGGCGGCGTCCACACGCGGCCGGCTGGCCGGTCGAGGTCGTGCCCGCCGAGGGTGACGTGCCCGGCCGTCAGCGGGTGCAGACCGGCGAGCGCGCGAAGGGCGGTCGTCTTGCCGGCGCCATTGGGCCCGAGCAGCGCGACGACCTCGCCGGCGTCGATCCGCAGCTCCAGGTCGAGCCGGAACGTCTCCCGCTCCACCACGACATGAGCGTCCAGCAACGGCTCCCCGGTCGCTGGCTGCCCGCGCCCCTGCCGTCGTTCGTACGTACGGTCGCGATCCGTGCCGGTCATGGGGTGGTCATCCAGCGGTCACGGAGGCTGACGAGGATCGCGACGGACACGAGAAGCAGCACCAGGCTGAGGACGATCGCCGCCTCCAGGTCGGTCTCCAGTGCGAGATAGACCGCGAGCGGCATGGTCTGCGTACGGCCTGGGAAGTTGCCGGCGAACGTGATCGTCGCGCCGAACTCACCGAGCGCTCGCGCCCAGCACAGCACCGCACCGGCGGCGACGCCGGGAGCGACGAGCGGCAACGTCACGTGCGTGAACGTGGTCCACCGCCCGGCTCCGAGCGTCGCCGCCGCTTCCTCGTAGCGGGCGTCCGCGCCGCGCAATGCGCCCTCCACGGCGATGACGAGGAACGGCATCGCGACGAACGCCTCCGCGAGCACCACACCCGCCATGGTGAACGGCAGCGTGAGACCGAACGCGGCGTCGAGCCACGTGCCGACCAGGCCCTGACGGCCGAACACGAGCAGCAGCGCCACCCCGCCCACCACCGGCGGAAGGACGAGCGGCACCGTGACCAGGGCCCGCACCAGCCGCCGGCCGGGAAACGGCGCGCGGGCGAGCAGCCACGCGAGGGGTACGCCGAGTACGAGGCAGAGCAGAGTCGCCAGGGTGGCGGACTGCAGGGACAGCCGGAGCGCGGTGAGGACTCCTGGCCCGGCGAGCCGCTGCGGGAGCGTGGTCCAGGGCGTACGCACGACGAGACCGACCAACGGCAGCACCAGGAAGAGCAGGCCCAGCCCGGCCGGGACCAGCAGGGCGAGAGGAACCCGGGCGGCCCGCCGAGGTGCTCCGGTGGTCATGGGCGGCTACTCGTCCGGCGACTGGAAGCCGGCCTCGCCGAGCACGGCCGCACCCTCGCCGGAACGTACGTACGAGACGAACGCCATGGCCGCGACGGCGTTGGGTGCGTCCTTCAGTACGACGATCGGGTAGTCGTTGATCGCGCTTGCAGCCTCCTCGAAGGCGACTCCGTCCACCTCGCCCGCGGCCGCGTTCACGTCCGTGCGGTAGACCAGCGCGGCGTCGACCTCGCCGAGGGTCAGCTTGGACAGTGCGCCCTTGACGTCCTGCTCGAGGGTCACCGGAGTGAGGTCGACCTCGCCGGCGTCGAGCGCCGTCAAGGCGGCGGCGCCACACGGCACCTGCTCGGCGCACAGCGCGACCTTCACGGCGGGTTTCGCCAGGTCGGCAAGCCGCTTGATGCCGCCCGGGTTGCCCTGGGGAACAGCGATGACGAGCTGGTTCCTGACGAACACGGCCGGCTCGCCGGTGCCGTTGCCCGCGTCGGCGACCGCCTCCATCGAGGCCGGCGCGGCCGAGGCGAACACGTCGGCCGGCGCGCCCTGGTTGATCTGCGTCGCCAGCGCCGAACTGCCGGCGAAGTTGAACGTCACCGTCACCCCGGGATGGGCAGCCTCGAAGTCCTTGCCGATCGTCGTGAACGCCTCCGTCAGCGACGCCGCCGCGAACACCGTGACCGTGCCGGTGAGCGTCGAGGCTCCGCTCTCGGGTTCCGGACTGGTCGTGCTGGCGGCGTCGGGTCGATCCCCGCCACACCCGGGCAGCCCCACCAATGCCAGCGCGGTCACCGCCGCGAGCCCGACCACCGTCGTACGTATCCCACCGGATCTCACGGGCGGGACCTCCGTCTGCTGCCCCCGGCGGCGAAGTCACCGGTCGGCACCCCGCCGGCCGCCCGTCGGCGCCCGGCCGTCATCGGGGCTTCTCCACTACGACCGTCGTCGACTTGATCACCGCGACAGCGATCGAGCCGACCTGGAGATCCAGCTCGTCGACCGCTTCGCGACTCATCAGCGACACCATCCGGAACGGCCCTGCCTGGATGTCGACCTGCGCCATCACCGTGTCCTTGGCCACGGCGGTGACGATGCCGCGAAGCCGGTTGCGGGCGGAGGAGTGCTCCGAGCGTTCCTCCTGCTCGCCGGCCTGGGATCGTGCGAAGCCGGCGAGGTCGACACCTTCGATCACCCGGTGCCCGTACCCGTCGCGAACCGCGGCGAGCCGACCAGCGTCGACCCACCGGCGTACGGTGTCGGCGCTGACGCCCAGCAGCTCGGCTGCCTCGCTGATCCGGAACGCTGTCACGCGGGCGATCCTAGCGCCGCATCTGCGGGCCCGTACAGCCGATATCCATGGCAAACTCTGCCGTAGACCTCTGCGAGCATCGCACTTGCGG
Source organism: Actinopolymorpha sp. B17G11 (assembly GCF_040196095.1). NCBI lineage: Bacteria > Bacillati > Actinomycetota > Actinomycetes > Propionibacteriales > Actinopolymorphaceae > Actinopolymorpha > Actinopolymorpha sp. B17G11. The sequence continues at coordinate 71,061 of NZ_JBEFTW010000022.1, forward strand.
CAGCGCGCTGTGGTCCGGAACCTCGCCGGCACCTTCGACCCCGACCTCGTGACCCCACCTCCTGACCCGACCTCGTGACCCCACGTCCTGACCCGACCTCCTGACCCCGACCTCCTGACCCCGACTCGTGACCCCGACTCGTGACCCCGACGCCGTGGTGCGCAGGCCGAGGGCCGGCCTCGGTAACGTCAGGCCTTCGCGAGCGTCGGAGGTCAAGCGATGGCGGCGTACTTGCGCAGGCAGCTCCTGGGGCAGACGTTCACCGGCACGCCAGTCGAGGTGGTGGAGGCCGTCGCCGGCCTCAACGCCCAGACACCGCGGGCGCCGTCGGCCGGTCTGTGGACGAGGCTGGCCAGCTTCGACCAGGACGACCTCGACCGCGCGCTCAGGAGCTACCTGCTGGTGAAGGCCAACCTCATGCGTGGCACCGTGCACATGGTGACCCGCCGGCAGTACGTCACCTGGCGGCTCAGCCTGCAACCGATGCTCGAACGTACGGTCAACGGGTTCTGTCCTGGCCTGTGGCGCACCGTCGACCACGACAAGCTGCTCCGACGTGGCGCGCGGCTTCTCCGGGAGCACGACGGCCTCACACGCGCCGAGATCAGCGCGGAGCTGGGCCAGGAGTTTCCCCTGTCCGAGCCGCGGCAGTTGGGCTTCGCCGTACGCATGCTGCTTCCGGTCGTGCAGGTCGCTGACGACGTGTCCTGGCGACCCGCGCGGAGCCGCTACATCCTCGCGGAGCAGGCGTTCGACGACGTAGCCGGCTCGCGCCCGGAGTCGCCGGCCCGGGCGAGTGGGTCGACCACGTCCGGCGCCGCCGTTCATGATCAAGAGGCAGAAAACGGGGAAGTGAGGCCCGCAAATGCCCGTTTTTCGCCTCTTGATCATGAACCAGAAACCCCGGGACAGTCCGGTGAACTGCTTCCCGCGCCGCAGGGCCTGCCCGACTTGGTGCGAAGCTTCCTCCGGGCGTTCGGTCCCGCATCGAACGCGGATGCCAGCTACTGGTCAGGGGTCTCCCGGCTGGCACCAGTCCTGACGTCGGTCGGGACGCCATCGGTCGGGCGCCCAGCCGAGAGTACGGGTCCTGCGCGGGGGACCTGGTACGACGCCACCCAGCACATCGACGAGGAACCGCGGCGGTGTTACGTCCTGCCCGAGTACGACAACGTGTACTTCTGCCGCAAGGGGTCGGAGTCGCCGCTTGTCTCCGCCAAGAAGCGACTGGTCGGACCCGTAGGCCACATGACCGGCTCGCTGGTCTCCGCCGGAGAGGTGTGCGCCCAGTGGAAGTGGACCGTCGGCGCGGGCACCGTCACGCTGACCCCCTGGAGGGACCTCGACACGGACGAGGCGACCGAGTTCGAGCGGTTCCGCGCCTGGTGCTCCACCATCGACGCCGCCACCACCCGCCGGAGGTGAGCAGTCGTACGCGTGCGGCGAAACCCTGCTCGGCCGCCCAGCACAGCTGGTCCTGCGGGTGCGGCCCGAGCTGGCCGAGCGTCGTACCGCGGCGACGGCGCCACGTCCTCGCCGGCAAATGAGGCTCCCCTGACACATGTGTCAGGAGAGCCCAAATGACCACGCTGAGCAGGCCTGTGGAGTGCCGCACATGTCTCGACACCTTGCTGGGTTCCACAGGCCTGCTCAGCGTGGTCATTCGCCGTCGGGCCGGTGGGGCGAGGTCTGGCGCGGCGGCTCGACACGCGGGCCAGGCGGGTCCGATCAGCGCGGACGGCGGGCTGAGGTCAGCTGGACTCGCGGCGCGCCCGTGACGAGGTCTGGTACGCGGTCGCCTCGCGCAGAGCCGAGGGCCCGGCGAGAGAGCGGGAGATGCCGCGCGCGGCCGTTCGGACCAACGGCGCGAGGAACGCCGGATCCACCGAGCCGGCGTGTACCACCACGGACACGGCGGCGACCACCGTCCCGGACGCGTCACGTACTGGAGCGCCGACGGACAGGCTGTCGAGGGTCACCTGTCCGTCGCTGACGGCGATCTCCTGGCGGCGGGCCTCTGCCAGGATCGCGCGCAGGCGTACCGGATCGGTGAGGGTCTTGTCCGTGAACCGCTCGAACGGGCCGGCGAGGACGGTCTCCTGCACGTCGTTCGGCGCGAACGCCAACAGCACGAGTCCCGCACCGCTGGCCGGCAAGGGAAACCGCATGCCCACCCGGGTGTGGACGCCTACAGAGGTACGGCCGGCGAGCCGTTCGATGAAGACCAGCTCCGTGCCCTCGCGGACCGCCAGCTGAACCACCTCGTGAGTGACTTCGTACAGGTCTTCCATGAACGGCATCGCGGCGTCGCGCAACGCAACGCCGCGGGGTGCCAGGGCGCCGACCTCGTAGAGCCGGAGGCCGATCCGGTACCGGCCGTCGCTCCCTCGTTCGAGCGCGCCCCAGGCGACCGCCTCGGCGACGACCCGGTGGGCCGTGCTCAGGGCCAGCCCGGCCTTGCGCGCGATCGCGGAAAGGGTGAGCGCGTCGGCGTCCGTGGTGAATGCTCCGATCACACCGAGCACCTTGCCGGCCGCCGTAGGTGCGGCGTGCCGGCGGGCCGGCACGCCTCCCTGGCCACCAATCCTCGCGGCTGGTCTCTCCGACGGCACACCTGCTCCGCCAGCAGCCATGGCCGATCCACCCGCAGGCGTGGCGGATCCACCCGCAGGCGTGGCGGATCCACCCGCAGGCGTGGCGGATCCACCCGCAGGCTGTGCAGGTTCCACTGTGGGCTTGGCGATCATTCGCTCAGACTTCCAGGACCCGGGGCGGCCCGCACGCCGCGGCAGGCGGAGATGGACAGCCAGGCCCCCGGGCGATTGGCGAGCCGGGTCAGTTGCGCGCCCGTCGCCTCCGCGCGTTCGCCGCCGTCGTTGTCGGACGCGAAGGCGCCAGGCCGGCTTCCGTCAGACGGAAGGGCCACTGTCGGCGGCGCGAGCCCGTCCTAAGCTGGCGGCCGCGTCAGTCCGCGCGGCGTTCGTGGTCCCAGCCTGCCGCGTCACCTGTCAGGCAGTCGACCAGGACGGTCAGGTCGGTCGGCCAGGTCGGTCGGCCAGGTCAGTCGGCGGGGCAAGTCGGCCGGCCCAGCTGATCGGGCCAGCTGATCGGCCCAGCTGATCGGCCCAGCTGATCGGCCCAGTTGATCGGGCCAGTTGATCGGGCCAGTTGATCGGGGTCGCTCGTCGCGCCGACCGGCGCGGCGCCCGTCTGTACGTTCGAGCCCGGAGGTCACCACGATGACTCGTATCTCGCCGCCCTTCCGCGCCGACCACGTGGGCAGCCTGCTGCGGCCCGCCGCGCTCCTCGATGCGCGCCGACGGCACAAGGCCGGCGAGATCGACGGCGACACCCTGCGCGCCGCCGAGGACACCGCGATCCGCGATGTCGTACGCATGCAGGAAGAAGTCGGCCTGCAGACCGTGACCGACGGGGAGTTCCGGCGTACGTCGTGGCACATGGACTTCATCTACCAGCTCGGCGGGATCGACCCCACCGACGAGAAGCTCATGGTGCACTTCCGCAACGAGCAGGGCGAGCTGGACTTCGAGTCCGCAGCGCTGAAGGTCCACGACCGGATCACGCTGGCCGACACGATCTTCGCCGACGCGTTCACTTTCCTGCGCGACAACGCCAGCTCCGCCCAGACGCCGAAGCTGACGATCCCGTCGCCCAGCATGGTCCACTATCGCGGCGGGCGGGCCGCCATCGACCGATGCGTCTATCCGGAGCTCGACGGTTTCTGGGCGGACCTGACGAGCGCGTACGCCGAGCAGGTGCGGCGCGTCGCCGACCTCGGATGTACGTACCTCCAACTCGACGACACCAGCCTGGCCTACCTGAACGACCCGAAGCAGCGGGAACTGATCGCCAGCATGGGCGGGGACGCCGAGCACCAGCACGAGCAGTACATCCGCACCATCAACGCCGCGCTGGCCAACCGGCCCGACGGCCTGCGGGTGACCACGCACATGTGCCGCGGCAACTTCCGCTCGTCGTGGGCGGCCGAGGGTGGGTACGACTTCGTCGCCGAGGCGTTGTTCTCCGAACTGGACGTCGACGGATTCTTCCTGGAGTACGACGACGACCGCTCGGGCGGCTTCGCGCCGCTACGGTTCGTACCGCCCGGCAAGCAGGTCGTGCTCGGCCTCGTCACCACCAAGAAGGGCGCGCTGGAGGACAAGGACACGCTCAAGCGTCGGATCGACGAGGCCGCCCGTTACGTGCCGCTCGACCAGTTGTGCCTGTCGCCGCAGTGTGGGTTCTCTTCGACGGTGGAAGGCAACGTGCTGACCTATGACGAGGAGGTCGCGAAGCTGCGGCTCACCGTCGAGACCGCCCGCGAGGTCTGGGGGTGATCATGATCGTGATCATGAAAGTCTTGCGGCGTATACGCGACTTTCCCTTCATGGTCATGGACGTGTTCCCTGCTCTCACATGGAGCTCGCCTGCGCCCTGAGGCGATCGAGCGCCGACGGCGGTGGGCCGTTGTCCAGGCGCTGGCGAATCTGGTCGGCTGATCCCTCGGGGCTGAGTACCGACGTGTCGACCTCGAGGTCGTACACCCCGGGTTCGTGCACTGCCTGTTCCCACAGCTTCACCGGGTCGCGGACGGTGCCCTGCGCGTAGCCGACGCCACCCCACGTGGCGCGCCGGCGTTCCAGGACCACCTCGATCGGACACCGTACGCCGACGAACAACGCAGGCAGACCCTTCAACTGTTGCGCACTCGTGCGGAGAATGCCGCGCGGGACGGAGTACGCGTCGTGGTGCGCCGCATCGACCACCACGTTGACGCCCAGCCGGCTGTGCGTGGCAATTGCTTCGTACATGCCGCGATACAGCGTCACCACGAGTGACTCGAGATCGGGTCGTTCGCCACCCGGCCGCTGCCCTAATCCGGGCTGGAAGCGCGCTGGGGTCATTCGCTTGAACGTGTCGACTCCGAGGTTCATCCACACGCCCGCGAACCGCTCCTGGATCGCCGCAGCAATGCTGCTCTTACCCGAGCGTGGGGTTCCGTTCAGGATGACAATGGTGCCGGGCGCGTCTCCTCTGGACATGTATCTCCTTGTGCCGTTGGCCTTTGTCACACGAGGCAAGAACGCCGCGTACGCACACGCGAGGTCAGAAGGCGCGAGGCGCAGGCGGTGCGATGATCCACGGCTCGTTCAGTGGAGTGGATCGCCACCTCCAGACGCTGAGTTCGGGCAGACCGGGTGCATCAACCCGCCCCGTCAACCACCGCAGCGCCGTCCATGGGTCCACGTCGGCCTGGGCCAGCCTCGATTCGTGATGGGGAAACATCCGGGCGACGACACGTCCGCACACATCAGGAGGTGGTGCGAAGTCCACGCCGAGCCCGGTGGCGATGTCGTGTGCATGAACGAGCGCTTCCACGCATCCCCCGCCTGCGGATGCTGCCGGATCCGCCATTCCGTACGGATGGTAGGTGCGTACCTGCGGCGGCGAGGCGCGAACCACCATTGCGAGAATCCGCCCGGTCGCCGTCACGAAGTCAAGGACGCCATCAGGAGGCGCGTCGTTCATCGCCCCGGCGGCCCACCGCACGTATCGCGTACGAGCCCGGATCGCCAACTGGGACGCGTAGTGCGCGAGACACTGACCGAGGTGCTCAGCGGTCGACCAGCACGTCCAGTCCAGCGTCCCCGCACGAACCGTCCAGTTCCTGTCCACTGCCGGGCGAAGACTGTCGTCCACGCAGGTGATCACGGCGTCCAGATCATCGGCGGTGACCCGCACATGGTCCTCCATTCTCGGGAAACAGGCACGTCGATGTTCCGTCCGTACGTCGGCAGAATTCAAGTCTTGTATTCGGCCGTCGACGATGATTGATTGAAGAGGTAGGGGGAAGCTGCCCGGGGTTCCACCGGGCCGAACAGCTGGTCGAGGCGGGCCGGGTCGAGCACCAACGACGGTAGAAGCCACCGGACTCGGCGGCTCTGTTATGTTCAGGCGTCCGGAGTAGCGCGTAACTACGCTCCGACCGAGCGCGGCCCACAAGGGGAGAGAGTGGTATCTGACGAGCGGATGGCCAAGGAGCTGTCTGGGACACTTGAGCGGACGTCCTTCACACACCTGGGTGTCGCCCATGCGGGCAAGGTTCGCGACAGCTACGTCAGCGGCGGAGTTCGCACGATCGTCACGACCGATCGGCAGTCCGCGTTCGACCGGATCTTGGGCACCATCCCCTTCAAGGGCCAGACACTGAACGCGATCGCAAACTTCTGGTTCGACGCCACGGCGGACATCGTTCCGAACCACCTGCTCGAGGTGTCTGATCCCAATGTCATCCGCGTTCGTGAGTGCGAGCTCGTCACGCTCGAGTTCGTCGTCCGGGCGTACATCACCGGAGTGACGAGGACGTCGTTGTGGTTCAACTACGACTCCGGTCAGCGCGAGGTTGCCGGCAATCGCTTGCCGGAGGGGTTGCGCAGGAACGAACGGCTGCAACAGCCGATCCTTACGCCCGCGACCAAGCTCGACGAGCACGACCGCAATATCAGTCGGGCGGATGCCATCGGCGAGGGACTGATCACTGCCTCCCTGTTCGACCGCATTGCCGATCTCAGCTTCGCCCTGTTCGCTCGGGGAACCGATGTGGCCTCCCAACGGGGGCTCATCCTCGTTGACACCAAGTACGAATTCGGTGTCCTCGGCGGGGACGTCTTCCTCATCGACGAGGTGCACACGCCGGACAGCTCGCGCTACTGGTATGCCGACACGTACGAGTCCTTGTTCGAGGACGGCAAGGACCAACGCTCGCTCGACAAAGAGCCCCTGAGAGAGTGGTTCGTGGAGCGTGGGTTCGATGGCGATGGCACGCCACCGGCGCTTCCAGACGATGTGCGGGTGGCAACAGCTGCCAGGTACATCGCTCTTGCCGAGGAGATCACTCAGCGGCCGTTCGAACCAACGCCTGACACTGCCGTCGACCGCGTGAACTCTGTCCTCGCCGATTAGGGACCCGCCTTCCGTGCGCTGCCTGTGGCTGCTGCGCGACAACTCGGGATGGCGGTTGTGACCTGCGCTGGCGTCATCTTCTGGGACTTCGACGGAACGCTAGGCTACGGCCCGCATGGGCCGGGTGTCGGCCGCCGAGTGGTGGGCCGAGTTGGAAGCGGTATTTGCCGAGGCGTTCAAAGGTGTTGGATACGTCGAGACGGCCGCCGAGCTGGCGCACTCGGCGGGCAGGTTCTACGCCGATGGCTCGCGGTGGGGTCTCTTCGAGGACACCATTCCCGTTCTCCAACAGCTGCGGGACGACGGCTGGCGGCATGCCGTGTTCTCGAACAACGTCCCGCAGCTCGAGACCAACCTCGGTCTGCTCGGACTGAACCAGGTCGTCGAGGTTGTCGTGTGCTCAGCGGCAATCGGCTACGAGAAGCCGCACCCTGAGGCATACCGGTGCGCTCTCCGCGCCGCCGGCCATCCCCGCACGCGGTGGATGGTCGGTGACAACTTTCAGGCGGATGTCGTCGGCGCCGAGCACGCCGGCATCCCGGCGATCCTCGTCCGAAGCGAACACCCCCAAGCACAACGCCGGGCAAAAGACCTCGTCGAGGCTGCTTCCATCATCACGGCTCGCCCCGCCGGGTTAAGCGCGGCTCCGGCACGCTCGGAGCGTGCCTCATGGTCCCCACGTGTCCGACTGTCGTTCCTTCGAACGCCACGCACTCCTGACACCAGGTGTCAGGAGCGCTCTGGCAGGGTCGACTCCGTCCACGCGTCCGCCCACACATCGGCCTCGACTGCCCGACCCGCTGAGCCAGGTTCTGCCGAGGTTTGGCCAGCCGGTCAGCGATCGGCTGATCGAGCGGACCGGCGGGTCGCGCGACGTGACAGGACACGACGAAGCTGGAGGCGGGTACATGGGCGACGGCCCACGAGAGTGGATCGCGGAGATCAACCACCGGACGGGCAGTGGCCTGTCCTTCGTCGAGGTCGCGGCACAGGGCGAGAGCGGAGGCGCGGCCTTCGTACGCTGGCCAGACGGCCGCGACGGCGTGGTCACCCACGCGCCCATTCCGCCGCGGCAGGCGCGGCAGACCGCCGAGGTCCTCGCCACGGTCCGCGCCGCGGGTCTGCCGGTTCCCCGTCACGACCTCGTTCTGGAACTCGCGGACGGCACCGCGGCAGTTGTGCAGGAACGCCTGCCTGGGTCACCGCCGAGGCGTACGGACGTCCATGCGATCGAGGCGATGCTGGCGATCAACGAACGCTTCGCCCGCCTGTTGGCCGATCGGCCCGACGTCGTGATCCCGCCCCTGTACCTGCGGAAGAGTGGTCCGGTGTTCCCCCGGCACGAGACACTGGCGGGCTACAGTGACCGCAGCCGACGGTTGCTCCGGTTGATCCGCGAAGTCGGCAACGCCGAGCGGCACGAGATGGCCGGCGATGATCTCGTCCACACCGATTTCACGGTTCCGAACGTCCTTTTCGACGACTCCGGCCAGGTCACCGGCGTCGTCGACTGGAACTTCGGCGTGGCACGTGGGGACCGCCACTTCGCACTCGTCGGGCTCCGCTTCGACCTCACCTGGGCCGCGGCGGCTCCGGATGGCGGATACAACGGTGTTGAACGAAAGGCCATCGACCGGGTGGATGAGGCCCTCGAGACCACGATGACCCCGCAGCTGCTACGCATGTACTGGGCGTACTGGACTCTGTACAAGCTCCACTGGGTGATCCGCTCCGGCATCCGAAGTGTCATCGATCTCCACCTCCGGTTGGGTGAGAGCCGCCTCCTGTGACCGTCGGGTTTGGCGGAGGTGGTGGTTGCGCAACGCGGCGACGGCGAGGGAACCCCTCTCCGCAGAGGTGCCCCGAGACTCCTGCCTCGGGCAGACTTGTCCGCTGTGAACATCGCGATCCGAACCGCGACGGGCGCCGACGCCGCGCGCGTGGCGCAGATCTACGTCGACTCGTGGAACGCAGGATTCGGTGACCTGATGCCGCCTCAGGCGCTCGACGACGACCGGATCGACCGCTGGACCGCGACCCTCACCACGGCGGCTTCCGTGGATCCGCAGCCTGCCGCCACGTCGGTCCGAGCCCAGACAGGACCGTGCATCGCGACGACCCCGCGTGCACCCCGATGGTGGGTCGCCGCTCGGTCCGGTGTGGTCGCCGGCTTCGTCGGCATCGGGCCCAGCCGCGACCCGGTGGACCCCGACCTCGGCGAGGTCGACACCATCGCGGTCGATCCGGCCCTTTGGCGCAGCGGCGTCGGCACCGTGCTCATGCGTACCGCCCTCGACGCACTTCGCGACGACGGCTACCGCGAGGCGATCCTGTGGACTCTCGCCGACTATGACCGCGGGCAGCGCTTCTACCTTTCGGCCGGCTGGACGCCCGATGGCGGTACGCGTGACAACGGTCACCAGGTGTCGTTCCGGCACCACCTCCGCGACATCCCTCGATAAGGCGAGGCACCCCACCGTTTCAGGGCCGCAGCGAGGGGCGTTCGCCCGGCTCCTTGTAACCCGCGAACAGCGGCCCGCCGGACCGGTCGAGTACACCGGTGAGGAAGCGGGCGATCGCGGTGGGGTCGGCGTGAGCCGCGAGCCAGCGTTCGGCAAGCTCGGGATCGTAGGCAATGAGCTCGCGCAGCAGCCACTTCCCGGTACCGGTCCAGCGCCCGTTGAGGGCGAGGACCCGTTCGCCAGCAGCGGCCCAGGCCGCGGCGGCGACCACCGTTCGTTCCGCCGGATCGGTGGCGTGGGTCAGATCATCGAGCAGATCGGTGAGCTGGTAACGGATTCGGTTGCGTTCGGTATCGGTCAACGGAGCCGGACCGCCCGCGAGGACGTTCGTACACAGAGTCTGGATCTCACCGGAATGTGTGCGATCGCCGACCAGGTGCACACCGGTGGCGACCATCCGGTTCAGGGCCGGGCGCCGATCTGGCAGTTCCTTGGTCAGGTAGTGGGCAAGCGTCTCCTCGTCGTGGACGAACAACTCGACCGGCCAGCCACGAAAGTGCCGAGAGGCACGGTGCGGTGCCTCCGGGTCGCCATCGGGCAGCAACACCACGATGTCGAGGTCGGAACCGGCCGTGCGGGGCGTCGTGATGACACTGCCGGACAGGAGCGCCCAACGCGCATGGGGAAAGGTCTCGACGACAACATCCCGCGCGTCGACGATCGGATCACCTCGGCCGTCTCGGCCATCGTGGCTCATCTCGCCAGCGTGGCAAGCTTTCGTGACTCGGCGCAAACCAATTGACCCTGCGAGCGAAGGGGCGTCATCCGACCCGGTAGCGCACGGGACCAGCCGGCATCCGGGCGTACGGGCTGAGCAGGCTGACCTCAGCTACATGGTCGCCGGGACTCATGTCGAGTGGCCACATCGGCTCCCGAGCCGGCAGGTCGGCAAGACCGCGGCCGTCGGCCACCGCGAACCCCCGTGGGTAAGGGTGATCGGTCCCGAACGTCAGCGCCGGCCGCTCCGCAGATCCGGCGACACCGATCCAGACCGACGACAGGTCGGGGTAGGCGGGCCGCGCACTCCTGAGCAGTCGCTCGGTGCCCAGCAGGAAGTGCTGTTGGAAGATCGGGGAGTACGAGTCGCTTGCCCAGGACAGATCGGACGACGGCGGTGACGTCAGCCCGGTCGTCTGCGCACTGGCGAAGTACTGCCACCAGAAGTCGGCGTCGTCAACCGACCCCGCCGCGTTGAGGAACCGTGGTCGCGCGCCGCCGCGATGGAATGCCTCCTGCAACTCGATCACGCCAAGGGGTTCGCCCGCGTCGTCGACCCAGTGGGCGCCGTTCTGACCGTCGAGAACGACCCACCGGCACGGTTCGTCGATCCACGCTTCCGCCACTGAATGCGCCGCCGCCACGCCGGCGTGGTGATTGCGGCGGAAAAGCCCCAACCAGCGGGCCGGAATCCGGTACGCGTTGAGTGCATGGCACAGCACGACGGAGTATTCGTCGCAGGCGAACCGCGCCCCCGCGTCGACGCGTGCGAGGATCTCGACGGCGTCGTACCGCTCCACGTGGTCGTTGGCGTGCTGCCACCGCCCGCTCACCCACTCCGTCAGCGCGCGTGCCGTCTCCCACCCGGTCGCGCCCGGCGCAGGGAGCAGCGGGGACAGCAGACGTTCGCGCTCGGGCGGAAGTCGGTAAAGCGTCACGGCCAGGACGGGCTCGGGATCTGGCCACTCCAGCAACTCCACCGGCGGCGGGGGCACGCCACCGGTCAACTGGAAGAGTTCCCGCCAGCGCTCACCCACCGTTACCTGCCGACGTGGGTGGCGAGCCAGGCCGTCAGCGGGCGCATCCCGTCGTAGACCTCCCGGACCCGCTCGAGCACCTCAGGAGTGTGCAGCCACTCGTCGCAGCCCAGCTCGCGCGCCGCAACCAGCGTGCGATGTCGCAGCAACCCGGCTCGCGGATGATCGGCGGGATAGCCGCGCGGGGTCCGTTTCATGACATCGCCGGACACCTCGAATCCCTGCTCCCGAAGGACTTCCACGATGTCGGTGAGCTCCTTGCCACTGGCGTCGTCGGCGACCGCGGCGCGAAACAGCTCGGCCTGACCTGGCCTCGCCATCACCCAGCCGCCGTGGATCCCCAGGCCGTCGAGGTCGAAGCGCATGCCCAACTCCATGCGCCCCTCCAGCCGGATCACGCCACTTTGGTGCTGCCAGGGCCAAGGATGCGAACCGTAACCCCAGACCGAGAAGTCGTCGTACACCGGCTCGATGTCGGCGAGGTCCTGGAGCAACGCGATCATCGGCTCCCGCACCAGGCGGTCGCGGTCCTTGCGATGCCTCTCGCGGACGACCACCGCCGGGTCACCTTCGAGCCGGAGCAGGACGTCGAAGGCCTCCTCGGGCCATCCCGTGAATCGTCTACCCATGCCGCGCCATTGTGGTGCCCACCACCGACAGGCGCTGTCAGGCTCCGAGGCCCGTGACCTGCTCACCTCGTATCAATCAGTCAGAACCTGCATCCGGTCGCGCGCGAGGTTTCCGAGGTCGCGCGGATCATTCTCGAGCAAGCGGGATGGGCGGCAACCCGCGCACAAGGGCCTGAGTCGGTCGGTAACGCGCGCGGTTGCCGACGGCCGTTATCGCGGTGCGGCGAGTGAGCGGCCGCGGGTAGCCTGCCCCGATGCGGTCGATTCCTGAGTTCCTGCTCGTCGCGATCCTCCTCACCGTCACGCCGGGACCCGCCACTGCGGCCATCGTGCGTACGGCCGCGAAGGACGGTCGGGCAGCGGCGCAGGGCACTGTGGCCGGCAACAGCATTGGTGTCCTTCTGTGGGGTGGACTGTCGGCCGTCGGCGTCTCAGCCCTGATCCTCGCCTCACAGATCGCATACGACGTGCTGCGGATCACCGGAGCCGTTGTCCTCGTCGTCCTGGGCCTCCGGTCGCTGCTCGCCCGCAGGCGGGAGGGCGAGCCGATCGGTGTCGACCCGCGTACCCGCCAGCCGGTGGGCCGGATACGGGCGGCCTTGGCGGGCGGTCGGATCGGTCTCGTCACGAGCGTGTGCAATCCAAAGCTGGCGGTGTTCTTCGTGGCGCTCTTCCCACAGTTCCTGGAGCCAGGGACCGCAGTCCTTCCCGCCGCGTTGGCAATGGCGCTCGTCATCGTGACGCTGGACATGTTCTGGTATTCGACACTCATCTACGCCGTACACCGGATGCGGATCCTGCTCCGGCCGCGCGTCCACCAGTGGATGGAACGCGTGACCGGTGGAGTCCTTGTTGCGTTGGGCATTCGGCTCGCCGTCGACACCAGATGACGTACGCATGAGCGGTCTGCGTCGCTACGTCGCAGCGGCGTAAGCAGGCCGGAGCGCGGCGGCCCGCTCGTGTTGCTCAACCAGGCTCGCGGTGCGCCTCGTCGCCCCGGCCGCGCCGAACTCCTCGCCATCCCAGCAGGAGATCACGTGGATGTGCAGGTGCCACACGTCCTGACCGCCCGCGGGTTCATTGTGTTGGCGTACGGCAATGCCGTCGCATCGGTCGACCGTCAGCAACGCGGACGCGGCTCGCCGCGCGGCCGGTAGCAGGTGTGCGCCAAGGTCGTCCGGGAGCACGTAGAGGTTCTCGACGTGCCGTGCGGGGACGACCATGAGATGGCCCGGCCGGCCGTTCCAGCTTGCTGGATTGACAATCACGCCGACGTGCTCATCCTGATGCACGATCCCGCCGGGCGTACTGATGTCGGTGTCCTCGCCACACAGCAGCCGGCAGAACGGGCAGACGTAGTCGTTCGGTTCATGGCGACGCATGATCGGGGACCATATCGGTCCGGGGTTTCACCGGACCCCTGCGAGAGCTAGCCCACCGGGGCCGCCGGATGAGCGACGGAATTCGCCGACCACTACGAGCGCGGTGGTCCCTCTCCTCAAATACACCATGAACGACCCGCGGATAACAAGACTTCACATTTTCCGGAGGAGGAGCCACAGTTGCCGGCATGGTGTTCCAGCAGACGACGGATAGGCCAGCACCGGAATTCCGCGACCTTCCGCCCGTGATCTGGATCGGCGGTGGCAGCGGTGCAGGCAAGTCGACCGTCTCCCGGGCCCTCGCCTACCGCTTTGACCTGGCGTGGTATCGCATCGACGCATGGGGGTACGCACACCGCGACCGCCTCATCGCCAAAGGCAAGCTCCATGCCGATGCCGCGGCGGAGACCCATGACCAACGCTGGCTCACACCAAGCGTAGAGAATCTCGTGGACAGGTTCGCGGAGGGCTCTGTGCATGGCTTTCCGCTGATCCTCGAGGACCTGCGCGCCATGCCGACCGACATTGCGGTGATCGTCGAAGGGCCACAGTTGTTCCCCGAGCTCGTTGCACCATATTTGCCGGACCCGGGTTGGGGGCTCTGGCTTCTGCCGACCCCGGAGTTTCGGCGCGCCGCGCTGGCATCGCGCTGGAATGCCTCGCGCTCCACGTCCGACGCCGAGCGCGTCCAGGAGAAGCTGCTGGCCCGCAACGATCTTCTCGACGCTCGGGTCCGTTCGGAGGCGACCGCCCACGGCCTACGCGTCGTGGAGGTCGACGGCGCACGAGACCTGCCGACCATGATCGACCATGCGGCGGACCTCCTGGCACACCCGCTCGCGAACGCTCCGCGGGCGCGAACTGGGCGGCAGCGTCGGGCTCTCCGACGGTCGGAGAACGACTCCATGATCACCAATGTCAGGGCATGGCTCGCCGACATCGGACCAACCGGTCCACCGGACCCGCTGCTGTTGCCGTTCGCCTGTGAGTGCGATCGGCTCGGCTGCACGGCCGAGGTCGAACGAACGCCCGCCGACCACGAGGCACTGCGCGCCGCCGATCGCCGCATCACCGCGCCAGACCATGCGGTCCCGGCCGATGAGCCGCGAGCAGCCCCGTAGCTCACGCCTGGTGAGTGTGTATCAGGTGGCCAGTTGCGCATCATACACACTACAGTTAGCCTGGGGGTCGCTCGCGAGTGGATGAGGGGTCATGGCTCGACGCAACATCAGCATTCCCGACGAACTGAACGAGCGCCTGGAGCGCCTTCGCGATCGGGTGAACGCGTCAAAGGTGTGCGCCATCGCGCTGGAAAAGGAGCTGGGCATGATCGAAGGCCAGACGCTGGCCCCGGACGTGGACGAGGCGAAGGTCGCGCGGCTCGTCGAGCGGCTGCAGGCACAACAGGGCTGGAAGGATCGCTGGTACCAGCGCGGACGCAGAGACGGCGAAACCTGGGCGCAGGAAACGGCAACGCTCCAGGACCTGCGGGCGTTCGAGGAGAGTTGGTCCGAACTCGACCAGGTTCGCGTCGCGGACTTCGACCCGGAAGACCTGGAAGGCTGGGAGGACGAACTGCCCGAGGCCTTCCAGTCCAACGATCTTCGGCGGCAACCACCCGAGCTTCGAGGAGCGTACGTCCTCGGATGGTACGCAAGCGTGCAGGCTCTCTGGCGCGTGGCGAGAACGCGGCTGTAGGGCCCTCCTGGTCAGTGCTTCAGCGGGTCGTGGCCCCAGTTCATCAACGAGTACCGCCACCGGCTCTCCGTCACGTCCTTGGCCGGACGCTGCGCGAGATGACGCTTCACGTAGCCGACGACTTTGCGCATGTGGTCGACGTCCTCATCAGTCAGTTCGTTCTTGTTCTTGCCCAGCAGCGTGACGATTTTTCGGCCGGACTCGTGGCCCGTCGATTCGCCGCCGTCGCGGCGCTGGCCGACCGACTGGGACTTCTCGGTGGCGAGCCACCGCTCGAGTTCCTTTGCCGTCATGTTGACGGCTGCCTTCCAGTCGTTCCAGATGGCATCGACAGACGAGGACTTCACCATGTCAGGTCTTCCGCTATCAGCGGCGGCTAAACGCGGTCGTGGATGCGACTCGTCCACCAGCCGGCCGCACGCCGCTCCTGCTGTCTCGGCGGTCGGGCAGGGACCGGACGATGAACGCGAGGCCGAGAGCGATCCCGAACACCCACCAGACAAGAGCGCGCAGCGACGCCGCGAAAGCGTCGTAGGCCGCCTCGCCGAGCACCCGCTGGTCGGGGGCGAGCGAGGTCAGGGTCGGCTCGCGGGCCATGGCGATTCCGAGGACGAGGACGGCCATCGCGACCGTGGTCCCGGCCAAGACCGCCAGGAGCGTACGCCGGCTTGGCGACGCGGCAAGCGCCACCAGGAAACTTCCGGCCCCGATCACGGGAAGGATCACCCCGAGAATCGCCACCACGTCGTACCACCTCTGAGCCTCGGCGAGAGGCGCGGACTCGACGACCACGAACCGAAGAGACGGCGAGCGTACGTCCCGGACGGCGTCGAACCCGTCGTCGACCAGTCGCCGCTTCGCCTCCTCCACCAGCGGAGTCAGCTCGACGATGATCGGGGTGTTGCGCGGTGAGCCGGTGGCGATGGCGTCCCGGGCGTCCCTCAGCGCGGTCGTCCAGACCTGCGTCGCGACCGGACTGTCGAGCGTCTCGCGGACGTCCTTCTCGATGAGCGCCGCAAGTGCCGCCTCGGTCGGATCGAGGACGCTGCCCAGGTGCCGGCGGACCAGAGAGCGCGGAATCCCCAGGCCGGCAAGGGCATCGACGGTGCCGTCGACGATCTTCGGCAGGTCGGCCTGTCGTCGGATGTCGTCGGTCACCCGGGTCGCGATGGCCGCCTGGATCTCAGGATCCTTGATCAGCGGTCCGGCGGTCTCGGCGTACCCCTCGGTGCGCAGCTCCTGGCCCGCCCAGATCACGGGGACGGCGGCGAGAACAGCCAGGCTCCCCACCAGCACAAGCACGCCCGCCAACATGTCGCGGACAGTCATGCCCGCCAGAATCTCACGGCGAGCCCGGCGTGCCGGTGCGCTTCCCTGCCGGCACGTCCACGTGCGGCCACGCTGCTGGGCGTTCAGCGGCGATTGGGAGGTTATGACCCGGACGTGGTGGCTTGTGACCATCCGTCGGGTGACTGAGCAGTGGGACTGCTGAAACCGAGCGGATTCTTCTGTTGGACGTCTCACCGGGAAGGCGCGCAAGATGGGCACCATGGACTTCACTCAACTCGGTCGCACCGGCCTCAAGGTCAGCCGCCTCTGCCTCGGCACCATGAACTTCGGACCGCACACCTCCGAAGCCGACGCGCACGCGATCATGGACGCGGGCCACGACAAGGGCATCAACTTCTACGACACCGCCAACGGCTACGGGGGCGAGGGTCATCGTGGCCGCACCGAGGAGATCATCGGCCGGTGGTTCGCCCAGGGCGGCGGGCGGCGGGAGAAGACCGTCCTCGCCACCAAGGTCTACGGCGACATGGCCAACAACTGGCCGAACTCCGGGCGCCTCTCCGCCCTGAGCATCCGCCGGAACCTCGACGCGAGCCTCAAGCGGCTGCAGACCGACTACGTAGACCTGTACCAGTTCCACCACATCGACCGGTACACGCCGTGGGACGAGATCTGGCAGGCCCTCGAGGTCGCCGTCACCCAGGGCAAGGTCCTCTACGTCGGCAGCAGCAACTTCGCCGGCTGGCACATCGCCCAGGCGCAGGCCGCGGCGGAGAAGCGCAACTACCTCGGCCTGGTCAGCGAGCAGTCGAAGTACAGCCTCCTCACCCGTGCCATCGAGCTCGAGGTCATCCCCGCCGCGGAGCACTACGGCCTCGGCATCATTCCGTGGTCGCCGCTCGCCGGCGGACTGCTCGGGGGCGTCCTCGGCAAGGTCGAAGGAAAGCGCCGGCAGCAGGCCGAGGCGATCGAACGCCACCGGCCGCAGCTCGAGCAGTTCGAGAGCCTCGCCGCCGAGCTCGGTCACCAGCCCGGCGACGTCGCACTCGCCTGGATCCTCGCGCAGCCCGCGGTCACGGCGCCGATCATCGGGCCCCGCACCATGGACCAACTCGACGCCGCGGAGCGCGCACTCGAGATCAAGCTGGACGACAAGGCACTGGGTCGCCTGGACGAGATCTTCCCCGGTCACAAGACCGCGCCGGAGGACTACGCCTGGTAGGACCCGTACGAAGGGGTTGGTCGCGTCGTACGGCAGAACGGCGCGACCAACCGACCACGCCAGCGGGTCGGCGACACACCACGTGCCGCCGACCGGTACCGTCGCTGAACGCGAGGGGCGGCTCCCTCGCCCACCGTGGCCCGCCTACGCGAACCCGGTCTGCCGGCGGGCGTCCTCGATGATCTGGATCTGGCGCCGTACGCTCGCAGCCGTCACGAACACCTCGGCCCCCTCGCGAAGCGTCGACTCGAGCTTGTCGTAGTACCGCAGCGCCGCGGAGCGGGTCCTGCGGCCGAGCGTGCGGACCTCCTCCTCCCAGCTGATCTGCTCACCCGTGCCGTACCGCCGTCCCGCTGCCGGACCCTCGTTGAGTTCCAGCGCGCCCAGCGAGTCCGGATCGAACCACCGCAGCGTGAACGTCGTACCGTCGCCGACGAGCGCTCCGGTCGTGCCGGAGAGCTGCCACGCGGGTTGCGGCAGCGCCACGCAGAAGCTCGACTCGATGTCGGCCAACGGGCCACTCCCGCCGCGCAAGCAGAGCTTGACGTGATCCTCGGCGTCGCCGAGACCGACCGTGTGCCGCAGGTCGGCGTACACCTCGATCGGTCCGTCGCCGAGAAGCAGGAGCACCTGGTCCATCAGGTGCGGCACCGTGTTGGAGAGTTCGCCGCCGCCGTACTTCCGCAGCATCTGCCAGTCCGCGCGCCGTTGGAACCGATGGGACGTACGACGGACCATCACGAGATCGCCCAGGCGCCCGGACGCGAGGACCTCCTGGACGTACTCGAAGTCGGCGTCGAGCCGGCGCGGCTGGTAGCAGGTCAGCACCCGGTCGGCGGCCTTGGCTGCGGCGATCATCTGGTCGACCTCGGCGGCGGTCCCGGCGAACGGCTTCTCGACGACGACGTGGCGCCCCGCCTCGAGGGCGGTGATCGTCAACGGAACATGGGTGTGCGACGGGGAGGCCACCACGACGACATCGACGTCGGCGTTCGCGAGCAGCTCTTCGGGCTCGGTGTACGTCGCGCAGCCGAAGCGTTCCCGCGCCTCCCCCCGCCGGTCCTCGACCGGATCGGCCACGGCCGTCACGTCGAAGCCGTCGTGCTCGGCGATGGCGTCGGCGTGGATGTTCCATCCACTTCTGCCGAGGCCGAGAATGCCGACCCGGAGCGGTGCGTCGGGCATCGCGTGGTCCTTTCGGTCGAGGTTCGTCGCTTGCCAGCCTGCCGGCTTGGTTGGTTCCGGGCCAAGCGGACCGACCAGTCACGGCCAGCGGACCGGGAGAAACGATCAACGGCGGCGGCACCCGACACGTGGCGGGTGACTTGTCCCAGGTCTGGAGCTCGTCCCGATCTTGTCCCGATCTGGACGAGCTCCAGGCCATCGGCCACCGGTAGCCGCCGCCGTCCAGATCCCGGGCCTGGGCGACAGGTCGCCGACGGCGTGGCGCACCCAGACGTTGGGTTCGACGTAGACCGCGTGCCCGGCTTGCGTGTCGCACTGCACCGGCACCAACGCGTGCGGGACATCGACCGGACCGTCCTCGTCGACGGGCAGGCCGGTCCACCCTCGCCACCGGCTGAGCGAGGCCGCGATTACCCAGGACGTCGGCGCGACTCCGACGAGTTGGCCACCGGCGCGTACATGCGTACGCAGCCATGGGTCGTACGGCAGTCCGTCCGCGCGGACGCGCCCCGGAGTTCAAGGTGACGTGCATCGGCTACGCCCCGTCACTCATCGAGTCGGGAGGAGCATTCAATGTCTTGACGTACCGCCGGCAGACGTAGACCCGCCGGAACTGCTGCCGCAGCGACGCTTCGTGATCTCGAGACGCGTGCATGAACGCCGTCAGCGGCCTGCTCAACCCTGTTGGGGTTTCGAAGCCGGTCGCGTCGTCAGCGTCGACCTTGTGGACATGGAGATACGAGAAGCTTTCGACGAATCCGGCACGCTGGTACCACCGGTTCGCGGGCACGTCCTCCCGGGTCCACGCGTCGAGCGTGCTCACCGCGTAGCGTGCCAGTGCGGCTTCCGTCTTACGCAGAAGCGCGGTCGCGATGCCGCGTCGCGCATGATCCGGATGCACGGCGAGCACCTCGATCGTCGCGTTTGCCCCATCGACCTGGGCGTCCAGGATGCCCACGACCGACTTGTCGGCCGCCGCCACGTGGCGGACGGTCGGGTGGGCATATGCCGGACGTTCGGTCACGACATCGTCGTAGTAGTTGGTGTGGAAGAAGCTCTGCAGCCGACAGCGAAGCCAGCTGTCGGCATCTCGGTCCTGATACTCACGAATGACGTACGAAGCGCACACGGAAGAACTCCAGAGGGAAGCGAGAACGAGTCGGGTCCCACGCGACGGATCGCAGCGGGGCCGAAGGTCACGACGGCCAGACTCACTTCGAGCGCATCCCCCAGATCCTGCACGAGCGGTCGCCAGGTCGGCAAGAGCGTGTGCGCACTCCCCTACCAGTGATCATGATCGTGATCATGAAAGTTCGGCGGCGGATAGCCGACTTTTTCTTTCCTGATCATGGATCAGCCCTTGTTTTGCAGGGCTTTCGGGCGTTCGGTTGTCGGTGGTCGGGTCTATGTTTGAGATCATGGAAACGGCGACGACGACCGCTTCGCACCCCGGCACGGGAGCCCGTGACGCCGGCGTCGGCGAAGCGTCTCGACACCCGCTGCCGGTCCTGGTGGAGCGGGTGCGTGCCCGGTTCGGTGCGGAGTTGCCGCCGGTGCTGTGGTCGATGTCCGACGACGACGTGGCTAAACTTCTCGTCGACCTGCAGGGGCTTGCTGCTCAGGTCGACGCAGCTCTGCTCGCCGCAGTCCGCGAAGCTGACCGCCGCGACCTGGGCAGGACCGCTGGCGCCACCTCCACCGCGAGCTGGGTCTCCGGACTGCTGAGGATCCGACCCGGCCACGCCAGCCGGAAGGTGAAACTCGCCCGCGACCTCGACACCACCCTGATCCTCACGCAGTCGATGGTGAACACCGGCGAGATCAGTGTCGAGCATGCCGATGTCATCGCCCAGACCCTCCGCGACCTACCATCCGAGGCGGGCCCGGACGTGCGGTACGAGGTCGAACAAGCCATGCTGGACCACGCGCGGGTCTTCCACCCCAAGGATCTCGCGAAGATCGGCGCCACCATCCTCGAGATCGTCGACCCAGAGCTGGCCGACCGGGTGTTGGCCAAGAAACTCGCTGATCATGAAGCCAGAGAACTCCGCCGGCGGGAACTGTCCATCAGTGACGATCCCTACAGCACGAGCAGTTTCCTCCGCGGCAAGCTCGACGCCGAGACCACCGAGCTCCTTCGCGTCGCCCTCGAACCACTTGCCAAGCCCCGACCGACGACCGCAGACGGACCCGACATGCGGACCAGCGCGCAACGGATGGGCGACGGGTTCCACGAACTGCTCCGTCGCTACCTTGGCTCACGACAGTCACCCACTCACGCCGGAGAGAAGCCACACCTCGTCATCACG
Organism: Actinopolymorpha sp. B17G11; assembly: GCF_040196095.1. NCBI lineage: Bacteria > Bacillati > Actinomycetota > Actinomycetes > Propionibacteriales > Actinopolymorphaceae > Actinopolymorpha > Actinopolymorpha sp. B17G11. Next base: position 92,036 of record NZ_JBEFTW010000022.1, read on the forward strand.
GTCACCGACGCCAACCTGATCAACGCACCGGCTACGCATCCCTGCTCCACACCGGCACCCCGATCTCCGCTCGTACCGCCCAACGCGTGGCGTGCGATGCCAAGATCAGCCTCTGGGGCACCATCAACAGCGAACCGGTCCTCACCGACGGCACCCGCCTCTTCACCGGCAAGACCCGTCGACTGTTGGAGCTACGAGACGGCGGCTGCGCATTCCCCGGTTGCGACCGACCGCCGTCGTGGTGCGACGGACACCATGTCACAGCCTGGCTCCATGGCGGACCGACCACCGTCGGAAACGGCGTCTTGTTGTGCGGATACCACCACCGGCTCATCCACCAAGGAGCCTGGCAGGTTCGTATCGCCGACGACGGCATGCCGGAGTTCATTCCGCCCGACTGGATAGACAAGAACCGCGACCCGTTACGCAACAACAGACTCCGCACATAGACACGTGATCGTGTCGTGAGGTTCTGCGCCGCATAGGCGCCTTCCCCTTCATCATCACGGGCTGGCGCGGCCGCCCGCAGTCGCAGCGGCGTGGCAGGCACCGTAGCCTTCCGCGCGGGCGACGATCCTGCCCGCCTCGATGCGTACGGCCGCTTCGGTGGCGTCGCTGACCGCAGGGACACCGGCAGCGGCGGCAAGGGCACCGGTTTCGTCGTACACGATCTGCAACCGTGGCCACGTCGACGGCGGGAACGCCTGGCGGAGGCAGACGCGGAAGTCGGCGATGGTCAAGCGGGCAAGGGGAATCAGTTCGCGCGGCGCGCTGGAGACGAGGACCGCCGTGACGTCGGCACCGGACGGTGCGGCGCGCACGGCTTCCTCGATGGCCGCGAGCCGGTGCAGGCCGAGGACCGCGACCACGCCGTCGCCGCGGAGGCGCGCAGGCTCTCCGTGGATCGCATCGGTCGCGGGCAGCGGCGACCAGCCGTCATCGGCCGCTCGCGCAGGAGGAACGTAGGGAAGGTGCGTGGGCTGCCACCGCTCGTCGAGTTCGAGAGCGGCCAGCTGTCCGCAGGCCCGGATGACGTTGAACGGCTCGACGAACCCGGGTGCCGTGGCGGCCAGCTGGCTGGCGCCCTGCAACGTCGTGAGGACGGCTTCGGCGACCCCGACCAGGCGGCCGGCGCCACGGGACGGTGGGCGTAGCCGCTCCAGCGCGAGCCCGAGCACGAGTGCGTCGAGCCTCATCAGTTGTGCGTACGGATGGCGCGTCCGCTCGTCGGCCGCGACCTCAGGCATCAGGTCCATGCCGAGCAGGCCAGCGCTGCGCTGGGTGTCCGTGGCGAGGGGAAGACGGGCGAGCCACGCACGGCTGAACGCCTCGAGCGCCTCCTGGACGGTCTCGCCGGCGGGCGGGAGTGCCTCCTCGGGCACACGTTCGGCGTCCTCGGCAAGGACCGCGAAGTAGAGCGCCCGCTTGCCAGGAAAGTTGGAGTAGACAGCACCGCGGGTGAGCTCCGCGCGCTCGGCGATGCTGTCGACCTTGGCCGCGCGAAATCCGCGCTCGATGAACTCGTCGCGAGCAGCGGCCAGCACCTTCGCGCGGTTGCGCCCCTGCATCTCCGCCCTGGTGAGCCGGGCCATTGAGTTCCCCTGCTTCCTGCGGTGGCCGGTCCGGGGCCCCGGTGCAAACGTCGACTTTCCGGTCGTTGCCATGCGGCTCGAGCCAAGATACCGTCACCATTGAAATGATGTGAACATCTGCCATGACCATCTGACAGATCGCAAGGAGTGCACATGACCGATCTCGAGCTAGCTGTGGACGGCGTGCCGGAGATTGATCTGACCGACATCGAGGTCCTGCGCGATCCGTTCACCGCCTACGGCGCGGCGCGCGAGCGGTCGCCGATGGCGCGGATCCAGATCCCCGGCATCGGCCCGGTCTGGGTCGTCACCCGGCATGCAGACGCGAAGGCGATGCTGAGCGATCCGCGGTTCGAGATCAACGCCGACAGCTTCACACCGCCGCCCGGCATCCCCGCCGAATGTCTGCCGTACATGCGGACCATGGCCGAGATGAACGGGCCCGAGCACATGCGGCTGCGGAGGCTGGTCGCGCCGGCATTCTCCGTACGCCGGGCCGCGGAGTTCCGTCCACGGATCGAGCGGATCGTCGAAATCCTGCTCGACGGCCTGCCCGGCAACGGCGAGGCAGCCGGCGATGGCTCGGTTGACCTGCTGCGGCATTTCGCCCGGCCGCTGCCGGTCGAGGTGATCTGCGAGCTGGTCGGCATCGCCGAGCCCGACCGTCCGCGGTGGCGGGACTACGGCGCCCTGGTCGCGGCAGGCGTAGGTCAGGGGTTCGCCGAGGCAGTCCCAGGAATCATCAACGGCGCCAAAGCCGCGATCGCCCGCCGACGCGACGAGATCGCGGACGACCTGCTCTCCGACCTCATCCGAGCGCAGGCCGAGGACGGCGACCGCCTCAGCGACACCGAGCTGGTCACCCTGGTCTGGCACCTCGTCCTCGCGGGACAGACGCCGACGAACCTCATCGCCAATTCCGTACGCGCACTCCTCGCCCACCCCGACCAGCTCACCGCGCTACGTGCGGATTCGGCTCTCATCCCTCGCGCTGTGGAGGAGCTGATCCGCTGGTGCGGTCCGACTCTCCTGACGATTCCCCGGTACGCACGCGAGGATGTCGAGCTCGGCGGGGTCCTCGTCGCCAAAGGCGCACCGGTCACAACTTCCGTCGCCGCCGCCAACCGGGATCCGCGGGCGTTCGCCGGCACCGGGGCCCAGCCGGACCAGCTGGACATCCGCCGGACCGTCACACCACCGGGGCACCTGGGCCTCGGTCACGGTCCGCACTTCTGCCTCGGGTCGGCCGTGGCTCGCGTGGAGACCGAGGTCGCACTCGCCGGGCTGCTGCGGCGCTTTCCGGATCTCGCGTTGGCCGTACCGCCGGAGGACGTGGACCACGTCCCAGACCCGGGCACCTGGCGGCTGGCGTCACTGCCGGTCACCCTCTGATACAGGCCTGCCGCCGGCACCCCACGACCGCCAGCGGCTCGGCGCCGACTGAGACGTCGCCCGTGTGTCGGCCGGTCCGATGTAAGTCCGCTGTAAGTGCGGGTCTGGAACGCTCGTCCTTTCAAAGCGTCTTCGAGACGGAGGACTGGTGGCGTTCTACGTCGACCCCGACGGGTTGTATGGCTACAGCGCGCTTCTTGGCCAGTACGCGAAGGACGCCGAGTACCTGCAGCGATATCTGACCAGCGGCGACCTCGGCGCCTGGCAGCTGGCCGTTCATGTGCCGAACTCCTACGCCGCAAACCTCGTCGGCACGCTCCACGCCTACCTCCTCGTTCGCGCAGACGTCCGCCTCGGCCACATGAGGAGAGTCGCCAACGGTAGTGCGGAAGCATTGAACAGCGCAGGCCACTTCTACGTCTACACAGATCGCGAGTCGGCCGAGAAGCTCGAGCAATATTATCCGGATACCGTCAATCACTACGGTGTCCCGGATGGCAGCGCCAAGGATCCACACGTGGTCTTCGAAGTCGACGAAGACGGCGTCGTCGATCTTGTCACCGAAGCCGAGCGCAAGGACGCCGACGACGATCTCGGGATAGACCTCAACTCCGTTCAGAAGGAACTGGACTTCTGGTCGAACCTCCTGAGTCCGAGTCACTGGGTCCGGAAGATCCTCAAGGCCGGCTACGGCATCGATCCGGTCGAAGAGGTGATGGAGTTCTACGTCGGCAACTGGGAGGCCTGGCGAGACGCTGCCAAGGCATGGCGCCGATGCGGCACTGCCGTCCATCACATGTGGGCGTTCCAAGCCAGGGAATACACTCATCTCGCCGACTACTGGCGGGGACGTGCGCAAGGAGCCGCGGAAGACCACTTCGCGAGCTTCGCCGCCGCCACTGAAGCGGAAATCGACTACTACAAGTCGTATCTGTTCGACGGCTATCGGAGCATCGCCGAGCATCTCTTCGAGGTACACCAGATCGTGAGCCAGTGCATCAATATCATCCTCGACCTCGCGATTCCCCTTGGCTGGGCCGGTCTGACCCGGTTGTTCATCAAGGGCGGCGAGGCTCTCGAACTGATCGAGCACGCCTTGAACCTCATTGCCCAGACACTGGGGTGGGCGAAAGAGGGCCTTGAAGAGCGGGCCAGGCCACTCTTCAAGGAGGAGCCGCCCTGCCGCATGGAGTCGATCGTCGTCTACGACCATCCAGAGAAGAAGTGGTGACCACGATGTCAGAGCTCGATGCGATCCGGGTGAAGGCCCACGAACTGACAAGTCGAGCCCGAGCCGCCCGCCAGGAAGCGATCGAGGCCGCGCTGACGTCGAGCGACCCACGAGTACGCGAAATGGCCGACGAGCTCGCATCGGGTCGCCAGTCCTCGGTCGAGATGCTGTCCAACTCGGCCTACAATGAGATCTTCCAAGACGCGATGGAGACAACAGACTCGCTCCGCCCACCCGCCGAGGACACCACTGCCGGTGACCCGGAACTCAGTCCCTGACGTAGAACTGCTCGGGTCCCACGGGCGCGGGGTCAGGATAGAGCGAACCTTCCGGAATCGGCTCGGGGACGTTGCGAAACGTGTCCTGCACGATCGAATAGCGACCTGCGATCAGTACCGTTCCGATGGTGTAGAACTCGTCGGCGGAAATGCGCAGGATCTCGCCAAAGAGCCGACGCCGCTCGGCATCGTCGGCGGTCGTCTTGATCGTGTCGTACAACTCCATCTGTTCGAGCGGTGCGGCCGGTGGCTTCTCGCCCGCCTCACCATCGGTGGCGTACCAGTCCGCCCATTGCCGGGCGTAGTAGCAGCGGCCACCCACCGGGAAGAACCAACCAGGATCAAGAATCGCGTCCCGCAGCCCGTTCTCGGCGCTGTAGATGACGGCATCGTGCTGATTGGCGAAAAGTCGTTCCCAGTACAGCGGCCCACCCTGCGACTTCACCTTCATCTCGACGCCGACAGCCTTCCAGTATCCCTGGATCAGCTCGGCTGTGGACGGGTAGCTCGGGTCGAAACCGGTCGGAAGTTCGACAGTGAAAGTGATCCGCTCGCCGTCCGGACGCAGCCGGAATCCGCTGTCGTCCCGCTCCGTGTAGCCGGCTCGGTCGAGATGGTCATTGGCTTTCGCCACGTCGTACTCGGTGTACTGCCTGGCCAACTGCTCGTCGTAGAAGTCCGACTCCGGTCGGGGCGCCGACTGATAGGGCTCGCCCTGACGCTGGTGCACGGCCTTGATGAGTTCGGATCGGTTGATGGCGTAGGAAAGCCCGATCCGAAAGTCCTTGTTCTGAAACACCTCGCGCAGCTGCCGGTTCTGGTGGGTGAGGTTGAGGCAGATCACACCTCCGTTGATGTCCGAGGTCAACTGGTCGATGAGGTGGTAGCCGCCCTTCTCGGCGTTCTGTGCGAAGACCGGCTTGTTGGCCGGCGTCAGGACGTCGGTCGAGGGAAGGCTGAACTCCCCGTTGCTCGCCCGCAGGGTCGCGGTTTCGGGACTCGTCACCACCTCGATGACCACCTGATCGAGATATGGCAGCTGGCTACCGTCGGGGTCGGTCTTCCAGTAGTACGGGTTTCGCTTGGCCACCAGGCGATTCTTCGTCAGCGCGGTGGAGACGACCCATGGGAGAAGGACGGGCAGGTCGGGGTTCTGCCAGATCGCAAGACCAGAGGTGCCGTCTCCCCCCTTGCCGAAGTAGAGCTCGCTCCACTTGGTGAGCTTCGCCTCCTTCACGAGCGCGTCGACATCGGGCGTGTAGGTCTTGTGGAACTGTCGCAGGTAGTGCTTGGGCGTCGCCGCGAGAAGGTTGCCCTCCGGACTTGCCAGGTGCTCCAGAAAGAACGCGTGCGGCTCGGCGAAGGTGAACCTGCACGTGACGTCATCCACCTTCTCGAACTTCGCCGGCGTGCCTCCGGGGGCGAGCCACTGGGGAAAGACTGGCGAGAGTTCCTTGTTGCTGAAGACGTCAACGTATGCGAATGCGATGTCGTCGGTGGTGAACGGCTTGCCGTCCGACCATTTCATTCCCTTGCGCAGGTGGAGCGTGTATTCCTTGCCCTCGGCCGCCACATCCCAGGACACCACGTTCGGGATGATGCCGGTGAAGTCGGGTGCCCAGCGCACGAGGCCGTCGTAGCCGATGTTCTCGTAGACCGACGCACCGTCGATGCCCTGGATGAAGGTGTTCCACGTCCCGCCGTAGACGCCGACCTCCTGCGCTGGCTCGACCACGAGCGGCTCCTCCGGCAGACGGTTCTTGACCGGTGGCAGTGCGCCGGCCTTCACCTGGGCGGCGAGTTCGGGCGCCTCCTTGCCCTTCTTGCCGCGCGGGCCCCCGTTCCTGTCGCTCGCCGGATCCGTGCTCAACAGGTCGCATCCGACCAAGGACGTCGTGGCGAGCACGGCGCCGCCTGCGGAGCGGAGAACATCCCGCCGGGTCGGTCTGTGCGCCCCCAGGTCTCCGATCGACATCCGGTCCCCCTCCAGGTTCCACCCGTTCACGTCGCGTGGTAGTACGCCACGCTGTTTACAACGTTGGAGTCCCGAAGTCTGATGATCCTGCGATCCGACGTCAATCGAGCTGCACCAATCTGGCCACGCGTCCTGGCCGGTTCGGGCCAGTCCGCCACGACACCCGCGGGAGACACGGGACGTCCTATGCTCGATGTCATCATGTCGACTTCGGGACCGACGGCCACCCGGCCCGCTCGCCCCCCGGCGATCACCCGAGCGCTGCTCGTTTGCGGCGTGATCGCGGGCCCACTGTTCACGTTGGCGTGGGTCGTCGAGGGTGCCACCCGGGCCGACTACAACCCGGTGCGCCATCCGGTCAGTTCCCTGGCACTCGGAGCGTACGGATGGACGCAGGTCGCCAACTTTCTCGTCGCCGGCATCCTGTCGGTGGCCTTTGCGGTCGGACTGTGGCGCGCACTGCGACCTTGGGGCGGTTCGACGTGGGGACCTGTGCTGATAGGTGCGTACGGCATCGGCCTGATGGGCGCGGGAATCTTCCCCACCGATCCCGTGAGCGGCTATCCACCCGGCACCCCTGACCAGCTCGTCGAGTACACCAGCGTGCCTGCCCTCCTTCATGATCTGTTCTCGATCCCGGTGTTCGTGGGTCTGCCGATCGCCTGTTTCGTGTTCGTACGCCGATTCAACCGGTGGGGAGAGCGCGGGTGGGCGATCTACTCGGCACTGACCGGCGTCGTCTTCACAATCGGGTTCGTTCTTGCCAGTCTGGCTTTTGGCCAGGTTGCCGGTCTGCTCGAGATCGGTGGACTGCTCCAGCGCCTCACCATCACCGTCGGGTGGACGTGGCTGCTGCTGTTGGCCGTTCTCCTGCCGAGGGACCGTTCGTTGCGATCCTGATCACGAAAGGAAGGGCGTGCATGCACATCGATCTCGGAGGACGCGTCGCCATCGTGACCGGTGGCGGACGCGGTATCGGACGCGCGCTCGTGCTGCGGTTGGCGAACGAAGGCGTCACCACGGTCGCCATCGACGTCAACCAGGAAGATCTCGACGCTCTCGGTGCCGAACTCGCCGACATCGGCGTACCCTCCAGCCAGTTCGTCGGCGACGTCACCGACCTCGACCGCATTCAGGAGGTGGTCGACGAGGTCGTACGCCGCCACGGGCGAATCGACATCCTCGTCAACAATGCCGGCGTCGCCGCGGGAGGTCCGGTCGACACCCTCCCGGTGGAGCGGTGGCACTCCTGCCACGACGTCAACCTGACCGGCACGTTCCACATGTGCAAGGCGGTCATCCCGGTGATGAAGAAGCAGCGCTCGGGGCGGATCATCAACGCGTCGTCGTTCGCCGCGATCGTCCCCAGCGTGGGAGGCGCGGCGTACGCATCCGCCAAGGCCGCCGTCGCACACTTCACGCGCGCCATCGCCGGTGAGCTCGGCCCGTGGAACATCACCGCGAACGCCTACGCCCCCGGAATGATCCCCACCGACATGAACCACTTCGCCGAACGCCCCGACGAGGTCCAGGACCGGCTTCTGGATCTGCTGACCATCCGCCGATGGGGCTCGCCTGAGGACATCGCCCACCTGGTGTGTTTCCTCGCGTCCGACCAGGCGGAGTACATCACCGGCACGCTCATCGACGTGAGCGGCGGCAAGCTCGCCACCCAGCGGCCGCGGACCGCTTATGACATGAGTGCCTCGTAGACGAACAGCTCGGTTCCTGATCCTTCATCCCCGTCATCGGGAGCGGCCAACAGGCGCAAGGTCTCATTGACAACCTCGAGTGCCACGGGGTTGCGCGTCATCACGTGGCCGGCGCTCGAGAAGTACGGGAACGGGATCTGGTGGAGGATCCGGTTGTCCCGCAGGTCGCGCAGCACGACGGAGCCCAGTTCGTAGCGGCCGCCGTCAGAGGTCGGTAGGGATGCCACACCGGTGCAGATCTGCTTGCGCCAGCCGACATAGTTGGCGTCCTGCACGGCGACCAGGTGATCCTCGTTCGCCTGGCGTGCAAGAGTTGTGCCGTTGGGCGTCCACTGGTACATCGCGCGGGCGTCCCAGCTCATCCCGTGCAGGTTTCCGGTGATCCGGTCGCGCACCACCGCACTGATGTGGTCATCGATCTCGAATGCCGGCGAGACCTGCGCCGTCGACGGATCGAACCGATAGATGATGGCCCTGCTGTCCGGGCGATACTCCGCGACCGGCACCCACACCGACTCACCGTCGAAGTCGATGCCACCCGGGTGGTAGACCGTGCCGTCTCCGATCTCGATGTCGGCTCGCAGATTTCCGTCGCGATCCATGAGGAGGAGATGGCCGATTCCCTTGCCAGGCGTACGATCGTGGCCGTCGGCGAGCTGCGGGCGCCGCACTGGCCACTCGACCACCTCGACCGTGGACAGCGCAATCGTGTCGCCGATCAGGGCGAGACCCTGCGGATGATGGGTCGGGAACCGCAGGGGGATGCTGCGGTTGAGCCGCCAGCGGGTCGCAGCGGTTGTTCTGGCAAAAGCCACCGTCACCGGATCATCCGCGGGTACAGCCTGCGCATTGTCTGAGGCCACGTCGCTCTCCACTGGATACCAACGCCTGGTCCTGGTACAACCTACCGACGCCCGATCCCTGCTCCGGCGGGGTGGACCTGACGTCGATTGCGACACATGAGGCTGGGCCTGTATATGGACTGGACGATGTCTTTCCAGAGGCTCCGGATTCTACTTATTACGAGAAACACGCGAATCTGACGATGTACGGAGTCGGCTCCTACTGTTCCGAGAAGATGCGCACGTTGGCCCTGGGAGACTGGAACGCGTTCGGGTTCCTGTACTGGGCCACCAGCTAGAGCCACCGCCCAAGAAGGTGACGGATGCGCGGCGCAAATAGGGGCGTCGGCCAGGCAACCGGCCGACGCCACTGAGGCGTCAGAGGGGTATGCGGAGCCGAGCCACAGCAGTTCTCCTACTTCTCGCCCTCACCGCATTGCCAACCTGCCGCCCTGAGACCGCGGACCGGACTGTTGCAGCGGACAACAGCCAGAAGCCAATCCCATCCGGTGACTCTATGCTCGCAGTGGCGGCGGCCAACGACCAAACGACTGGCAGTCACGCCGACGAGTTCTTCGCCGAAGCCGCCCTTCGCACCGCCTCCGGTCAGGTCGTCGGAACAGCCAGCGAGTGGCAAGCAGATCGACTTATCTTCAAAGGGCTGGCACGCGGCAACGAGTACGTGATCGAAATGCGGGTACGGTCGTGCGGCGACGGCGAATGCGCCAACGAACGCTCAAGCGGCGACAGGACCGACGAGCATGCCGACTGTTCCAAACGTCGGGGGCGCTGCCACAACTGTGCAGGTCCTCCTGCTTGATGGCGCTGAACCATGCGTGTTCGACAAATGGCAAAGATCAACCCTCATCGTCGACAGCCCTGCTCGCCGGTGAACGCGGTGGGCAGGGCCATTCGTTACATCTCGCACACCGGCAGACACAATATGTAGGCCTTGCCGTGTCGCAGACGATGACGCCGTCGCCCTCGCCAGGGTGTGTAGCCCGGCATCCGCTTCATCGCCGCACCTGGAAACAGGCATCGGTTCCGGGCACGCTGCATCCGCCGGTCGCCGCCCGCCATGGCGGTCCTCGCCCTGCGGCCACCTGTGGGATCGGACGACGATCCGGTGAGTGCGGGCCGGCGGCAAAGGCGGTACTGATCTCGTGCTCCCGTGGCACGGAATTCCTTTGCTCGCAGACAACGTGGGGTTTGCGTACGACCGTGGATTCCTTGCGTCCGGCGTCCTTCTCGTCGTTGCCGGCCTACTCATCTGTTCATCAGCAGGAGCGGAGGGTAGGTACTCCTAGGCCGGGAAAGTCATGGGGGTTCCAGAGTGACTGACAGCGACGCCGACCGCGCCCACAGTCTCGAGGATGCGAGTGCGCAGGATTGGCTGGGTTCCAACCAGGACCCCGACGTCTTCCTGAGCATTCCCGACCTCGGAGTCGAGAAGATCACCCTCAACGTGGAAGACCTCGAGGCACACGTGGACCTGCACGCGAAAGTGCTGGACATCGTGGAGATTCATGTCGGCGCGGACGCCACCCTCGGCAAGGTGGAGCTGAACATCGAGAACGTCAGCGCCCAGGCCATGCTCAAGGTGAAGCTCGACAAGGTGGCACAGATCGTCGACCGGGTGATGCGGACCATCGACAACAACCCCGAGATCCTGACGTCCCTGACGAGACCCATCGGCCGAGGTGTGGAGAAGGTCGGCCAGGGTGCTGGTGAAGGGGTCCGGGAGGTCGGCCGTGGCGCTGGTGAAGGGGTCCGGGAGGTCGCCCAGGGTGCGGGCGAAGGCGTGCGGGAGGTCGGCCGAGGCGCCGGCGAAGGTGTAGGCGAGGTCGGCCGAGGCGCCGGCGAAGGCGTGCGGGAGGTCGGCCGAGGAGCCGGGAAGGGCGCCAGCGAGGTCGGCCAGGGTGTCGGGGACGCGGGCAGGAGCGCGGGGGAAGGCGTCCGCGACGTCGCCGGGAAGACCCCGCTGCCGGCTGACGATTCGCCGCAGGTCGAGACCGCCTACGACGCCGACTACGACGAGGTGGACGAGGGTCGGACCGTGCCGAGGCAACACCGCGGGCGAGGACGTCACTGACACGGCCCCAGGTCTAGGGCGTTGTGTCCTGAGGACGCATCCGGGACGATGGGGCAGGCGGGGGGCTGCGTCAGACGTTCGACAAAGGGGCCGCCATGGACACCGACCGCCAGCTTTCCCCGCGGATGCGTCGCCGGAGCATGCGGTGACGGCCGACGCCGCGTCGCCTCCCGACGCCGCGTCGCCTCCCGACGCCGTAACCGGTTCCGCCAGCCACGCCGACGACGGCGCCAACCGCGCCGCCGGCAGCCCTGGAACTACCAGGTTCAGCCTCAACGGCCAGCGCCACGACGTCGACGCGCCGGTGGGCCAGACCCTCGCGGAGGTCCTCCGCGAGGACCTCGGCTTCACCGGCACCAAGGTCGCCTGCGGCGAAGGCCACTGCGGCGCCTGCACGGTCCTCGTCGACGGCAGGCCTACCTTGTCGTGCCTCACCCTCGCCCACAGCGTCGATGGCGCCGAGATCACCACGATCGAGGGCCTCCGTGAGCACCCGATGGTCGACGCGTTCGTCCGCTGTGACGCCCTGCAGTGTGGATTCTGTACGCCCGGACAGATCGTGTCCGCCGCCGCCCTCGTGGAGGGCAACCCCGAGCCGACCCGGGAGGAGATCCGGCACGCGATGGCCGGGAACATCTGCCGGTGCGGCGCCTACCCCAAGATCGAGGAGGCGATCCTCTCGTGGCGCGCCTGATCAAGACCGAGAAGGAAGTCGAAGGCCGGTACGAAACGATCTGGCTGGTGGTCGACGAGGACTCGCTCGACCAGTGGCCGGCCGGTCCGCGCGACGTCGTCGGACGCCCGGCGCTGCGCAAGTCCGCGCCGGCCCGCGCCAGGGGTGAGGCGATCTACACCGCCGACGTACGCCTGCCCGGCATGCTGCACGCGGCCGTTCTGCGTTCGCCCCACGCCCATGCCCGGGTACGCGCGATCGACCTCACCCGCGCGCTCGACGCACCCGGCGTCCGCGGCGCGATCGGGCCCGGCGACGCGCCCGAGGTCGACGAGCTGGCCGGCTACCACGGCGCGCCCGTCGCCGCCCTCGCCGCGGACAGCTTCGCCCAGGCCCGGGCCGCGCTGGACCTGGTCGAGGTCGACTGGGAGGTCCTGGAGCCGGTCCTCGACCCGGACGAAGCCGTACGGCAAAAGCACTTCACCTCCGACCCCCGCCACTATGCCCGCGGCGACTTCGACACCGCGCTCGCCGAGGCCGACGTCGTGGTCGAGTCGGAGTACCGCACCCAGACCGTGCTGCACAACTCGCTCGAGACCCACCAGTCCGTGTGTGCATGGGAGGGCGACACGCTCGTCGTCCACACGTCCACCCAGGACATCTGGGGCGTCCGCAGCGGCGTCGCCCGCGCGCTGAAGGTTCCCGCCGACAAGGTGCGGGTGATCTGCGAGTACATGGGCGGCGGCTTCGGCGCCAAGAACGACGCCGGCCACTACACGTTCATCGCGGCCGAGCTCGCCAGACGCACCGGCCGTCCCGTTCGTTGCGCGCTCACCCGCCGGGAGGAGAACCTCGCCGCCGGCAACCGCAACGCCACCATCCAACGCCTCACGATCGGCGCCAAGCGCGACGGCACGATCGTCGCGCTCGGCGGCGACTTTGTGGCGGCCCTCGGGTGGAACGGCTGGATGGCCTCGACCGCCGGCCCGATGCAGACGCTGTACGCCTGCCCGAACGTGCGTACCGTCGAGTACGCCGCCAAGCTCAACACCCCACCGATGGCGGCGTTCCGCGCACCCGGGTTCGTCGAGGGGACGTTCGGCCTGGAGTGCTTGGTCGACGAGCTTGCGGTGAAGCTGAAGATGGACCCGCTGGAGGTGCGCCGCCGCAACTACTCCAGCTCGGACCCGGCGTCCGGTGTGACGTACTCCGCCAACCACCTGCTGGACTGCTACGACCTCGCCGACAAGCACTGGGACCGCCGACACGACGTACGCGCCCGCAGCGAGGGACCGTGGCGGCGGGGCGTCGGTCTGGCGAGCCAGATCTGGTACGGCGGCGGCGGCCCCCCGTCGTATGCGTGGGTGCGGGTCGGTTCCGATGCCCGCGCCACCGTGGTGACGGCCATGCAGGACATCGGCACCGGCTCACGCACAGCCATGTCGCAGATCGCGGCCGAGGAGCTCGGTTTCCCCTTGGAGAGCGTCGACCTGGTGCTCGGCAACACCGATCGGGGGCCGTACGCGGTTGCCGCGGCCGGCTCGTCGACGACCCCGTCGATGGGCCCGGCGGTGCGCGCTGCCGCCGGCGACGCGCGGCGGCAGATCCTCGACATCGCGGCCCAGCGGTACGAACGCACGCCGGAGGAGCTGAGCCTGCGGGCCGGTCGGATCGAGACGGCCGACGGCGCCGAGTCGTGGCCGGTCGAGGAGCTTCTCGGCCTGCTCGGCAACGCGCAGATCCTCGGCACCGGCGCGCGTGGCCCCAACCCCACCGGCATGGGTGTCCACACCTTCGGGGTGCAGGTCGCCGAGGTGGCGGTCGACATCGAGACCGGCGAGATCCGGGTGGAGCGGCTGGCCGCGATCCACGACGTCGGCCGGGTCATCAACCCCCTGGGCGCGTCGAGCCAGCTCGAGGGCGGTGTGATCCAGGGCATCGGGCACACCCTGTCCGAGGAACGGCTGCTCGACCCCGCCACCGGTGTCGTCCTCACCCAGACGCTCGACAGCTACCGGATGCCGACGATCGCCGACGTCCCCGAGATCATCACCGAGCTCGTCGACGTCCCCGATCCGAACCTCACCAGCCTCGGCGCGAAGGGACTGGGCGAGCCGCCGATCATCCCGACCGCCGCCGCCATCGCCAACGCCATTCGGGACGCGACCGGAGCCGACGTCCACGAGCTCCCGATCGACCGCGAGGAGATGCTCCGGGCGCTCCGCGACGCGGCCGACCGAGCCAACAGAGCCGACCGGGCCGACCGGGCCGACAACAAGGCAGCGAGGGAACGCCATGAAGCTCCAGCGACTGTCTAGCCTCGACGCGGCCGAGCTGGGCGGGGCCGGGTTCGACAACGGTTCGGTGCCCCTCGCCGGCGGCACCGACGTCGTACCGCTCCTCCGCGACGGGCTGCTCTCGGCCGACACCCTCGTCGACGTGCGTGCGGTCGTGCCACGCGGAATCGAGTCGTACGACGGTGCAGACGGGCAGGGCGGGGGTGTGCGGATCGGCGCGGGCACCACGCTCGCCGAGCTGGAACACGCCCCCGAAAGCGTCCCGGATGCGCTGCGGGAGGCCTGCCGGCTGTCCGCGTCCCCGCAGATCCGCGGCATGGGGTCGATCGCCGGCAACCTGCTGCAGGCGACCCGCTGCTGGTACTGGCGGCTCGGCCAGAGCTGCTGGCTGGCCGGCGGCGACCGGTGCCTCGCCCGCGCCGGCCGCGGCGACGAGCACGCCGTGTTCGGCAACAGCCACTGCTCGTCGGCACATCCGTCCGACCCGGCGGCCGCGCTGGTCGCTCTGGGGGCGACGGTCCGTACCACCCAACGGGAACTCCCTCTCGCCGACCTGTATCGGCTCCCGACCGACGACAACCGCAGCAACACCACGCTCCGGCGGGGCGAACTGATCCTCGAGCTCGACGTGCCCCGGCCGGACGCCAGCACCTACCTCAAGGCGATGGACCGGGCGCGGTATGCGTTCCCGCTCGTGGGTGTGGCGGCGGTACGGCGAGGCGACGACGTACGCATCGCCCTCGCCGGCGTCGCGCCGATCCCCTGGCTGCTGGGGTCTCCCGACGGCGGGCTCAGCGGTGCGACCCCGCTGCCGGGTTCGGCGTTCAAGATCGAGCTGGGCGAAGCGCTCGTCCGGCGCGCCCGCGACGCGATCGTGCCGATCTCGTAGAAGGGCTACCACCGCGAACCCTTATCCGACGTACGCGGGATCCCCGCGCCGCCACGCGATCACGTGGCTCATACGCAGCCGCTGAGCCGTCTCCTCCCGGGTTTCGCGAACGGCGGGAACGACGCTGTTCGCTCGCGGTGCGTTCGGGTCGTTGTCATGGTCGGTACGGCCCCCTCACACGTCCAGGAAATGCGTCAGCTCGCCTTCGGGGCGCGAGACAACGCCCGAAGCTGTTCGAGGAACGCGTGGGTGTCCTTCTCTCCGGGGTACCGCCGCTGGAGATGCCTGGCCAGCTCCTGGCCGAGCATGACGAAATGCGGTAGGGACGTCCGCGCGTTGGCGATAGCGGCCCGGCCAGAGTCGACGGCACCTTCCAGGTTCCCGGTCCGTGCCGCGACGACACCCAAGGTGAACCTGGCCTCGGCGCGACGCATCGGTGAACGGTCGCCGGTGGTACGGAGTACCTCCTCCGCGAGGTTTTCCGCCATCGCGTCGTCGCCAAGAGTGCGGTAGCAGTCCATGGCATAGAAGTCGAACTTGCTGGGGTCGACGACGAAATGGTGTGCAACGTTGTCGGGGTACGGGAGAGCGTCCAGAATCTGCCGGCCACGGTCCAGCGCCACCTCCACCTGCCGGCGGTCGCCAATCCGCGCCCACGCCTTCGCCTTCTGCGCCGCGAGTTGGACAGATACGGAGTGGTCCTTGGCGGCCTCCGTACCGGCACGGGCAGCCGCTACCACACCTCGGTAGTCGCCGGATGTGAGCGCGAACCAGGCCCGCATCTCCTGTGCCCAGCCCTCGATCTCCCTGTCGCCCGACTCCTGACCGTGAGACAGTGCAGCCCGCCTCGTTGCCTCGGCCGCCGGTTCATGCCCGGCGTCGAACTCGAGGCAGCCAACCAGCAGAGCCAGCCAGCCGGCCAGCGACAGAACCTCCCGGTGCTGGGCGAGAGTGAGCCGACCGTCCCGCAAGTCCGCGACCCGGCCCAGCCACTCCCGTCCGTCGACCACCAGCTGCTCGGCCGGCACGTACGCATACTCGGTACACAGCCGGTCGACCGTGAGCCGCAAGGCATCGAGGGTCGTCCCGTCGAGGTCGGATCTACGCACCCTGGCGATAACCTCCAGAGTGTCCATGCCGGTAGCGGCGACCAGCTCACCACTTGCGTCGCGCCGGCCAACGGGGAACATGGCGTGGCGGGCTGTTCCAAAAGTGGCGGCGATCAGCCCTTGGTACCGGTCATCCGGCTT
This sequence comes from Actinopolymorpha sp. B17G11, assembly GCF_040196095.1. Lineage (NCBI taxonomy): Bacteria > Bacillati > Actinomycetota > Actinomycetes > Propionibacteriales > Actinopolymorphaceae > Actinopolymorpha > Actinopolymorpha sp. B17G11. The sequence continues at coordinate 108,259 of NZ_JBEFTW010000022.1, forward strand.
GTGCTCACCGGCTTCCCATGACTTCCAGCGGCGCAGCACATGCTCCCGGCCAGGTAGCGAGTCTCCTCCATGGGTCAGCAGCGCCCGAACCGCATCGGCCTGCGACCAGCCACGCAGCACACGTTCCCGGCGGATCCGTTCGGCCCATGCAGGAAGATTCACGGCCATGCGTCGAGTGTGGCACGAATGATCGGTGACAGAGGCATGTCACCCAGCTGGCACCTTCCCCCTTCCGTGTGGTCACACCAAGGTCAAACCGTGGCGTGGCGGCAGGTCGGCTGGCCTCCCTGCACATCTCACCCCCGGGTCTCATCCCAGTCGCCGCGCCGCACCCTCCTTTCCCGACGAGCAAAGGTGGTAGCGGTGCGATGGCGGATCGCCAAGTTCCTGGTGTGCATGCTTTTCGGGATCGTGTCGGTGATGGTTGTTTCCCGGTAGACCCACTCGACTCTGGGCTGCTCGACTGGATCTGGTCGGGCCGGCTCAAGGACCAGGGCTACACCGACGTGGACCTCAACACGACCGCCCGCGTCCTGTCCCTGGTGTGCCCGACGTGCAGCGCCGACATCGGCGAGTGGTGCCACACCGCCGCCGGCAACATCCTCGCCCACCTCGACCTGCAACACGTCGCCCGGCGGGGCCTGATCCAGAGGACTACTGAGCTAAGTAGCCGGTGTCGTGAACCCCGCCGTTGGCCGTGATCGGTACGGCAGGTGTGCTGCCGCTTGCGTGCTGCCATACTCCGGACCATGAAAGCGCTTACACGGCGCATCCTGGATGGCGGCGACCGCAGCGCCCAGCCGTCCGACGACAGCGCGAGCGCTCCAAGCACCACGGACGCCGGGGACACCGCGACGACCGACGACAACGCGGACGCTGGCACCGGCGTCACGATCTACGAGGTCGCGGCCCGCGCGGACGTGTCCATCGCGACGGTCTCGCGCGTCCTCCGCGGAAGTTCCAGCGTCGCCCCCGCCACCCGCCGCCGGGTTCTCGACGCCGTGGACGACCTGCGGTACACGCCCAGCCGACTCGGCCGGTCGCTCGCGGAACGCCGGCACGCTGCGCACGGCATCGTCTTCCCCGACCTGTCCGGTCCGTACTTCGCGGAGGTCGTCCTTGGCTACGAGGAGGTGGCCGCCGAACTCGGCCGCTCCGTCCTCATCCTCGCCACGCACGAGCGGCCGGCCGCTCGCGACATGGTGCTCGACCTCGCCTCGCGCGTCGACGGGATGGTCGTCCTCGGGCGGACCGTCGACGACGACGCCGTACGCCACATCGCCGCGACTGGTCGCCGGCTCGTCCTCCTGGCCCGCCCTGCCGTCGCCGGCATCGACTCCATCACGGCCGACAACGACGGCGGCGCCCGCGCCCTCGTCGAGCACCTGGTCAGCCACGGCCATCGCCGGTTCACGTTCCTCGGCGACGAGGCGTCCTCCCCCGACACGCACGCGCGGTGGGTCGCACTCCGGGAGAAGCTCCGCGAGGTCGGAGTCCGGCCGCCGAGTCGTCCGGTGCGCTGCCCGCTCGACGAGGAAGCCGGCTACGAAGCGGCGGGCGGAGTGCTCGACCGCAAGGGCCGGACGCTGCCGGATGTCCTCGTCTGCGCCAACGACGAGATCGCGCTGGGCGCGCTGCTGGCCGCAGAGGAGCGTGGTCTCGCCGTACCGGACGACATCGCCGTCACCGGTTGGGACGACATCATGGCCGCCCGGCACGCCCGTCCCGCGCTGACGACGGTGCGGCAGCCGATGCGCGAGCTCGGTGAGCGGGCGGCGCGGCTGCTCCACGCCCGCGTCGAAGGCACCGCCGCGGCACCGTTTCACGACGTACTTCCCACTCAGCTTGTCGTCCGTACGAGCTGTGGGTCACATGCGGGGACCGACACATCAGGAAGCGCATCACGAAGCGCACCAGGCAGCACCCGAAGTACCCAAGGCACCGCTCCTCTCCACGTCGGCCGCACCGGCTGACCGACTTCGCCAGGAGGTACGTTCATGCCCACCACTCGACGCGTGGTCGCGGCCGCGGCCGCGGGGGCGCTTGCCCTCGCGTTACCCGCCTTTTCGGCGGCGGCCGCTGCCCCGGCAGGCTCCTCGTCCGGATCTTCGGCAACAGCCTCGAGATCCGGCGAGAAACTGACGGCGGCGGACCACACCACGCTCAGAACGTATGCCGAGGACACCTGGGCTTCGATGGACGCCATGGTGTACCCGGAGACCGGCCTCCCGGACGACAACATCACCGGCGATCTCGACCCGCAGGGCCGCGGCGGCTACACCTCGCCCACCAACATCGGTGCGTACATGTGGTCGACCATCGTCGCGCGCGACCTCGGCATGGTCGGCAGGTCCGACGCGCGGAAACGGCTCGCTACGACCCTCGACACCGTTGCGCGGCTGGACCGGCACGACGACTCCGGCATGTTCTACAACTGGTACGACCCGAAGACGCTGGACGTGCTGCGGTCGTGGCCGGATAGCGGCGATCCGATCAAGCCGTTTCTGTCCAGCGTCGACAACGGCTGGCTGGCGGCCGCGCTGATGGTGGTCGAGCGGGCGGAGCCGCAGCTGACGTCGAAAGCCCGTACGCTGCGCAAGTCCATGGACTTCGGCTTCTACTACGACCCGAAGGCCAAGGGCGAGGACGTCAAAGCCGGCCTGATCCGGGGCGGGTTCTGGGACGCGGACCCGACGCCGGAGTGTTCGATCGTGGGCAACTACCGCGACCGCGGGCCGGACGTCTGGTACACGTGCCACCACTACGGCGCGTTCAACTCCGAGCCGCGGATCGCCTCCTACATCGGCATCGCCACCGGGCAGATTCCGCGCGAGCACTACTTCGGACCGTGGCGGACGTTCCCGCCGACCTGCGACTGGTCGTGGACCGAGCAGGTGCCGGTCGGTGAGTGGCGGACCTATCTCGGCGTAGAGGTCTTCGAGGGCGCCTTCGAGTACCGCGGCAAGCGGATCGTGCCGTCGTGGGGCGGCGACATGTTCGAGGCGTTCATGCCTGGGCTGTTCGTGCCCGAGTCCGACTGGGGTACGCACTCCTGGCGGCTGAACCACCCGTTGTACGTACAGGCGCAGATCGAGCACGGCATGGACGAGGCGAAGTACGGCTACTGGGGCTTCTCGCCCTCCAGCAACCCGGCCGGCGGCTACCGCGAGTACGGCGTCGACCAGTTGGGCATCGACGGCGGCTCGTCCACCGCGGGCGGGTACACCTCGGACCAAGAGCGTACGACGGTCACGCCGGCGTACCTCGACTGTCGGGCGGCCGAGCCGGAGCCGACGGCCTACGGCGACGGTGTGGTGACGCCGCACGCGGTGTTCCTCGCTCTGGAGTACGACCCGAAGGCATCGCTCGAGAACCTCGCCAACCTGAGGGCCGACTTCGACGCGTACGGGCCTGGCGGCTTCTACGACGCCGTCGCGGTGAGGTCGGGAACGGTCGCCACGCGGTACCTGTCCCTCGACCAGGGCATGATCATGGGCGCGCTCGGCAACTTCATGGACGACGACTCGCTCCGTGGCTACTTCGTCTCTGACCAGGTGAAGAGTGAGCTGAAGCCGCTCATGCAGATGGAGAGGTTCAGCGCGGGACAGTGAACCCCGGGCGGGCAACCGGGGAGCCGTAAATGACCACGCTGCCCATGCGTGCGGAAGCCGGGACAGGTGTCGGCACCTGTCCACGGACCGCGGGCATGGGCAGCGTGGTCATTTGTGGTTCGGCGGCGGATGACAGCTGACTAGGGTGCGGGCATGGACCAATGCAACGAGTGCGGGTTCACCTATGACCTGGGCGGGGCCACGGAGGCGGGTCCTTCGATCCGCGCGGGAGCGGAGGAGTACGCGACTCTCCTCCGGCGTACCGACCCTGCGGTGACCACCCGGCCGGCCCCCACGGTCTGGTCCCCGCTCGAGTACGGCTGCCATCTCCGGGACGTCCTGCTCGTCCAGCGGGAACGCGTGCTGCACGCTCGCCGTACCCAGCAACCGGCACCGGAGCCGATGGGGCGCGACGAACGCGTCGAGCACGACGGTTATGCCGACCAGGACCCCGCCGACGTGGCCAGACAACTCACCGACGCGGCGCAGCTGTTCGCCCACGTGCTGAGCCGGCTCGGCCGGGGCGACTGGGAGCGGACGCTGGTCTACAACTACCCCGAACCCACCGTACGCAGCCTGCGTTGGGTCGGGGTCCACACCTTGCACGAGGTACGCCACCATCTCCTCGACGCCAACCGCCACCTCTCGTCGAACCTGCCATAGAACCCGGGCGCCCGAACCTGCCGTCGAACCCGGCGCCGAACCTGCCGTCGAACCGGGCGACGCCGACTGACCGGTCCCGAAGCAGCCGCCCGGGCCCATGCCGCCAGTCACTCCAGGCCCGAGTCCTCCGGTGCGTGGCCCGCCAGCTGCGCGAGGGTGTCGAGGGCCGTGGCCAACACGTCCCTCGGTGGCGAGGCAAGGGCGAGCCGCACCGCGTTGGGGACATGCCCCGCCGACACCGTGAACGATCCCGCCGGCGTCACCGCGATCCCCCGGCGCGCGGCCGCCGCCACGAACGTGTCCGCCCGCCAGGGTTCTGGAAGCTCCCACCAGCAGTGGTACGCATGCGGATCCGTACGAAGGTGGAACGCGCCAAGCCGGTCAGCTGCGATCCGCTGCCGCGCGGCCGCGTCCTCGCGTTTGGCTTCGCAGATCACGGCGACGGTTCCGTCGTTCATCCAGCAGGTCGCGGCGTCGAGGGCGAACCGGGTGGCCATCCACGTCCCCGATCTGAGCGCGGCAGCGACATCGGTGGCGATCCGGCGGGGCGGCACGACGAAGCCCAGCGTCAGCCCGGGCGCGACCCGTTTGGAGAGACTGTCGACGACCATGACGCGCTCGGGCTCGAGCACCGCAAGCGGTGGCAGGTCCTGGCGTAGGAACCCGTAGATCGAGTCCTCGATCGCGTACATTCCCTGCTGGCGGATGGCGGCAGCGAGCGCCGCCCGGCGCTCGTCCGGCATCGTGAGGCCCAGCGGGTTGTGCAACGTCGGCTGGACGTAGATCGCGCGTAGTGGTGGACCTTCGGCGAGCGCGTCCGGGATCACGCCGGCCTCGTCCATGGCCAGCGGTACGAGCGTGACGCCGAGTCGAGCGGCGATGCCCTTGACCACGGGATAGGTGAGCCGTTCGACCCCGAGCCGTTCACCGGGCGGGACGAGTGCCGCGATGGCTGCCGCGATCGCCTGCCGGCCGTTACCCGCGAAGAGCAGGTCCGCCGGGTCGGGTGCCCAGCCGCCGCGCGCCAGCAGTGCGGCGGCCGCCTGCCGGGCCCTCGGCGTTCCGGCCGCGCCTACCGGCCGCAGGGTCGCCTCCAACACGTCCGGGCGCACCAGGCTCGCGAGGCTCTTCGCGAGCAGTCCGGCCTGCTCGGGGAGGACGGGAAAGTTCAGCTCCAGGTCGACCCGTGCGGCCGCTGCCGGTTCGGCGAGAGCGGGATCGACCGGGCCTGTCGCGGCACGTACGAATGTCCCGCGTCCGACCTCGCCCACGGCAAGGCCGCGTCGTACCAGCTCGCCGTACACCCGTGCGGCGGTGGAACTGGCGATACCGCGCTCCCGGGCGAACCAACGCTGCGGTGGAAGCCGATCCCCCGGACGCAGCCGCCCCGCCGCGACATCGGCGGCGATCTGGTCGGCAATCGCTCGGTAGTCGTCCATGCACTGGCACCCTCATGAGAATTGCACCGAGAGCATTATTCTTATTGATAGGAGAGATTGCCCCGAATAGCATCGACGTGTCAAGCCGCAGCGGGGAGAGGATCACACCCATGAGCAAGGTGACCCTGGACGGAATCACCGTGGGATACACCGACGAGGGCAGTGGCGAACCACTCGTCCTCGTCCACGGCCATCCGTTCGACCGCTCGATGTGGCAACCACAGGTCGCACACTTCAGCAGGCAGGGATGGCGGGTGATCGTCCCGGACCTTCGCGGGTACGGCGAATCCACCGTCGTTCCAGGACTCACCACGCTGGAGACGTTCGCCCGCGACATCGCCCACCTGCTCGAGCATCTGGGAATCGGTCACCACGTCATCGGCGGCCTGTCGATGGGCGGGCAGATCGTCATGGAGTACTACCGGTTGTTTCCGGACCGGGTGCGTGCGCTGCTTCTCGCCGACACCTTCGCGGCCGGCGAAACCGAACACGGCAAGAAGGTACGCAACGACACCGCCGACAGGGTGCTCCGCGAGGGCATGGAGGGCTACGCCACCGAACTCCTCCCCGGGATGGTGGCACAGCGCACTCTCGAGGCCATGCCGGAGGTCGCCGCGCACGTGCTGGGCATGATGCGGCGTACATCCCCGGCGGGAGCCGCGGCCGCGCTGCGCGGGCGAGCCGAACGACGCGACTACGTGGACATGCTCGCCCGCATCTCCGTGCCGACGCTGGTCGTCGTGGGCAGCGCCGACGAGTTCACCCCGGTCAGTGACGCACGGCTCATCCAGGAACGCATTCCCGACGCGACACTCGCGATCGTCGACGGAGTGGGGCACATGCCCAACCTCGAACGACCCGGTGAGTTCAACGCCGCGTTCGAGAAACTGCTTCACTCCCTGCCCAGAACCGCTTAGCCTCGATCTTTCAGCTGGCTGGTGGCGAGTCCGGTGACCAACCCGACGTGAATGAGAACGCCGTGAACGAAGGCCGCAGTCTTCCGCTTACAGAACTACCGCCGCTCGACGGTGAACTGTCGCTGGACACCGACGTCCGAGCGGCCGCCGCCGACGACTTCGGGCACGTGGTCGAACGCATGCCGCTGGCGGTGCTGCGTCCTGGCTCGGTCCAGGACATCGCCCTCGTCACCAGATGGGCAGCGGACAACGGGTGGAAGATCGCCGCCCGCGGACAAGGCCATTCCACCTTCGGCCGTTCACAGGTCGACACCGGCATCGTCATCGACATGACAGGTTTCGGCGACATCCATCGCGTCGGCGAGGATCACATCGTCGTCGGCGCGGGTGCGACGTGGCGTTCGGTGCTCGCCGCCACGCTGCCGCGCAAGCTCACGCCGCCGGTCCTCACGAACTACCTCGACCTTTCCGTCGGGGGCACACTTTCCGTCGGCGGAATCGGCGGGACCACGCACAGGTACGGCATGGCGACCGACAATGTGCGCGAGCTCGAGGTGGTCACCGGTGAAGGCAAGGTTCTCACCTGTTCGAGGGAGGAGAACCCCGAGCTGTTCGACTGCGTACGCGCCGGGCTCGGGCAGTTCGCCCTCATCACCCGCGCGACGCTGTCGCTCGTCGCCGCTCCGGATCGGGCCCGCAGGTACGCCCTTGTCTACCCGGACCTGGAAAGCCTGGCCGCCGACCAGCGGCTGCTGCTGCGAAAAGGTCGCGCGGACCATCTCCAAGGCTCGATCCTCGCCCCCGACGGTCGCTGGCGACACCAGCTGGAGATGGTGGTCTTCCACGCGTCAGGCGACCAGCCGGACGACGACGCGGTGCTGGCCGGTCTCGCGGACGACCGCGCCCAGGCCCAGATCGACGACCTCTCGTACCGCGAGTACGTGGAGGCCTTCGACAAGTTCGAAGAACTCCTGCGTACGACGGGTGAGTGGGCGAACGCGCACCCGTGGTGGCTGACCTTCCTGCCTGGTTCGGCAGCGGAGGAGACCGCCGCCGGCGTCCTTGCCGACATCGAGCCCCAGGACCTCGGCGTGCACGGTCTCGTCACGTTCTACCCGTTGACCATTGACGCGATCAGGACACCGTTGGTGACGATGCCCGCCGGCGATGTCGCGTTCACCTTCAATCTCATCCGGTTCGCCTCGACCGACACCCAGCAGGTTACACACATGCTGGAACAGAACCGGGCGCTCTATCCCCGCATCCGTGCCGCTGGCGGGGTGGTCTATCCCGTGAGCGCCTTCCCTCTCACCCCTTCGGAGTGGGAGGAGCACCTCGGTGCCAGGTGGCCGGTGGTGCGCAACGCGAAGGAACGCTTCGACCCGGCGCACTGCCTTACTCCCGGCTACGAGGTGTTCTGAGACAGGGCGTTCGCGAGATGATGAGAACCGCCGCACGCCCTGGCCAGCCTGCCTCGGAGGATGCCCATGCCGGTCCCGGATCGCGCGACAGTGGTGAAACCCCTGACGCTGACCGACAGCGAGGTCCATTTCTATGCCGCGCAGGGATTCCTCTGCCTGCCCGGGTTCGTGTCGGCCGATGCCGTCGAAGGCCTGCGTACCGAGGTGTTCGAGGTTCTCGACGCCAACGGCGTGTCGCGGGAGTCTCTCGCCCGGGCGACGAAGACCGCGGACAAGCTTCGCCAGTGCCCGCAGTACCTCGCGGACTCCCTGCTCGACAGCCTCATCAACGGCTCGGCGACACTCGACGTGGCGTCCCGGCTGATCGGCGGGCGAGCGATCCGGTACCTCCCGTTCACGGCCGTGAAGGCCGGTGGCGGTGGTGGAACATTCCATCTCCACCAGGACAACAACTACACGCGGCACGACCCGGCGCTCGGCTCGATCAACATCTGGGTCGCACTCGAGGACATGACCCCCGAGAACGGCTGCCTGCAGATCATGCCCGGATCGCATCGCGAACAGCTCGACTCCCGTACCAGCGACGACGGCGACAGTCACCGGCAGGTCGACGTCGATCCGTTGCACTGCCTACCGATCCGGATGCGGGCGGGCGATGCCGTCGCGTTCTCCCGGTGGACGGTGCACGGATCCGGCCCCAACAGCACGGACCGGCCGCGGCTGGCCTACGCGCTGCAGTATCACCGGGAGGACGTGCGGTGGTACGACAAGGACACCGACACGTGGAGGGCCCTCGTCGACACACCGAAGTTCGCCACACCACCGGTCACGCACCTCGGCCCGTCAACGTCCTCCTGACCCGATGAACGGATTCCAGGCACGGACGCTCACGACTTCGACACCCGGCGTCGCGTAGTAGGGGTCGTCGGCCAGGATCTGCTCCACGCCCGCGCGGTCGGTGTCGAACACCAACGCGGCACCCGAGTCATCGGCCCATGGTCCCGCCATCACGAGCCGGCCCTCGGCGTACAACTGCTGCAGGCGGGCCCGGTGGGCCGGACGCGATTCCATGCGTCGGGGATCATCGTTGAACTTCAGTTCGAGGAGGAACATACCCGCACGCTAGGGCCTTCCACGGGCCGTTGGCTGTATCGCGCGATACTGGGCTCGAGGTGGGCCGTGAGGATGGGGCCGTGAGGGACCAGATCGGCGCGTTGGCGACTGTGCCGTTGTTCAGCATGCTTGGCGACCAGCGACTCCGAAGGCTGGCCGCACACTCAGCTGTTCGTACCATTGCCAGCGGGACTGTGGTCGCCACCCGCGGCGAACCGGCGTCCCACCTGCTGGTCGTCGAATCTGGCGCGTTGGCCGCCTTCCATGACAGCACCCAGGGCCGCCGCGTCAACCTCGGCGACTTCCACGCACCCTGCGCGGTGGACAAGGCCGCCGTCCTCGACAGCGGTGGCCACACCGCCACCTGGCAGGCAAGCGGCACCACCCGACTCCGGCGAATCCCCCGCGACGAGGTCCTGGCGCTCGTCGACGACGTTCCCGCCGTACGCCGTCACGTCCTTGCCCACCTCGCCGCACAGGTACGCCACCACCAGACCGAACGCATCCGCGCTACCCTTGACGACGCCACCGCCCGGGCCGCGGCGTGGCTCGTTCAGGCCGCCGCCACACATGGGCGAAGGATCCCTCTGCCCCAAGGGCAACAGGGCCTCGGTGAGGCCATCGGCGCTACCCGGGTGACCACCAACCGAGCCCTTCGCCACCTCGCACGTGACGAGCTCATCCGGATCGAGCCAGGCGCCCTTGTCGTGCTGGCCCCGGAACTCCTTGCCCATCGGGCAGCTTCCTCGTCGCGTGAGAAGTCCGACCACGTTCCCGTCGACCCACATGGGAGATTTCTGCATGCTGAAAGTGATTGGTGCCGGCTTCCCAAGAACCGGCACCTATTCCCTGCGAGCCGCGTTGATGACCATCCTCGGTGGCGACTGCTACCACATGCGTACGGTCAACGAGCACGACGATCACGTCGCGGAATGGCGCGGCGCCCTCCGCGACGAGCCGCCAGAGTGGCATTCACTGTTCGAGGGATGCACGGCCGCCGTCGACTGGCCGGTGTCCAGCTTCTGGCGGGAGATCAGCGCCGCCTTCCCTGACGCGCTGATCCTGCTGTCCGTACGCAAGGACGCGGGCACCTGGTGGCGCAGCTTCGACGAGAACATCCTCCCCCGCGTCCGGCGCCCGCCGGAACCCGGTAGGGAGTCCCGGCACGCGATGAGCCTCGAACTCCTCGCCCGGGAGATCGGCCCGCACTGGGACGACGAAGGACAGGCCGTGGAGGCGTACGAACGCCACCTCGACAACGTACGCACCACCGTCCCCTCCTCGCGCCTGCTGGTCTGGCAGGCCGAGCAGGGATGGCCGCCGCTGTGCCAGGCACTGGACGTCCCGATCCCGTCAGAACCCTTTCCGTGCCTCAACACCACGGCCCAACGACGCCAGTACGCCAAGGACCGGATCCGGGCCGCGGACGCGTCCTGAGTCCGAGCCCCGACAGAAGGCGAGAATCACCAGCTGGTGATGGTGTTCTCCTCGATGTAGGCCAGGTTGAGGTCCTGTCCCAGCCCTGGACGTGTCGGCATGTGGACGAAGCCCTCGGCGTCCAACTCGTCGATCGCGGAGTTGAGGTGCGGGGGCACCTCGTCGTAGTCGTAATGGGGATGCAGCAGGCCGCGTTCGTACCACCGGCCGACGATCGTGCCGCCCAACACAGCGAGGTTGCCGGCGCCGCCGCCGTGGATCTCACACTCCATGTTGAAAGCCTCCGCGAGGTGGACGACTTTCATGGTCGGCGTGATGCCGCCGCAGTCACCGACTCCGGCCCGGACGATGTCGCACGCTCCGGCGACGATCCACTCGGCGCGGGTGAACCCCTTGCCCCACGCGGTTTCCGGGCCGATCACCGGAATGTCCAGCTGGTCGGCAAGCCACTTGTACGACTGGATGGAGGCCTCCTCCATCGGCTCTTCGTACCAGTAGTAACCGAGCTTCTCCAGCGACCGACCGAGCGTGAGTGCCTGCAGCCGGTTGTACCAGTGGTTGGCGTCGAGCATCAGCGGCACGTCCGGCCCGACCGCTTCGCGCACCGCGGCGCAGGCCTTCGCGTCCATGCCGATGTCCGGCGCGAACGACACCGGCGGCATCCAGGTGTGCAGCTTGATCGCGCTGTAGCCACGGGCGACGAGCTGCTCGGCGAAGGCGCCGTAGTCCTCCGGCGTCGCCAGGCCACCCGCGATCTCGTCGCCGCACATGGTGCTGGCGTACGCGGGCACCTTGCTCCGCCCACCGCCGAGCAGCTTCCACACCGGCATGCCGAGGCGGCGTCCCTCCAGGTCCCAGAGCGCCATGTCGACGCATCCGAGGGCCCGGTCGGTGAAGCCGCCGCCGGACCCGCGCTGGGTCTGCGCCATCGCGTGCCACAGGCGTTCGCGGTCGCTCGGGTCCTGGCCGACAAGGATGTTCCTGACGTGGCCGGCGAGGATCGGCTCCCGGAGCTGGTCCGCCGATGTCAGGCAGTACCCAGTCGCGCCGTCGCTGTCGATGACGCGCAGCAGTGCCTGCCGTACCTCGTGGGCCTCGCCGGGATGGGTGTGCCCGTCGCTGTCCCTGGATGTCTTCGACACCGTACGAAACACACTGACGGACACGCTCTCGATCATCGCGTTCACGGACATCACCTCTCGTCGATCTGGCTCGGGAAGCGGGGCGGCGCTGGAACGAGTTGCCGCAGGGATTGAGTACCTTCCGGCGTCCCTGACGTAGGGGGTCGTAGAGCACGGAGATCCGACCCACGCCACCCGGCATGGGCTTGTCGCCGTGCAGGGACGAGGAGGGACTCATGCGTTGGTCTGGCGTCATGTTCGCTGGAATGGCGGCCGTTGCCGTCCTGGTGGCTGGCTGCGCCGGCTCCGACAGTGGCACGTCGACGACGGAGGGTGGGAGCGCCAGCGGCGGTAGCGGTAGCGAGGCACTCACGATCACGTCGCCCGAGGACGGTGCGGAGGTGACCTCGCCGTTCACGTTGGAGTTCGATGCCGGAGACATCGGTCCGGAGGAAACCGGCAAGGATCACGTCCACATCTTCGTCGATGGCGAGGAGTCCGACTACACCGTCGTCACCGAGAACACCTTCGAGATCGAAGGGCTGCCTGCGGGCGAGCACACCGTCACCATCACCAAGCAGCACGCCGACCACTCGCCCACCGGGGACGAAGTGGAGATCACCGTGGACGTCACCGGCGATGACCCCTCCGGCGACACCTCGGGTGACACGTCGGACGACACCGGAAACGACCAGCCGGACTATGACTACTGAACGAGGGCGGCGTAGATCGGTCGCGGCGACTTCGGCCAGAGTCGAGCGGTACAACCGACGCACCCGGTGGTTCCACGCCGGCATCTACGTCACCGTTCTGATTCTGTTGGCGACCGGCTGGTGGCTGACGCTCGGACACGAAGGGCAGCCGAGCCCACTGGCATGGATCTTCCGGACTCCTGACACGGTCCTCCACACGAACACCGGCTGGGTCGTCGCCATCCTCTCACTCGGCGGGTTGGCGTTCGGCGCCCGCGCGGTGCGCGTCTTCGTCAGGGAGACGTTGCGGGTCGACCGGTCGGACGGACGCTGGCTCGTGCGGTGGCCACGAGCGGTCTTCACCGGCCGGTTCGACCGCCACGAGGGCCACTTCGATCCCGGTCAACGGGTGCTCAACGTGGCTCTGACGCTTGGGCTCGTCGTCCTGATCGGCAGCGGCGTGGGGATGGCCTGGCTGCATGGCGGGCCCGCGTTCGTCGTGCTCGTACGCCTGCACACCTGGGCCACGTACGCCGTCACTCCCCTGATCCTCGGTCACATCGTCGTCGCGGCAGGCATCCTGCCGGGCTACCGGGGCGTGTGGAGGTCCATGCATCTCGGCGGCCGACTCGACGTCTCGGTGGCTCGCCGGCTCTGGCCGGGCTGGTACGAACGCCAGGAAGCCGCGCCGGACAAGCAGGACGAGCAGGCGACCCGAGCGCGCGGAGCTCACCGATAGCGACCGGCCGGGAATTCGGAGCGAGCGACGACAAGTGCGACCGTGCCCGTCGGAACTATCAGGCTGGAACGGTCTGGAGTACGCCGGTCAGTCGGTCGTAGCGGTGGACCTTGGTCGAAGACGCGGCCGGATCCTGGAGATCCGTCACGCGGACGACCAGGACACCGTGCCGTACATCGTCGTCGGTGCTGATCCGGAGCCACGGCTCGCCGGCACGCAGCGCCGTCACCTCCTCCAGCAAGCATAACCCGGGCCATCGGCCGGGTCGATGTCGATGCCTCCGTCTTCGCGAAGTGTGAACGTGAGCACGAGGTTCCCCCGCCCGCCGTCCGCGTCGCCGATGAAGTCGTACAGCGGGGCGGGATCGCCGACGTAGTACCTGAAACGTCCGAGCCCAGTCACATCCATGCCGTTGTAGAAGTTACGGCCCGCGGGATCGAGCCAGAAGTGCGGATTGTGGGTGGGCGCGCTGAAGTCCGGACCGGAGTTGTACGAGATGTGCCAGTGCGGCGGGTTGTCGGCGTGCAGGGTGTTGTTGGTCTCGAAGCCCATCAGGACGAACCGGTGCCCCTTCGCCGCCGCGACGTCCACCATCCCGGAGTCACGGCAGATCGCATGTGCCGCGACGAGTTGGTGCACCACGGACCGGACTTCGCCGGCTGGCCACGGCACCGTCGTCCACGGACCCGCCACGCGGTCGGGGTCATTGTGCTCGATCCGCCAGTTCATGCCAGGCGAGATGTCGGGGTGGCTCCACACCTGGATCGTCGGTTGGTTCGCGTTGACCGACACCTGCGACATCGGGAGGGTGAACGCAAGACCGTGCCGGTCGGTCGGATCCGGACGGATCGGCAGCCGCAGGTCCTGGTGGATGACAGTCTCCACTGTCGTGTCCGGCCACCGGAGGTTCACCTCGATGCCCGCGGCGTCGTGCGGACCACGGACGAACGTGTAGTACTCCGCGCGCGAGGCCACGGAGTAGTTCGCGCCCGGCACGAGGTCGTAGCCGGCGGGAAGCGTGATCTCGGGCTGACTGGGCTCACCGGGTAGACGTCGTACAACTCGAAAGGCGGCATAGGCCAGCTCCGCTCCGTGCGCGGTGCCGGGCACTGCCGCTGCCAGGCCGATTGCCGGTACGCCGGCGAGCAGGCAGCGCCGGGTCAGTGGTCGAGGCATCTGGTGTCTCCCTCGTCGATCGGCCGCGGTGCCCGTCGTCATCGTCGTGCGGATCAGCAGCTTTGATCTTCGGCGTCGACCTTGGCCTTGGCAACACACATCAACCAAACATGACGGCCGAGCACTGCCAGGTCCTTCGACCAGGTTCGAAAGAGCTGGTCATTCGCCTCGTACGAGCGGATGATCTTGGAGTGAACCTCTGCAGGAAGCACGCGGGAACGGCCACGGGGAGCGCGGCGCCGGCCGTTCGTCGTGCCGCCGCGACGGCGTTCCTGCTTCTCGGCGCGAGCACGCTCGCCGCTTGCGGTTCCGGCGGTGACGCCGTTGACCCGACCGACGCTGCCGAACAGTCGCCCTCACGGTCCGCGTCGCCGACTCCGAGCACGTCACCCGAGGAGTACAGGAAGACGCTGGCGGCTGCGGGCGCGCCCGTCGATGCCGCACTCGCGAAGGTGACGGCGGCGAAATCGCTGCCTACGTTGAACAACCGTCTGGCGGCGGCAGGGCGCGTCGCAGCCGAGACTGCTGCCAAGCTCGACGAGGTGCGACCGCCGAACGGCGAGGAGTCGGCCCACCTCGAACTCCTCGCCGGCCTCCAGTCCTTCCAGGTCTCGGCCGAGAGCGCGGTGGCGTCACCCGCTCGGGACAACTCCTGCAGGGCAGCGGTTCCTCCGTCGAGCGTCGTCGCCAACCTCGACGTCGCTTCGTTGAACCAGGCAGTCAGGAGCCTCGAGACCAGGGGCTACGACACCGGCATCCACCCGGTGGCCGTTCCGAACGTGTCGAGCCGCCGGCTGCGCCATGGACAGTTCGTGCGGTCCGGGTCGCGTACCGGCAACGGCACGCTGGTCATCGACAACGGCGGCGACACGGATGCCTTCGTCGCGTTCGCGACGGGCAAGTCGCAGACCTTCTCGGTGTACGTACGCAAGGGTGGCACGTTCACCGTCCACGGCATCCGCTTTGGCACCTACTCCGGTTACTTCGCCACCGGTGAGGACTTCGACTCCCGGGCCAAGGGCTTCACCCGCAACTGCGGCTTCGAAAAGTTCGACGAGCCCTTCAGCTACCCGAGCGGATACCAGTCGACATTCACGATCACCCTGCACACTGTCGTCGGTGGTGATGCATCAACGACCGAACTCGACCCGAGCCAGTTCCCGTCCTGAGGTCGCACGGGAGGCAGCCGATCAGGTCCGTCCCCTCCCACCAGAATCGGACGTCGGGCCGAATGCGGATGCGCTCGCGTACTGGCTCGCCCGGGCGCGGACGTCCCGCAGGTACGCGCTGGAGTGGTTGTACGACAGGATCGCCCGGCGCCAGCCGGATTCGCTACTCAGATCGCCTCCCGCCGCGCAGAGATAGCGCGCTGCCGCCATGGCCGCGTCGTCCAGATCATGTGGATCCTTGCGGCCATTGCCGTCGCCGTCAGTGCCAGCGATCGCCCACGTGTCCGGGATGAACTGCATCGGCCCGACGGCTCGATCCCACACCGGGTCGCCGTCGAGCCGCCCACCGTCCGTGTCCCGGATCGCACGGATGTCGGGCCTGCCGTTCAACGCGATGCCGAAGATGGGAATCGACGGTCGCCCGTCCGCGCGAAGGAGCCGACCCCCGATGTGACCGTGGTGCGATTCGACCGACCCGATGCCTGCCAGGGTGGACCAGTGCAACCGGCATCCCGGATCGTCGGCCCCGACCCTTGCCTCCGCGGTGGCGTACGCCTCCAACGCCCGGACGGGAATACCGGCGCGCTGGCCGGCGTACACCGCCCACATGCGTACCGGTGACGCATCCAGGCGATCCTCGCCTCGCTGGTGGTGGCCGGCATGTCCCGGGAGTCCGCCATGTGGCGGTGACGCCCCGCGCAGATTCGTCACGAACCCCGCCACCACCGGTGTGGCCACCATGGCAAGGACGACGAACAGCGAAGCCTGGCCGCGCAGACGGTCACGGATCTCCACCGCGCGGGCGGAAATCTGGCCGAGGAAGTTCGGCCACCTCACCGGAAAACGAAGCTCTCCGGTGCATCGAAGGATCCTCTTGCGCACACGTGAAGGCGAGCCGACGCCGGCTGCGTACAGACGTTCGCGCCGGCCCTGCTTCCACTACGTGGCAAGGGCTGCATCCGGTGAACAGTAGCAACCCGACACTGGACCGCCAATCCCACAAGGCGGGATCCGTTCGGCGACCACTCGTGTCCCTACCGCACAGCGTGCCGCCCGGCGGTCAGGTGGTGTCGCGGCAGGCCGCGTCCAGAGAGAACCGCGGTTGGTAGCCGAGAAACGTCCGCGCCCTCGCGATGGAGAGCAGGCCGGCGCGCCCGGGCAGGGGTTCGCGCAGCTGCGGAAGCAGTTCCGGCCG
>NZ_JBEFTW010000023.1:0-123302 GCF_040196095.1 Actinopolymorpha sp. B17G11
GTGCCTTCTCGGCTCGGCAGAGCTCAGGACGTCAGCACTCCCGATTCTCCTAGCCCAGAAGGCACTCCCTTTGCACGACCCGCCGCGGAACCAACACCATCAGCCACCGGGTCCACGGATCGAGGCTAAGCGGGGATGTGTGACGAGGAAGCCCCTTCCGCCCGAGTGGAGGAACTGTGGCGAAGGAAATGCCCGACCCGCTGGATGTGCTGGGTGACGACGAACGCAAGCTCCTGCGTCGGGCGCCACGCCCCGGCTGGCAGGCTCCCATGCTCGCCACCCTGACCAAGAAGCCGTTCTCCGACGAGCGGTGGATCTACGAACGCAAGCTGGACGGCGTACGCGTGATCGCCGTCAGGAACCGCGGCCAGACGACCCTGTGGTCCCGCAACCACAAGGACATGACGAACACCTATCCCGAGATCGTCCAGGCATTCGCGCCACAACAGGCCCAGGACTTCGTGGCCGACGGCGAGATCGTGGCCTTCGACGGCAGACAGACGAGCTTCGCCAAGCTGCAGGCGCGGATCAATCTCGCCGATCCCCGGCGCATACCCGCGACCGGCGTCACCGTCTACCTCTACCTCTTCGACCTGCTCGTCGTCGGTGAGGCCGACCTCACCCGACTGCCGCTGCGGGCCCGCAAGCGGGTGCTGCGCACGACGTTCGAGTTCGGCGACCGCGTCCGGTTTTCCACCCACCGCAACACCGAGGGGGAGAGGTTCCACGCCGACGCGTGCGCGCGAGGGTGGGAGGGCCTGATCGCCAAGCGCGCCGACGCGCCGTACCAGACCGGTCGCCGGTCTCGGGACTGGCTGAAGTTCAAGTGCGTACGCGACCAGGAGTTCGTCATCGGCGGGTTCACCGATCCGGAGGGGTCGAGGCAGGGGTTCGGCGCGTTGCTCGTCGGCTACTACGAAGGGAACCGGCTGCGCTACGCGGGCAAGGTGGGTACGGGTTACAACGCACTGATGCTGCGGGATCTGCGGGCCCGGATGGACAAGATCGCCCAGTCGTCGTCGCCGTTCGCCGATCCGGTGCGCGAGCGCTCCGCCCACTGGGTGGGCCCCGAGTTGGTCGCCCAGATCGGCTTCACCGAGTGGACCAGCGACGGAAAGCTCCGCCATCCACGCTTCGTCGGACTACGTACGGACAAGGACGCCTCGGAGGTCGTCCGCGAACAGTGAGCCGTCGGGAGCCGGCAGGAGCTGGCAGGAGCTGGCAGGGGGAGCCGAGGCGGGAGGAGTTCCCAGCTAATCTCCAGGTGGCGTTCAGGGCGGTCCCAGCCAGGAGAGCGAGGGTGGAGACTGCTTTCGTACATCCACGACTGGAGGGAGACCGCGATGCGCCCTAACGGGCAGTGGGTCAAAAGGCGATGGGCCAACCGGCGGTGGTCGGACCGGTCCACGGTGCTCGCGGTGGCGGTGTCGACCGCCACGATCACGGCGCTGGCGGTGGGCGGGATCGCCCTTGCCGACAACGTGGCGGAGTCCGGCAACGACGCGACCGCTGCCACGAGCGACCAGCCACGTCCGGACGCGAAGGACCGGCCGGTAATGCGGGGCCACCGGGCTCCGGGGCTCATGGGATGGGCTCTGCATGGTGAGTTCGTCACGGCCAAGAAGGACGGCGGCTACCAGACCGTGGCCGTCCAACATGGCGAGGTGCAGGCGGTGAGCGACACCTCGATCACGGTGAAGAGTGAGGATGGCTACTCGAGGTCCTACGTCGTCGATGACGAGACGCTGGTCAACGCCCACCGCGAGGGCATCGGCTCGGTCGACGAGGGCGATGACGTGCACGTGGCGGCGGTCGTGAGCGGCGACACCGCAACGGCGCTTCGGGTCGCGGATGTATCGGACCGCAGGGCCACCTGGGAGAAGTTCCGGCCACGGTTGCGCGGCCTGAACCCAGACACCGGAAACTGATCGGCTCGCCCGACCTCGGGGCCCGGCTCGGATGTGAGGCGATCTCCGAGCCAGGGCCCCGGCTCGGCGGTCGCCGCGGTTGGGCAGCGGAAAGCCGTGCGGGACGGTTCCTCGGTGGCGAAGCGCCCGGCGGATAGGGTTTCCTCACCATGGGGTACGAGAGACCGTTCAGATGAGTGCGGAACCAGCAAGGGAGGCCGCCCGGCGCCGTCGTCGGTTGACCATCACGATCAAGGAGTCGCTGCGCGGGCTGGCCATCCAGTTGTCCCTGCTCAACCACCAGGTGACCGCCAACCTCGCGCTCAAGGACGTTGATCTCCACTGCCTCGACCTCATCAACCGGGAAGGGCCGCTCGGCCCAACCACACTCGCACGTCGGGCCGGGCTGCACCCCGCCACGATCACCGGCATCCTCGATCGGCTCGAACGCGGCGGCTGGGTGGTCCGCGAACGTGACCAGTCCGACCGGCGCGCTGTCGTCGTTCGTGCTCTGCGGGACCGCAACGCCGAACTCTTCCGCCTCTACGCGGGGATGGATGCGTCGATGGGCACGATCTGCGCCGGCTACGACGAGTCCGAGCTCGCCCTCATCGCCGACTTTCTGCGGCGTACGAACGAGGCGGGGCAGGTCGCGACCGCCGACCTCGCCAACGCACCGCCGGACGGCTCCCAGCCGGCATGATCGCGGGGTCAGGTCCCACCGTCAGTGCGAGGCTCGCGGAGGACCTGGCTCGGGCTCTGATCGAACGGAGGATTCGCACATGATCAGCCACGCACCGCCCGGCTACGTCTGTCCGATCTGCGCGTTGGTCGCCGGTGGGACCACCGACGTCAGCGGCCAGCAGGACATCGTGTGGCAGTCGGAACGGGCGACGGCATTCATCTGCGCCCGATGGTGGCCGAACAACCACGGTCATGTGCTGGTCGTGCCGAACGCCCACCACGAGAACATCTACGACCTTCCGGCGGAGTACGGTCACGCTGTCCACGACGGTGTCCGGACGATCGCCCGCGCGATCCGGGACACCTACGGGTGCGAGGGAATCTCCACCCGGCAACACAATGAGCCCGCCGGTTACCAGGACACGTGGCACTATCACGTGCACGTGTTTCCCCGCTATCGAGGCGATGACCTCTACGGGTCGAACCCGTACCCGGCCTTCGTCTCCGCCGAACGTCGCCGGCCGTACGCCGACAAGCTGCGTACGCATCTCAGACATCCGGGGGAGTGACGCGCCCGTCACCGCTCAGCGTTGCACCTGTTCGGCGAGGTTCGTACGCATCCGCTTGACGAGCGTGCGGGGCTCATCGGCGAAGAACCGCACCGTCGTCACGGTCTGGACGCCACGGGGGAGCGTCACCGTGAAGGGACGCTGCAGGATCAGGTCGATGTTTGTCCGGCTGGCGACCACGACGTTCAGGGTCGTTCCGGTGTCGGTCTCGTCGAGTTGTACCGCCCGCGAGCGTTCGCGGCTCCGCTCTCGAACAGACACCGAGCTGATGGCCTCCCAGGGGATGGTGATGTCGAGAGTGAAGCCATTGCGGAGGCGTAGGCCCACCGGCTCGACCAGGTGCGTGTGGACCTTGTACGCGGCGAGCATCCCCACCATCCACATCAATCCCCAGAAACCGACGGCCAGCAGGGCGATCTTCACCGGCTCCCACGGCACCAGCATGTGGGCGATCGGGATCTCGATCGCCGAGACGATGATGAAGACCCAGAAGAGGAGCTCGACCGCCTTCACATAGCCGAACCTCTCGACACCGGGACCGGCGCCGGGGTCTCGCCGTCGCACCAGGAAGTACAGACTGCGCCAGACCCCGAGCTCGAACCGGATGGCGTGCCGGGCTAGTGCCACCGGCGGGCCTATGACGTTCACCGCTGTGCCTCCTTCTCCTTCGCTTCGGCGATCAGCTCACACAGCCGCGCCATCAGCACGTCGAAACCCCTCACCAGGGCGCTGAACTGCCGGTCGGGCATGTCGGCGAAGAGGTCGTCCGCAAGCTGCTCGCCGTCGCGCTTCAGTTGCTCGGCGATGCGCGCGCCGTGTTCGGTGAACGACACGAGCGCGGCCCGACGGTCGGTAGGGTGCGGCTCTCGAACGACGAAGCCGGTGTCCACCAGGGCATCGACGAGGCCGGTGACATTTCGCGGGCTCACGCCGATTGCACCCGCGAGCACCCGCTGTGTGCTGGGCCCGCGGTGGAGCAGCTCCCAGACGAGGGTCGCCCGCGAAGGGGTGAGCCCGACACGGCCGAGACCGTGCTCCATGTCCTCGTTGATGAGCATCGCGAGCTGGAGCAGCTGCCCGAGTGCTGCCTGCTGCTTCTGGCGGCGAGAACTCTCAACAGACATATCGTGAAGTCCCTTCACTATGTCGGTGCTTCACGTATCGTAGCCTGCGCGAGCGGTTGCACGGCGAGATTCCCGCGGACGCATGAGGGAGAAGCCACCCGCAGCTGGTCGCACCGCCCGGAAGCGGAGGTCGCGCCGGACAGCTGTGGTGGATCATGCGCGGACGGCCCATGATTGCGGGCATGAGGAGCAGCCCCAGAGCAACCATGTTCATCGATCGCGACACCGACCCACGCGTCCACCCGCCGACCACGAGCGAGGAACGCGCGACCCTTGTCGGCTTCCTGCGCTGGCAGCGCGACACCCTGGAACTCAAATGCAGCGGCTTGGGAGTCGAGGACCTTGCCCGTCGATCGGTGGAGCCGTCGACGCTGTCGTTGCTCGGGTTGGTACGCCACATGGCCGAGGTTGAGCGCATCTGGTTCCGGACGGTGATGGCAGGTCAGGACGCTCCGCCGTACTTCTACTCCGATACCGATCGTGACGGGGAGTTCGACGGCGCAGTGGCCACGGCCGAGGCCGTCACCGAGGCATGGAACGCGTGGCGGACCGAGATCGAGTTCGCGTACCGGTTCATCGCCCAGGCGCCCGACCTCGATGTGGCCGGGACCGCTCACGGCGGGCCGAGGACGCTGCGGTGGGTCCTGGTGCACATGGTGGAGGAGTACGCACGACACAACGGGCACGCCGACCTGCTGCGGGAGCGGATCGACGGGAGGCTGGGGCAGTAACAAGCAACAGTTCCCTTGATCCGCGCCCCTGACGTGACCGGCCCGACAGCGGTTGTCGGTGCGTCGGCGGGCCCGCAGCTGGAGAAGGGGCCGACGCCTGGGAGTACGTTCCGGAGGCCCGGTTGGTCGGGCGGTGTCGTCCACCGCTTGGCGCTCCCGCCGGACTTAGTTCAGGTGGCGGGTCTCGTTCAACTGGGCGATCTGGTGGCTGTAGTTTCGGTCGTCCTTGCGCAAGTAGGTGATGCCGCCTGAAGTGACACGGAATTGGACACGGCCCGATGCCTCCAAGGGCATGCCAATCCACGCTGCCAGGAGGAGAGTGGCAGTACCTCCATGTGTCACGACTACCTGGTTCTCCATCGTGGATTCTTGAATCCGATCCATCGCCGCATAAGCCCTGACGGCGAGGTCCATCCGTGTCTCAGCACCGTCCACACCTTCGTCGTGCCGTAGCCGCTCGCCGAACTCCGGAATCGGGATGCGGCGTTCTTCGAGCCAAGCCTTGGGTCGGCCACCCGCCTCACCGTACGACTTCTCCCGCAGGTCTGGGTCCAACTTCAGAGCGCCGCCGACCCGCTTGACGATGACCTCTGCGGTCCGCTGCGCGCGGCGCAGGTCGGATGTGATCGTCTCGACGTCAGCGTCGCCGAGGCGCTCAGACAGCGCTTCGGCGATCGACTCAGCCTGACGCATGCCTCGCTCGGTCAGATCGGAGTCGAACCACCCGCCGACGAGTCCGTCTACGTGGTGGGTTGCCTCCGGATGCGTGACCACATAGATGTTCTTCACTGTGACCTCGAAATCCTCGTTGTGGACCCTGCACGTGTGTCTGTGCCGAGTGTTGGGACGTGACCCATGACAGTTCAAACGAAGGTG
This sequence comes from Actinopolymorpha sp. B17G11, assembly GCF_040196095.1. NCBI lineage: Bacteria > Bacillati > Actinomycetota > Actinomycetes > Propionibacteriales > Actinopolymorphaceae > Actinopolymorpha > Actinopolymorpha sp. B17G11. Next base: position 5,892 of record NZ_JBEFTW010000023.1, read on the forward strand.
CCTGCGCGAGGTGCGACTTGTCAGGCCGGTGGTCGCTGGAGGATCTGTCGGGACGACCCGAAGCCCAGCCGTTCGTACACCGGCACTGCCTTGCGACCAGAGTGGACCGTCACGCGGAGGGCCCCGAGGTGTGTCGCATGCTCCGAAGCGGCCTCCACGAGCGCCGAGCCGATCCCGTGGCCTCGCTGGTTGGGCTTGACGAAGACGCTCTGGATGTCTGCGGATAGCCGACTCGTCGCTCCAGGTCTCGGGACGCGGGGGACGAGCGCGACCCAGGCCATGCCGACGATCTCCGGTCGGAGGAGTCGGGCGACGAACGCCAGGTGCGAGTCCTGGTGGGCGGCCCACCACTTCGCGAGCTCCACTGCGAATGCGTCAACGGACCGCTGTGCTGGTTCCTCATCATGGGTGTCCAGCCACAACAGCCGGGCCAAATCTGCGACGTCGTCCGCATTCGCCTGACTGATCCTCACGAGGTGAGAGTCTGCCAGCTGGTCGACCGGAGGAGGACGGCGACTTGCGACGGCTAGGTTGTGTCTCGTGGCGGTGTCAGACGACTCACAGAAGGCGACGAGCTCTCACATGGACAGTCCTGGCGATCCGAGCCAGCCGTGGCCAGAACTCGCTCCAGACTACGAGCGGGCCCGAAGCAGGGAGGACTCGCTGGATCGGCTTGTCGAGTGGCCTGCGCAGCGAGACCTTCTGGGCGATGTCACCGGACGGTCGGTGCTCGATGTCGGTTGCGGCAACGGAGGCAAGCTGGCTGAGCTGGTTGGAGACGGCGCGACCGACGCCGTAGGTGTCGATGTCAGTGGCAACTTCCTCAGTGCGCCGCCGCCTGGCTTGGAGCTCATCCGGGGCGATCTCAATGAGCTGGATTCGATGCCAGGGCTTGCCGGTCGCACCTTCGACCGGATCTTGTTCCTGCAGTCTTTCGGCTACGCGAACGATCCAGTTCGCACCCTGCAGGCAGCGCGCGCGATGCTGGCCGACGATGGATTCATCCTGCTGACCAAGACGCAACCGATCCGATACGCCGTCGAACGGGCCGAACAGAATGAGACCTCCTTGGGCGAGGAGTATTTCTCCACCGCGCGGTTCTCCTACCTCAGCGGCTGGAACGACCAGATCACCCTCACCAAGCGTCCCTACACCATCTCTGACCTGATCAACGTTTTCAGCGCCGCAGGGCTGTGGATCGAGACCGCGATAGAGCCTCAACTATCCGAGGACGCCCGACGCCGTTACCCGCACAAGCAGGCGTGGATGAACAAGTACCTCGGCATCCTGATCTTCAAGCTCCGGACCCATTCCGGTCAGTAGCCGCGCGTCGCTACGGGCTACTGATGCGCCTGAGGGCGTGGCGGGGCCAAGTACTTGACATAATGTTCATTATCGGCACTACGTTCCCGAGGGTCGTTCCCAGGCTCGATCAGCTATGGAGACTCACAACCCGCAGGTGTCCGAGTCCGGTGAGTTGAGCGATTACCGTGAAGGCGTGCCAGTTCCCGAGTTCATCCTTCGCCTGCGTGAGCGGATCGGTCATGACCTTCTGTGGCTGCCTGGCGTGACGTCTGTCGTCCTCAACGACGGCGCAGTCCTGTTGGTTCGGCGTTCCGACAACGGTTCTTGGGCTCCTGTGACCGGCATAGTCGATCCTGGCGAGCACCCAGCGAAGGCAGCGGTGCGAGAGGTGCTCGAAGAGACCGGGATTCGCTGCGTTGTCGAGGAACTTGTCTGGGTCAACGTCAGCGATCCGACTGTTCACGTCAACGGCGACCACGCTCAGTACCTGGACCACACCTTCCGGTGCCGATACGTCGCCGGCACCCCGTACGTGGCAGACGACGAGTCGCTCGAGGTCCGCTGGTTCCTCCTCACCGACCTGCCCACGATGAGGCCCAGCCTTCTAGAACGGATAGTGACCGCTGTGGAGCATGTCGGCCCGGCGCGGCTCATCTGACTCGCAGTCAAGGCGCTGCGCTGCCGCCGTTCTGTGGCCGCACCCGTGCTATTCCCGTCTCATGAACTCCCGCTCCTGCAAGTCAACTCACATCAGACCGGGCGACCTCGCGGACCGATCCTGGTATGTTCCGCCGGATGTCAACGATCGAGCCGCCTGACGGCCATTGGAGCCTGAGCCTGCCACGCAAGCGCGAAGCGTCGGGTGCGTTGTTCTTCGACTCGGCCGGCCGCGTCCTCGTGGTCAAGCCGACCTACCGCGACGGGTGGGCCTACCCCGGCGGTGTGGTCGAGGTCAATGAGCCTCCACATGCGGCCGCCGTCCGCGAGGTGAAAGAGGAACTCGGCCTGGCTCGGTCGCTTGGCAGGCTGTTGGTCGTGGATTGGGAACCCCGCACCGAGACCATCCCCATCGAAGGGCTGATGACCGTGTTCGATGGCGGAGTTCTTACTCCACAAGAGATCTCGTCGATCCGACTTCAGGAAAGTGAGCTCGGCGCGTTCGACTTCTGGACCGTGGAGCAGGTCCGCGAAATGCATCCTGCGCTCCATGCACGCAGGATCGGCGCTGGCATTCAGGCCAGGAACACCGGCATCGTCGCCTATCTGGAGAACGGATACCCGCCTGCCTCCTCCTGAGGGACGCGACCGCAGATGTCGGCGCAAGGGCCAGGAGGTGCCGGCGACAGCGTTTCGATGGCAATCAGACCACGTCGAACGTGGTCGCCCACTCGGCGATTCGCCTGCTGACCCTCTGACGATCATCGCAGCCACGAAGATCGTCTGCACCGAGCACTGGCTCCGCCGCTCCGGCCACGCGCCACGACAGATCTGGCTCGCGGACCGCCAGCCCGAGAATCACTAGATATTCCTTGACGCGAATATTCGCTGTGGTGAATAGTTGTCCGCATGGACGCACTCCTCACCGCACTGGCCGACCCGGCCCGCTGGCGGCTCGTGGGCCTGTTGGCCGAGCGGCCCCGGTCGGTCGGCGTCCTCGCCCAGCTCGCCGAGGCGCGTCAGCCGCAGACGACCAAGCACCTGCAGACCCTCGAGCGCGCCGGGATCGTCACCTCCCAGCGCACCGGCCAGCGCCGCATCTACGCGCTCCAGCCCGCTCCCCTGCGTGACCTGGCTGCTGCACTCAGCCGGCTCGCCGACACCGCGGACCAGGGAGGTGGCGCGCGCGAGACCTACGACCGCTACGGGCTCAGCCTCCACGCAGAGCGGCTCGCCGCGGAGGAGTCGGGGTGGGCCGACGGCCGCTCGTTCAGGTTCGTCCGGTCTCTGACCGAGCGCCCCGAGGAGGTCTGGCGCCACCTGACCGAGCCCTCGCTGCTCGCCCGATGGTGGACGCCCGACGACCTCCGCGTCTCCGAACTCGTCTTCGAGGCGCGCCCGGGTGGGCGGATCGTCCTGGAGTACCGCGATGCAGAAGATGCCGACGGTTCCGACCTGGTGGCCGGACGCGGGGAAGGACTCGTCGACGCCGTACGCCACGGTGAGCACCTCTCCTACCACCTCTCCCCTGCGCTGCCCGACGGCGGCATCGCCTTCACCGCCTACGTCGACTTCGGCCTCCGACCCACCGACACCGGTACGGACCTCGAGGTCCAGCACCGGATCACCGACAGCACAGTCGACTCAGCGGACTTCATCGCAGGCATCGAGATCGGCTTCGGGCAGAGTCTCGACAAGCTCGCGGCGATCCTCGCAGCGGACTCACACGGCACCGACACCGAGCACCACACGGAATCCAGGAGCACGCAGTGACAGAGCAGACCAGCGGCCGCAGAGTCGTCACCAACATGGCCCTCTCCCTCGACGGCCACTACGCCGGATCGGACCCGCAGGACATGGGCTGGGTGATGCCGTACGCCATCACCGACATCGCCCGCGACCACCTGACCAGCCTCTGGGAGCCGGCGACGACGGCTCTGCTCGGGCGCGTCAACGCCGAGGGGTTCCTCGGCTTCTGGCCCACCGTCATCGGCATGAAGGGCGCCGACCCGCGTGACGAGGCCTTCGCGAAGTGGCTCGTCGACACTGACAAGGTGGTCCTCTCCTCCACCCTTGGCGACGCGCGGTGGGAGCGGACGACGATCGTCGACAAGCCGACCACCGAGGTGATCGCGGACCTCAAGGCGACCGAAGGCGGCGACATTCTCGTGCTCTCCAGCGCGAGCGTCATCAAGGCTCTGCTGGCCGATGACAAGGTCGACCGGCTGGCGATCACGATCTTTCCCGTCTTCCTCGGCAGCGGACCGCGCCTCTTCGACGACGGTCTGCCTGCGGGGCAGTGGGCGCTCGTCAGCCAGAACGCGGGCGAGCACGGCACATTGGCTCTCGTCTACGACCGAGTTCGCTGAGCCGGCCGAACTGCGCGCCGCAGACCATCTCGCCCGACGACCCGGCGCAGGAGATCGTCAGGGGCGCCTGATCCCCTCGAGCCGATGACTCAGGACCTGAAGAGCTGTGTGGTTCTCTGCCCTGAGTTCGTGTGCGGCGCGATCGACGTCGATCCAGAAGAAGTCGAACGCAATGAACTCCTCCGCCCCCGATGACGGACATGACTCGCCATGACGCCAGGCCCGCTGCACCGTGGAAGGCGAGAGGAGGTGAAAGTACCAGCGGTCGTGTAGTTCGTCGCAGCCGTAGGGCCGCATGTCGACGACTTGATGATCCAGCAGGCCGCACAGGTGGAAGCCCGTCAGGCCGGACTCTTCCCACGCCTCGCGGAGAACCGCGTGTTCCGGCGTCTCGCCAGGCTCGATCGTGCCAGCGGGGACCTGGGTTCCGGTTCCTGGATGGTGAGGCTTGCGGAACACCAGCAACTGGTCTCCATGAGTGATGAACGCGGATACCTTGTTCACAGTCGGCATATGCTGCTGGGCGTCCACGCGGCACGTCACAGGGCGAAGAGGCGGGAGCTGGCTTTGGGAAACAGCACATCGATCAGCGGCCTGATCTCGGATGCGGCCCAGACATCGGGATAGGCGGATCGCAGCTCGTCCAATGACCTGTGGCCGAACAGAAGTCGCAGGAAGGCCAGCGGAGGAAATCCGCCGTTCGAGGACGTGTCATACGGCCCGAACTCGGCGCTCTCGACGTCCTGCAATGTGCCGGCCGTGAACGTGAGCCGCAGGCCGCCCCGGTAGAAGTCGAACGCCAGGTCCCCGCTGTATCCGACGAGCGATGATGCGGCGAGGCGTCGTTCGAGGACCGGCGCGATCGTCCGCACGAAAGCAGGCAGGTCAGGCACTCGGATATACCATGCGTACGGGCCATCGTTGCGCGGCGCCCAGTCTGCCGAAAGTACCTGATAGAAGGGATGGGTGGGGCCGAGATCCAGCACTATTCTCGCCACGGGCTTATCGCGCGTCGACGGCACCTTCTCCCCCATGTCCTTCAGTCCGCGCAGCAGCGAAGGCGCCACGGCATGGAGATTGGTCCCGGCCTGAAAGCCAAGCAGCCTGGGCCCGAAGCTGTCCCCGTGCCGGCCGTACGGCGAAAGCAGGAAACCGCAGGGTGTCCCGCCAGCGGCCTCGATGACGCGGATCCGGGAATGAGCCTCGAGTGCATCTCCCGCATGCTCGGCGTCGATGTGGTAGCGCCAGAATTCTTCAGGAAGGCCGCAGGTCACCAGGCTGTCCCTTTGCTGATGTCGATAACAGGCAGCGATGAAGGGAATGTCAGCGCGAGTGGCCTGACGGAGGCGATAGGGCTCCTCTCCCCCGTCTCGAAGCTCTGGAAGGAGCGGGGCCGGAAGGGTGACGCCGCCGCCAAGGTCGATCGCATACTCGTAGTCGAACTGCCGATAGAAGTACCGAATTCCGGTGATGCCCTGGATCAGGGTCCCGTCTTTCGCGGCGCGTTCGTGGACCGCGGAGAATATGGCTCGGATCAGGCCCCTGTTTCGATAGCCCGGCTCTGTCGCCACGATTTCCGGCCGGCCGACAGCAATCGGTATGCCGTCGAACAACCACTCTTCGCGCAGGTAGCAGGTGCAGGCGACAATCGGACTCCCGTCCTTGCTCGTGTCCTCCACCACGACGAAGTCGTCGGGGCCCATGAACGGATAGTCGACCCGCATGTAGCGGCGCACTGTGTCCATCAGCCCGTGGTTCGGTTCCTCGTCCTCGCGACCCCGAAAGACCGCCCCGACGAGTGCGGCGACAGCCTCGGTGTCGGCCGCTGTGGTCCAACGAAGGACCAGGCCTTCACCCAGATCGCGTCGCATGTCTGTGCTCATGTGATCCTTTCGCATCGTCAGTGGAAGTGACGCAACCTTGGGGCAAATCACCGACCACGGCTCAGGCGGGCCATGGTGGCGACCGTACCGGCTGAGCGCTCCCGCTTCACCGTGGTTTCGCGCGAGGATCGCGGAGTCTTGTCCGCTTGGGAAAGCGTGCTTGGTCGGGGGGTGGCCGGCGTCAGCGCCGGAGCAGTGCGCCGGCGAAAACGGCCATGCCCGCCATGAGGAGGGCCGAGACAATCGCCGCCACCTGCATTCCCTGGGTGAACGCCGCGAACGCAGAATCGCGCAGCGCCTCCGCCAGGGGTGCGGCCAGCTGGTCGGCCACCTTGACGGCCGCGGGCAGCGTCTCCCGCGCCATGTCGATCACCCCAGATGGCAGGCCGGCTGAATGTGCCGACTCGCCCAGCTCCGCCCGGTAGACGGCGGTGCCGACACTTCCGAGCAGGGCGATCCCGAGGGCACCGCCGAGCTCGGCGCCGGTCTCGGAGATCGCGGACGCGGCACCGGCCCGATCTGGCGGAGCGGCACCGACGACGAGATCGGACGCCAGTGCCATGACGGCACTGATGCCGATCACCATCACGCCGAGGCCGACCAGCAGCACCGCGAGACCCGAGCCTGGCCGGACCTGCGTCACGACGGCGAATCCGACTGCGACCATCGCCAGTCCGGCAGTGACAACCGTGCCGGCGCCCGTCCGGCGTACCAGCGACGCGGCTGCCAGCGCGCCTACCGGCATGACCGCGACCACCGGCAGGTTCCACAGCGCGGCGGCGAACGGCCGCATCCCGAGGACCAGCTGGAGGTACTGCGACGTGAAGAACAGGAACCCCACCATCGCGAACATGGTCACGGTGCTCACCGCGATCGCCGTCCCGAACGCCCGATGGGCGAACAGGCCCAGGTCGATCAGCGGCTCGACCAGCCGTCGCTGCCGCATGACGAAGGCTGCGCCCATCGCGAGGCCGGAGACGATCGACAGTGCCGCTGCCGGTCCGAGGCCGCTCTCGGCGTACTCCTTCACGCCGTAGATCACCATCAGGACGGCCATCGTGGACAGCGCGGCGCTCGCGAGGTCGAAGCGACCTGCCCGCGCAGGGCGGAACTCCGGTAGCAGGAACCGACCGAGAGCAAGCAGGAGCACCATGAACGGCACGTTGATCAGGAAGACCGAGCCCCACCAGAACGCCTCCAGCAGCAGCCCGCCGACCAGTGGCCCCACGAGCGCGCCACCGGAGAAGCCCGCGGTCCAGATGGCGATGGCCCCACGCCGCTGCGCGGGATCGTGGAACATGTTCCGGATCAGCGAGAGCGTGGATGGTGCCAGCGTCGCACCCGCCACGCCCATGACGGCGCGGCTCAGGATGAGCATGGTGGCGCTGGTGGAGTACGCCGCGAGGATCGACGAGAGCCCGAACGCCGCCGCGCCGATCAGGAGCAACCGCCGACGCCCGATCCGGTCGCCGAGAGTGCCCATCGTGATCAGCAGTCCGGCCAGCAGGAACCCGTAGACGTCCATGATCCACAACAGCTGGGAGCTGTCTGGTTCGAGATCCGCGCTCAGGAACGGCAGCGCGAACGACAGCACCGACATGTCCATCGACACCAGCAGACAGGGCAGTACGAGGACGGCCAGCCCGACCCACTCCCCCCGCCCGGCTCGCGGAGCCCCGTGCGCGCTGTCCGTTTCGTCCGGGGCCGTATGACCCGCCTGGCTGCTCCGCCCGCGCCCGGCGGCCGTCCCCAACTGCCCATCGTCCATGACGTTCGACTGTACGCTCGTCTTATACGTTTGTATAGGACGTACGTATAGACGGCAGGCTAGGATCGCTGTCATGGGTCATCGGGAGCAGCTTCTGGCCGGAGCGAAGCAGTGCCTTCAGCGGCGTGGTTATGCGCGGACGACTGCGAGGGACATCGTTGCCGCGTCCGGGACGAACCTCGCCTCGATCGGCTACCACTTCGGCTCCAAGGAGGCGCTGCTCCTGGCCGCCCTGATCGAGGCGTTCGGCGAGTGGGACGAGGAGTTCGTCGGCTTCGCCCGCACCACCGCGCAGCGAGGCGGGAGCCTGGTTGAACAGTGGGAGACGATCTGGACCTGGGTGGTTGATTCGTTCGACCGGCTGCGGCCGCTGATGGTCGCCCATCTCGAGGCGGTTGCGCAGGCCCAGCACATCCCGGCCCTTCGCCAACAACTTGCCGACTACTACGAGAGGTCCCGGTCGGAGTACGTCTCCACCGCCGCTGAGCTCGACCTGTCCGACGAGGAGGTTGCCGGGCAGCCGGGCGCCGGACAGGCGGCCGGGGTGGACCTCGCGACCCGGGCGGTCGGATCGTTCCACATGGCGCTGATCGACGGGTTGATGGTGCAGTGGCTGATCGATCCCGAACGCACGCCCTCCGCCCAGGAGCTGGGCCAGGCGTGGCGCGCCCTGATGGCCGCACAATCCCCGCAGGGGCAGCGCTCCCACGGGTAGGGTCGTCGCCATGCCGACACCACCCCGACCCGCCCAGCGCCCGGTGGTCCACCGTCACCACGGCGACGAGCGGACCGACGAGTACGCCTGGTTGCGCGAGCGGGACAACCCCGCGACCCTGGCCCACCTCGAGGCCGAGAACGCCTACACCGAGCAGACGCTGTCCCACCTCGAGGGGCTTCGCGGCGAACTGTTCGAGGAGTTCCGCTCCCGCATCCAGGAGACCGACGAGGATGTGCCTGCCCGTGACGGCGCGTGGGAGTACTACACCCGCACCGTGGAGGGCCTGCAGTATCCGATCTTCGCCCGACAGCCCCTGCGCGCGGGAAAGCCTGGCGGCGACAAGGAGCAGGTGCTCCTCGACTGCAACCAGGCCGCCGAAGGCACGGAGTACTTCGCCCTTGGCGCGTTCGCCGTCTCCGCCGCCGGCCGGCTCCTTGCGTACTCCGCCGACACCAACGGCAGCGAGGAGTTCGAGCTGCGGGTGAAGGACCTGCAGACCGGCGAGCTTCTGCCCGATGTCATCACGCCGACCGGCTACGGGGCGGCGTGGTCGGCCGACGAGCAGCACCTCTTCTACACCACGCTCGACGCCGCACACCGGCCGTGGAAGCTGTGGCGACACCGGCTGGGCACCGACCCGAGCGAGGACGTGTGCGTCCACACCGAGTCCGACGAGGCGTTCTATCTCGGCATCGGGCGTACCCGTTCGCGCGAGTGGCTCGTCATGGGTCTGCACGCGACCGAGTCCAGCGAGGTACGGATCCTGCGCGCTGACGACCCGGAGGGTGACTGGCGGACGGTGGCGCCTCGCCGACCTGGCGTCGAGTACTCCGTCGACCACCACGGCGACCGGTTCCTGATCGTCACCAACGACGCGGGGCCGGACTTCCGGCTCGCGCAGGCCCCGGTTGACGATCCCGGACCCGACCACTGGGTGGACGTCATCCCCCACCAGCAGGGCGTACGCATCGTGTCGGTCGACGCGTTCGCGCGTCACGTCGTGGTGTCCCTGCGAGAGGACGGCCGTACCGAGCTCGACATCATCGCCGCCGACGCGTTCGCGGGTGACCCGCGCGAGGGCGCACCCCTCGCGGCGGGAAGCCGGCGCCGGCTCGGCTTCGACGAGCCGATCTACACCGTGGACGTCGGCGTCAACCGGGAGTTCGACACGAGCACGCTCCGCATCGACTACGCGTCGCTCACCACGCCGAGCTCGGTCATCGACATCGACCTCGACACCGACAGCCGGGAGCTGCGCAAACAGCAACCTGTCCTGAACGTCGACCTCGGCAGGTACAGGTCCGCGCGAGAGTGGGCGACGGCAGCCGACGGCACCAAGATCCCGATCTCGCTGGTATGGCGCGACGACCGGCCCACCGGTGGGCCGCTGCTGCTCTACGGGTACGGGTCATACGAACATTCGATGGACCCGTGGTTCTCGACCCTGCGGCTGTCGCTGCTCGATCGCGGCCTGGCGTTCGCGATCGCACACGTGCGTGGTGGTGGTGAGCTGGGACGCGCGTGGTACGAACACGGCAAGCGGCTGGAAAAGCCCAACACCTTCACCGACTTCGTCGCCTGCGCCGACTATCTGGTCGAGACCGGGTGGACGAGTCGGGACGGGCTCGCGATCCGTGGCGGATCGGCTGGCGGCCTGCTGATCGGTGCGGTCCTCAACCTGCGCCCCGACCTGTGTGCGGCGGCGGTCGCCGAGGTGCCGTTCGTCGACGCGCTGACGACCATCCTCGACCCCTCCCTGCCGCTCACGGTGCGGGAGTGGGACGAGTGGGGTAACCCGGTCGAGGACCCCGAGGTGTACGCCGTCATGAAGTCGTACGCCCCCTTCGACAACGTCGCCGAACGCGACTACCCCGCTATCTACGCCACGGCCGGTCTCAACGACCCGAGGGTGAGCTACTGGGAGCCCGCGAAGTGGGTGGCGCGGCTGCGGGACCGGATGACCGGCGGTGGACCGGTGGTGTTGAAGACGGAGCTCGGCGCCGGGCATGGCGGTCCGTCCGGGCGCTACGACGCCTGGAAGGACGAGGCTGGCGTGCATGCGTTCGTTCTCGACGCCGTGAACGGCGTGAACACCGAGGCCGGGGTCCACGCGGGCGACACCGGTAGCGACGCCAGCTGAGAGTCCACGTGGCCGCCTGCCCGGAGGGTCACGGGAGGTGGAGCCCAAGGCACGCTGCTCCCCCGAGAGAGCAGCGTGCCTTGTGCTACACGTCCGGCCCCTCCCTCCGACGTGGGCCGGCCAGGCTGGTACTGGGCCCAGCCGCCGATGAGGCGTACGACAGGATGCACGGCACCGCTAGCACGCCGATGACATATCGCTGACGCGGCCAAGGTCCTTCCTCCGGCGGGCCCGCTGAGCGCCTGGTAGCCGCCTCCCCGCATCGACGACCTCTCCAGAACCGCTTGAGCCGAGCGAGGAACTCCGTAAACTACCTCTCGAAGAGGCTCGATAGGGAAGTCTGAGGTATGTTACGGTAAGCCGCATGCAGCAAGAGTTGTTCACGGCAGACGAGGTTGCGGAGCGGCTCGGCCTGCACGTGCGGACGGTGCGCAACTACGTCAGGGACGGGCGGCTGAAGGCTGTCCGGATCGGCAAGCAGTACCGGATCGCGCGCGCGGACCTCGAGGCATTCACCGGCCAACCCGTCGAGCCTGCCGTGCGGGAGTCAGTCTCCCGCCATCGCCATGTAGGAGTGTCGAGCATCGTGGACATCGATGCGATCAGCCCTGAGACAGCGAGCCGGGTGAGCACCTTGCTGACCGGTGCGACCGCCCATCGCCGCGAGGGCGACGAGCAGTTGCGCCTGGAGACCATCTACGACGAACGGCGGGCCCACCTGAAGATCGTCGTGCTGGGCAGCCTCACCACCAGTGCGTACATCTTCGGCCTGATCAGCGCCGTCATCGAGGAGGCGGACGCGTGAGCGACATCTACCGATCCGAGGCCGGGCGCCGCCTGCTGCACGAGCAGTATCGCAAGGCGCTGGAGGCCTGGCCGGTCGACCACGAACAGCTACGCGTGCCGACTCCTGAGGGCGAGACGTTCGTCATCGCGTCCGGTCCCGCGACCGCTCCTCCACTGGTGCTGTTCCACGGCTCCGGAAGCAACTCGGCGCAGTGGATCGGCTGGATCTCCGACCTCGCCGCGTCCTTCCGCGTGTACGCCATCGACATGATCGGCGAGCCGGGCTTCAGCCCGCCGTCTCGGCCGCCTCTGAGTTCGGACAGATACGCCGTGTGGCTGGATGCCGTCCTGGACTTCCTCGGGCTCGATCGGGTGTCGGTCATGGGGTACTCCCTCGGCGGCTGGCTGGCGTTGGACTACGCCACGCGGCGGCCCGGCCGGGTGGAACGCCTGTCGCTGTCGTGCCCGGCCGGCGTCGGCAGGCAGAAGAAGGGCTTCCTGCTCAAGGCGATGTTGCTGAGCCCGCTCGGTCGGTGGGGGCGGCGCAGGTCGGTGACGGGGGTGCTCGGCCCAGGGCTGTCGACGTTGGAGCCAGCGGTGGCAACATCGATCGTCGAGCAGGTTCTGGCCGTGTCGAAGCACTACCGATTCCGCACGGACGAGCTTCCCGTCTTCGACGACCGGGCGTTGCGCAGGCTGACCATGCCTCTGCACGTGCTTGTCGGGGAGTTGGACGTCATGATGGACTCCGCCGAGACCAAGCGGCGGCTCGAAGCGGCCGCACCACACGCAACCGTGCGCCTGCTCCCCGGCATCGGTCATTTCGTTCCCCCGCACCCGGCCGCGGAACTCGAGTTCCTGACGAGCACCGGGCAGGGGTAACCGCGCCAACCGCGGCACGCGCGATCACGACGCTCCCCCGTTACGACTGGCCGCCGAGTGCGCGACGGGCGGCAGCGCACGCGTTCTTCAGGCGTTCCACGTGCCGGGTCGCGCCCACGTCGGCGAACGCCGGTAGGGTCTCGTCGACGAGCGGGATGACGTCGTCCGCGCGCCCCACCTCGAGGTAGGCCTCGGCCAGGCTGGCAATCGCGGCGACCTCCCCGAACCGGTCGCCGAGCTTGCCGAACTCCTCCCGCGCACGTTCGGCGAGAACGACCGCCTGCCGGCCTTCTCCGCGCGCTGACGCGACCCGGGCCGCCATCGCGGCGACATAGGCGCGCGCCCTGAACTCAGTCACACCGGCGACCGCGTCGAGGCTGGCCTGGGAGGCCTCGGCGGCGCGGTCGAGGTCGCCGTGCTCCAGTGCGTACCTCGTGATGCGATGGAGCACCAGTGCCTCGTCGACCGGACCACCGATGTCACGGGCGATCGCGAGGGCCTCGTCGAAGAGCGGCACCGCCTCGTCGTACCGGTCGTACTCAGCCAACAGGGAGGCGAACTCTCGGACCGAGGTCGCGTACGCCGGGCGGTGCCCACTCCCTCGGGCTGCCGCCACCGCCTTCTCGGCCAGCGAAAGGGCGGCCGTCCGGTCCTGCCGCTCACTGTGGAAGTAGGCGAGAGACGCCAGGGCGTACGCCAGGTCAACCGGTGCGTCGAGCCGATCGAAGACGCGGGCGGCTTCGGCGAGAGATTCGAGGACGTCGTTGGTGAGTTGTCGGGTCGCCATCTGCATCGAGCGCTGCCAGGTGGCGCGCCACGCGACGCGTTCGTCGCCGGCCTCGCGGGCCGCGCCGGCGACGAGATCGAGGAGTTCCACCACATGGGCGTGCGGGAGTTGGATGTCGAGTCTGGCGAGTGCACGCTCGCAGAGCAGAGCCGCCCGGACGTACCAACCGAGGCCGACGCAGCGCCGGATCGCCCAGTCGAGCAGCGGTTGCTCGGCGAGCAGCCAGGCCTCGCCGTCGGCAGTGAGCCGGTCGACCATGCGCACCGGCAGGATGGGCGGCGGGTCGGCCGGCTCGACGGGAGCCTCGTCGATCGTGACGGTGGACAGCTTCTGGTGTGCCGCATCAGCCAACCCCAGCAGGGCGTCCATGAGACAGCGGAGGGCCGAGATGGTGGTCGCATCGTCGTCGGCGCGTGCGAGTTCGCCGGCGTACAACGCGATCAGGTCATGTGGGCGGTAGCGGGCCTCACCTGTCGGGTCGCGGCCGGTCTCGGTGAGGAGGTTCGCCTCGACGAGTTCCTCCACCAACCGTTCGCCATCCGCCCAGCCGTCCTCGGACGGCTCCCCGTCGGTGCGAGCGGCGAGGACGCCGACTGTCCACGCGGCGACGTCGACCGCTCCGAGCAGTCCCAGCCGGCGAAACGCCGTACGGGCGGATGCGGACAGGCCGGAGTAGCTGAGGGCAAGACCGGCCCGCACCTCCAGGTCCCCCGTGCGCAGCTCGTCGAGGCGGCGTTGCTCGTCGGCGAGTCGTTCGGCGAGGCCGGCCAGGCCGGCGAGCGGGCGCGCTGCCAGCCGGGCCCCCACGATGCGTACGGCAAGGGGTAGCCCACCGCAGGCATCGACGATCGCGCGTGCGGCGGCGGGTTCCTCGGCCACCCGGTCCGACCCTGCCAAGCGGGCCAACAGGTCAAGGGCGTCGGCGGGTACGAACGAATCCAGCCGGAGGCCGACCGCGCCCGGGATGTCGCTGAGCATCCTGCGCCCGGTGACGAGGACCGCACAGCTCGCCGTCCCGGGCAGAAGTGCCACGACCTGGCTGGACCTCGCCGCATCGTCGAGCACGAGAAGGACCTTGCGGTCGGCGAGCCGGGCACGGAACGCGGCCGCCCTCGCTTCCAGGCCTTCCGGAAGCGCGTCGCGGCCCAGCCCACTCGCGGTGAGAAGCTCGCCAAGCACCTCGGCCGGGTCGCGGCTCGCCCCGCCCACCCCCGTGAGGCGGACGAACAGTTGTCCGTCGGGAAAGCGTGGCCGCAGGCTGTGGGCGATGCGGACGGCGACCGCGCTCTTGCCGGTGCCTGGAGCGCCAGTGATGGCGACGACGGGGACACCGGTCCGGTCATGGTCCGGTAGCAACGCCGACGTCGCCTGCGCGATCAGCTCGGACCTCCCCACGAAATCGGAAAGGTCCGGCGGGAGTTGGCAGAGGGTCAGCCAGGTCGCGGGCACGGTCACCGCTGCCGGATGGCGGACGTGACCGTCGGCTTCGTGCAACGTGGGATCCTCGGCGAGGATGCGGAGATGCAGCGCGCGGATCTCGGTACTCGGCTCGAGGCCCATCTCGTCGATCAGCAGGGCACGCAACCGGCCGTACGCATCGAGGGCGTCCGGCTGCCGCCGGGACCGGTACAGCGCCAGCATCAGCTGATGCCAGAAGCGCTCCCGCAGCCGGTGTTCGGTGGTGAGAGCGGTGAGCTCGCCGACCAGCTCGGCATGCCGGCCGAGAGCGAGTTCGGTGTCGATCCGGCGCTCGATCGTGTGCAGACGTTGCTCTTCCAGTCGTGGTGCGACGTCGCGTTGCAGAGACTCCGACGGGATGTCGACGAGCGCGGGACCACGCCACAACCTGAGCGCGTCGGCGAGAAGTCCCAGGACCGCTTCGGGGTCGTGCGGATGCCGGTCGGCTTCGGCGAGCAGCTGGTCGAAGCGGCCGAGGTCGACCTGCTCGGGAGCGGCGTCGATGAGGTAGCCCTCTGGACGCGTGCGGATCGGGTCTCGGCGAGGTTCCTCGTCGCCGGCACCGGTGCGGAGGATCCGGCGAAGCCGCATGACGTAGGTCGCGAGGGTCGCCCGGGCGGTCGGCGGCGGATTCTGTCCCCACAGTCGTTCGACGAGTTCGTCGACGGGCACGAGCCGGTTGGCCGACACCAGGAGTGCGGCGAGAAGCGATCGATGCTTGCCAGCTCTGATCGTGAGGACGCGTCCACCTCGAGACACCTCGAGCGGGCCGAGAACACGGTAGGACAGCTTCGTCGGCACGACAGCCTCCTCCCCGTCACACCCCGCGAGGGAGGTCGCACCGGACACCTCCACCGAGACGTTCAGGGTAACCGTGTCGGGCCATGCGACCGGGCGCGCGTGAGGGTAGCCTTCGCGTCGAAGCCCGCAGAGAGGACGACCGATGAACGCAGAGGTCCATCGATCGCTTGTGTGGTTGAAGGAGTGTGGTGCCGAGTTGGCCGAGGTCAAGCTGGCACGAGGTCGGCTGTCGGCGGTCGGTGCAGCGATCGGTGGCGATCCGCTGCCGTACCGATTGGAGTACGTCCTCACGACGACGGACTCGTACGTCACGTCGTCGTTGCGTGTCCACACATCCGCGGTGGGCTGGCGTCGCTCGCTCGAGCTGCACCGCAACGGCGACGGCAGCTGGCGGATCGTTGCCGACGCGGAGGGCACTCTCGACGCACCCCAGCCTGGTGGAGACCCCGCGGCCTTCCATGGCGCGTACGACTGCGATCTCGGGCTGTGCCCCTTGACCAACACGATGCCGGTACTCAGGCATGGTCTCCTCACCGGCGGCGATCCCGTCGAGTTGGTCATGCCCTGGGTCTCCGTGCCCGACCTCGCCGTCACTGCGAGCCGGCAGCGCTACACGCCGGTCAGCCAGGCCGCGGAGTCGTCCGTGGTGCGCTTCGATGATGACGACTTCACCGCCGACATCGTCTTCGACGCCGACGGTCTGGTCCTCGACTATCCCGAGATCGCCCGGAGGGTGCAGTGATCCGCCTCGACCGACACTCCCGTTGAACTGAGCGCCGGTTGAAGTGACCGACTCGGGACATGACCGGGTCCGGTCGCCGTGGCGGTTGTGCATGCCCGACATGCCCGTGAGGCTGGATGGACGAAAGTTTCGAACGCCTGACGAGGGAGGCCGGCATGGTCAGCGACCAACCGTACGCGCAGGAGTTCAGCCGTCGTAGGTTGCTGCACAGTTCCGCTGTTGCGGCGGCGACAGTGGTGCTCGGTGCCTGCTCGACCACCGACGGGCCGACAGCGGACCAGGGCGACCCTGATCCGTCGACGCGGGGCGGAAAGGGTTCGCGGACCAAGCCCGTGGAGCCGCCCGCGAAGTTCGGTGAGGCACCCGCGTTGGCCGCACAGGTCAAGGCAGGAGAGCTGCCACCGGTGGCAGAGCGCCTTCCCTCCCGGCCGTACGTCGTTCCACACCGCTGGTGTACGGATGGAAAGTACGGCGGGCGGATGCTCAACCTCGTCGACAAGTCCGACAGCGGGGCCATCAACGAGTACATGTACGGCCGCTCGCCCCTGCGCTGGCTCAACGACGGCCTCGACATCGGGCCCGGCGTGGTGGAGTCGTGGGAGTCCAATGACGACGCGTCGGAGTGGACGCTCCACCTGCGCGAGGGCCTGAAGTGGTCCGACGGTGAGCCGGTGACGGCGGCGGACGCGTTGTACTGGTGGGAGGACATGGTGCTCGACGAGGTGCACACCGCCATCCCACCCGACTCCGGCCGCTCGGGCTCGGGCAAACCGATGACGCTCAGCGCACCCGACGACACGACGCTGCTCCTGACGTTCGACAGCCCCACTCCGCTCACTCCCGCGCTGTTGGCCAACGGCGTGAACACCCTCGACTGGTTCGTGCCCAAGCACTACCTCGGCCGGTTCCATCCGAAGTACAACAAGAAGGTCGAGGACAAGAACTGGTTCGAGGACCACGACCAGCACGCCAACTGGGTCGTCGATCCGGACTGCCCCACCCTCACGGGATGGCACACGACGTCCTACCGCGAGGGTCGCCAGATCGTGATGGAACGCAATCCCTACTACTGGTGCGTCGACGCCAACGGTAACCAGCTCCCCTACGTCGACGAGGTCGTCTTCTCGGTCGTCACCGAACCCGAGGTGAGGAAGCTGCAGATCCAGGAAGGCTCGGTGGACTACGTCCACGGCGCGTTCATCCCGATCGGGCTCGGAGACATCTCCGGCATGAAGGGCACCCAGAACCAGCACGACATGGACGTGTTGTTGTGGGACAGCGGATCCGGCACGGGATCGGTCTTCTTCTTCAACTACGACTACCCGGAGCCAGGCCTACGCAGGTTGATCCGGAACCCGAAGTTCCGCCAGGCATTGTCCTATGGCTTCAACCGGGCCGAGGCACAGAAGGCCATCTACTACAACACCGGCGAGAAGACGACCGGGACCTACAGCCCGAAGTCGATCGAGTACCAGGTGAACGACGAGGGCAAGCAGGTCTACCGGACCTGGCGGGACGCCTACGTCGACTTCGACCCCGACAAGGCGGCACAGATGCTGGACGAGCTCGGCGTCGTCGACAGCGACGGTGACGGGGTCAGGGAACTTCCGGGCGGCGGCAAGCTGCGGATCCGCATCGACGTTCCCGCCGACGTGAGCGCTGAACACTCCAGCAAGAACAACCTCCTCAAGGCCGACTGGGAGAAGCTCGACATCGCCGTCGAGATCAACCCGATCGCGCCCGAGGCGTTCGGCGACCAGTGGCAGAACGGCCAGCTGATGGCACAGAGCTCCTGGGAGGTCGGTGACGGCCCGGACCACATCACCGGCCCGTGGTGGTTCGTACCGATCGAGCCCGCGCGCTGGGCGCCGTTGCACGGGCGGATGTGGTCGCTGCGTGGGACACCCGAGGAGAACAAGGAGACCGACGTCGACCCGTGGAAGCGCACACCGCCACGCGTGGATCCCGAACCAGGCAGCCCGATCGCCCGGCTGTGGGAGATGTATGACCGGGCGAAGTCGGAGACCGACGCGCTCGCACGGCACCGGATCGTCTGGGACATGGTGAGGATCCACATCGAGGACGGGCCGTTCTTCATGGGGACCGTCGCCAACTACCCGCAGGTGACCATGCGAAAGAAGGAGCTGCGCAACGTTCCGGCGCGGGACCAGCTGGCGCTGGGCGGGATGGTCAACACCTGGGCCCATCCCACACCCGCGGTCTACGACCCGGAGGCCTACTACTGGGAGAACCCGGACGCGCACACCTGAGTGGCCGGCGAGGTAATTACCTGCGCGCGAATCTGGACAGGCGTAAGGGATTGACGAACCACGGGTGGCGGCCCACTCTTGTCCCGTCCACAGGACACGGTGCTCGGTTACCGCTCCGCCATGGAGACGGAACCGCGGGCAGGAGGTCGGCGATGCCCCGTACCCCTTCGATGCTTCGGCTCATCCGCCGCGGTGCCGTCGCGGCCGTGACGCTGACCCTCGCCGTCGGCGTCTGCGCGCCCGTCGTCGGAGCGAACGCCGCGCCGTCGCCAGAGGCCACGGCCGCAACCGTCGCTGACTCCCGTCAGGACGCCTACACCCAGGCGGCACACGAGTTCGGGGTACCGGAGTCCCTCCTGCTCGCGGTGTCCTACCTCGAGACCCGCTGGGACGTCCACGCCGGACAACCTTCCCGGGCAGGCGGGTACGGGCCGATGCACCTCACCGACCTCGAGGCCGCGATGTCGGAGCCTGGTGGTGCCGCGGCCACTGGTGAGGTCGCGGAACTCCGAGGCGATTCCTCTCGGCAGGCGCAGGCGCGCACGCCCGTCACGAGTCCCGCGCTGCGCACTGTCGAGCTCGCGGCCCGGTTGACCGGCATCGACGAAGCCCGCCTACGTACAGACCCCACGGCCAACATCCGCGGCGGCGCGGCCGTGCTCGCCGAGTACCAGCGCCAGATCGGCGCTCCGAGCACCGACAACGCCGGTGAATGGTACGGCGCGACCGCTCGCTACAGCGGGGCGAGGGACCATGCCTCCGCGCGGGCCTTCGCCGACGAGGCGTACTCCGTCCTCGCCGAAGGCGCCCGGCGTACGACCGACGACGGCCAGGTGGTCGCGCTGGCGGCAGACGCCGTGCAACCGGATCGGACCTGGCTCGGAAAGCTCGGCCTGCAGGAGGCCGAGGACGGCGACGTCGAGTGCCCGCGCAGCATCGGCTGTGAGTGGATTCCCGCGCCGTACGAAGACCTCGGCGACGGCGACTACGGCAACCACGACCTCGCCGACCGGCCGAACAGCCAGCAGATCCGCTACATCGTCATCCACGACACCGAGGTGACGTACGAGACGACACTCAACCTCGTCCAGGACCCGACGTACGTCAGCTGGCACTACACGTTGCGCGCGAGCGACGGGCACATCGCCCAGCACGTGAAGGCGAAGGATGCCGCCTGGCATGCCGGCAACTGGTACGTCAACGCGAAGTCGATCGGCCTCGAGCACGAGGGCTACGCGGCCCGCGGCACGTGGTACACCGAGGCGATGTACCGCACGTCGGCGAAGCTTGTTGCCTACCTGGCGAAGAAGTACCACATCCCGCTCGACCGCCAACACATCCTCGGCCACGACACCGTCCAGGGCATCACGCCGCCCTTTGTACAAGGCATGCACTGGGACCCCGGTCCGTACTGGGACTGGTCCCACTACTTCGACCTCCTCGACGCGCCGTTCGAGAACTCCGGCGGTCCGACGTCAGGCGCCGTCACGATCAACCCCGACTTCGCGACGAACAACCCAGGCTTCACCGGTTGCGAGAACTCCCCCGGTCCACCGGGCGAAGGGATTCCCCCGCAGTGCGGGACATGGGGATCGTCTGCCCTCGTGCTCCGCACCGAGCCGCGCGCGGATGCTCCGCTGCTGCTCGACGTCGGCAGCAACCCGCCCGACGGGACGAGCACGATGGACGTCGCCGACATCGGCAGCCGGGCGGGTGCCGGCCAGCAGTTCGCCGTCGCCGAGACGCGCGGCGACTGGACCGCGGTCTGGTACCTCGGCCAGAAGGGCTGGTTCCACAACCCGCGCAGGTCTCCGACAGCGGTGTGGACGAAGGCGATGGTCGCCACACCCAAGGCGGGCAAGGCGTCCATCCCGGTCTACGGAAGGGCTTATCCGGAAGCCGCCGCCTATCCGCCCGACGTGCCCGTGCAGGCCATCGTGCCGCTGCAGTACGCGTTGCCAGCCGGGCAGGAGTACGTCGTCGGTATGAAGGCCGACACGGAGTACTACCGTGCCGTGACGTTCGACCCGACCAACCACAAGGTGATCCGCGGTTCGCTGGTCTATTACCAGATCCAGTTCGGTCACCGGGTGGCGTACGTGATGGCCGATGACGTCACGCTCACACCGTCCTGGCGTTGATCGCTCGCCGTCAATGATTGCTTGACAACGGGTGATCTCCGAACGAATCTTGCACCATGGCTGTCAACGACTTGGACCTCGACCAGATCATCGCCGCGATCGACACGGCGCAGGCAGCAGGCAAACCCCTCGACCGGGTGACCGCCGCGCGCGAGGTCGCGGCCCGACTGGAGGCGTTCGCGCACCATGTCGTTGCGCACTACGTCGACGAGGCGCGTCAGGCAGGCGCCTCATGGACCGACATCGGCGCCGCGCTCAGCGTGACCCGCCAAGCCGCACAGCAACGATTCGTTCCCGCCGAAGGCGGCGGTGTCGGTGCCGCGAGCCGAAGCCCGGCAGCCGTTCCGTACTCCCCACGGGCCACCGCCGCGCTCGAGGCCGCCCGCGACCTGGCTCGTGAGCAGCACCAGACCGTCACCGACCTGCACCTGCTGCTCGCCCTGCTGGACAACCGGTCCGGCGGCGCGATCGTGCTGCTTCGAGGACTCGACCGTCGAGCCGCGGACGTCCGCAAGCTTGCGCGAGCCACGCTCGCCGCCGAGGGGACCAGGGCGTCGGCGAAAAGTCCCGACCTGGGGCGCGCGGCGGCACGCGCCCTCGAGGTCGCCACCCGCGAAGCGCTCCGGCTCGGTGCCGACGACGTCGGAACCGAGCACCTGCTGCTCGCCCTTGCCAGTGACGAGCAGCGACCTGCGGGCCGCGTGCTCGCCGAGGCCGGGCTCAGCTATCCCGCGCTCCGCAGGGAGGCGGCGAACCAGGCACGGCTTGCCCGTGAGCGAACTGCCCAGAAGCGCACCCGCAAGAAGCGCCCCTGATCGCCGGAGGTCAGTCGAACAGGTCGTCGAGGAACGACCGCTTCCGCTTCTTTCCGTGTCCGTACTGTCCGCCGTAGCCGTGCCGGTCGTCGGAACCGTAGCGTCTGCCGTAGCCGTGGCGGTCGTCGGAGCCGTGGCGGTCGTCGGAGCCGTACCGGTGGTCGTCGCGGTGCTGGGTGTATCCCGACGGGCCGCGGTGCTCCGAGGGGACGGATCTCTGCTCACTGTGCCAGCGGGTCTCCGCGTCGCTGAGGCGTTCGAGCTCGCCGCGGTCGAGGAAGATGCCGCGACAGTCGGTGCACTGGTCGATGTGCACGCCGCTGCGTTCGTACTGCCGCATGACGCCGTGACATTTCGGGCAGCTGAGTTGGGTCATGTCGGCAACTTAACCGATGGATGTGACAGAACGCGGGTACGGGCGGATGCCCGTACCCGCGTCGCTGCGCTGAGCCGCCACGTGCTAGACGGATCCGAGGTCCATGTGCATGAGCTCCCACACGTGGCCGTCGAGGTCGCAGAAGCTGGCTCCATACATCGGACCGTCCTCGATCATCGGCTGCCACGGCTTGCCGCCGGCGGCGAGAGCGGCCGCCAGGGTGTCGTCGACCTGCTGCCGGCTCTCCGCCGACAGACAGGTGATGACCTCGGTCCGCGCGGGATCGCAGATCTCGCCGTTGATGAAGTCCTTGAAGCGCTCCTCGACCAGGAGCATGACGAAGATGTTCTGGTCGACGACCATGCAGGCGCACTTGTCGTCGGAGAACTGCGGGTTGAACTCGAAACCGAGCGTGGTGAAGAAGTCGGTCGAGGCCTTCAGGTCGGTGACCGGCAGGTTCACGAAGATCATGCGCATGGCTCTCTCCTGGTGTCAGTGTTCTGGATGACTCAGCGGAACGACTCGGGGTCCCGCAGGGCCTTGGTCGTACGAAGCCACGCCCGCACAGGGGATTCAGCGTCCGCGGACGAGGGCGAGCAGCGCCTTGACCTCCGACCACCGTGCCCACGCGATCAGCCCGACCAGGACGCCCAGGATGGCTGGCGTGATCGAGGTGATGCCGGCGTCGAGAACGAACACGGATGTGATGGTGGCTCCCACCATCACGCCGACCAGTCCGAGGGCTGCGAGTCCGGCGAGTCGCGGGATCAGGAGGCCGATCCCGCCGGCCAGTTCAAGGATCCCGACCAGATATCGGAACCACTGGCCGAGCCCGATGTGGTCGAACATCTCCACCGCGATCTGGTCTCCGAGGAGTTTGGGCACTGCCGCGGCGGCCACGAAGAACACCCCCAGCAGGATCTGTCCTGCCCACAGGGCAATGGTGACGGCCCGGGGGCGGCTCGCCGGTGTCGGGCTCTCAGCGTGGGAAGCGGTCATGGTGGTCTACCTTTCCGATATGGACCGTGAGTGGTTGCCGGTATGGACCAGGCCGCTGGCGGAATCTCATCGGCGTAGCGATGAGTTTTCTCCGCGGCGCAGTCTGTACTCATGTGACCGGTCCGCAGAACACGTGTGGGTGAGCCACCTGGCCGGCCCGGGAGAGGGAGAGGGTTGTGACGACGACGACGGACAAACTGGACGAAGAGGACTTCCTCCGACAGGCCGACCCCTACCGCCGGGAGCTGCTGGCGCACTGTTACCGCATGCTCGGCTCGGTCCACGACGCCGAGGACCTCGTGCAGGAGACCTATCTGCGCGCGTGGCGGTCCTACCACGGTTTCGAAGGCAGGTCGTCTCTTCGCACCTGGCTGCACCGGATCGCCACCCGCGCGTGCCTGACCGCCCTGGAGAGCCGCGGCAGGCGGCCCATGCCGACCGGACTGGGGGCGCCCAGCTCCAGTCCGCGCGACTCCCTGGTCGAGCAGCCGGAGGTGCCGTGGCTCGAGCCCATTCCGGACGCCATGATCGGCGCCGACCATGCCGACCCCGCCGCAATCGTCACCAACCGGGCCAGCGTCCGGCTCGCCCTCATCGCGGCTCTGCAGCACCTGCCGCCCCGGCAGCGTGCCGTACTGATCCTGCGTGACGTCCTGCAGTGGCGCGCCGCCGAGGTCGCCGAGGTGCTCGACACCACCACCACTGCCGTCAACAGCATCCTGCAACGGGCCCGGGCGCAGCTCGACCAGCTGACACCGCGCGAGGACGACATCGTCGAACCCGTCGACGCCGACCAACGCGAGCTGCTCGACCGCTACGTCAGCGCGTTCGAGAACATGGACATCGCCGCGATCGTGGAGCTGTTCACCGCCGACGCGGTCTGGGAGATGCCACCCTTCGCTGGCTGGTACCAGGGCCCCGAGGACATTGGCGAGCTCATCGCGAGGCACTGCCCCTGCGACGGCCCAGGCGGCATGCGGCTCGTCCCCACCGAGGCCAACGGCCAGCCGGCGTTCGGGCTCTACATGCGTGCCGAGGACGGCACCTACCGACCCTTCAACCTGCCGGTGCTCACCCTCGGCCCGACCGGTGTCACCCACGTCTCCTGCTTCTTCGACCTCCGGCTCTTCGCCACGTTCGGGCTCCCGGAGTCTCTGCCGGCCGAGCCGCGACCCGTGGCCGGCTGACCGGGCAGATGACGATGACGGACGTCTGTGAGAGGGCGGCCGCCGCAGGGGGAATCGTTCTGCTGGAGCGGGCTATCAACTACACGCTCGGCAGCCTGCACCTGGTCGGGGCTGGCGAGTTGTCCCGGCCGACTCCCTGCGACGAGTGGGACCTCGGGTCCCTGTTGGCGCACTTGGACGACTCGCTCACCGCGCTGTTCGAGGCGGTCGACGGTGGACAGATGGCGCCCGGCAGGACCTCACCTCCTGTCGGGCGACGGGCCGGGAGCATGCACAGCGACCGTGGCCGGGCCGACTTCGTGAACGATGTCCGTGCACGGGCCCGGGACCTGGTCGGCGCCTGCACCATCGCCGGTCGCCACGAGGTCTCGGTCGCCGGCCTGCCACTCAGCACCGGCGTCGTCACCGGGACCGGCGCGATCGAGGTCGCGGTCCACGGCTGGGACGTCGCCCGCGGTTGCGGATGGGAGCGGCCGATTCCTGCATCCCTGGCCGAGGAGATGCTCGCGCTCTCGCCGATGTTCGTCGCGACCGCCGACCGCCAAGGGCTCTTCGCTCCGCCCGTCACCCCGCCGGAGCCGGCCAGCCCGAGTGACCGGTTGGTCGCATTCCTCGGTCGCCAGCCCTGATCCGTCCGGCGCCCTACGCCCCCGGTCGGGGATGCCTTCGCCGTTACCTCACCGGGTGAGGTGGGTGAGGACCTCGCGCAGGTCGTCGTACGTCTCGGGGAGGTCTCTGCGGTTTTCGAGCCGATGGCGCTCGAGCCGTGAGGCGCCGATGTGGCGGGCGCGGTAGAACAGCGCGCGCGTTGCCGCGGCCGGTGTGCTCGTCGGCGGTCCGTAGGCCTCCCAGAACGCATCGCGCTCCGTGCCCGGGCGTCTGCCGGCCCGGTAGATCGTCCAGTCCGCCGCCGGATCACCCCACATGGCTCGGTCGCCGTCGATGACGCCGGTGATCGTGGGCCTCGACGCCGCGGGGTCGATCATCACGTTGACCGTCCAGAGATCGCCGTGCAGCAGCCGTGGCGACGCGACCTCGTCGAGGACCCCGCGTTGGTGTGCGGCCAGCGCGGCGACCTCGCGGACGTCCGCCGCGTCGAGACCCACGTCGTCGAGGTCGGCCGCGGTGTCGTCCAGGTATGCGATCACCGTCTCGCTCCAGGTGGCGTACGCCGGGCCGTACACCGGCCCGAAGCGCGTGCCGCGTACGTCGTGGATCCGGCGCGCGATCTCGCCCATCTGTCCGAAGAACGACGCCCACTCCACGCGAGGATAGGCGCCGAGGCCTTCCGGCGCGGGGATCCCGTCGAGCATCGTCTGGAAGACGTAGTCCCGCCCGACGACCTCGTGGGTGAAGTCGACGGCGAGGGTCCGGGGCAGCAGCGGCCCGAGCGGGGCGAGGTACGGCGTGCTGGCGTACTCGTTGCGCATGAGCTCCCGCTCGATGCGGAACTGCTTCGCTGGCTCGGGTGCCACGCGCAGAATCACCGGACGATCCGCTCCGATGTCGACGCGATAGGTGCTGTTGTAGGTCCCCCAGCCGAGTTCGACGGCCGAGGCGACCCGGACCTCACCGCCGAACGCGCGGTGGCACATCGCTCGCACCTCGGCAGCGGTCACCGTCTGTTGAAAGGCGGCCGGCGCGCGCTCGATGGGGTGGAACTCCATGCTGCTCCCTTGAGAAGCTTGCACCTTCGCACGGTCTGGAAGCACACCGAATGACCCACCCGCTCGCCCACACCGGGTTCCGGACCGGTCAGAACAGGGTGTGGGCGATCTCCACGATCCGGTCGTCGTCATCGAGGACGGGGATGACCCGCCACTTGTCGAAGGCCGTGCACGGGTGCGAGATCCCGAACGCCACCAGGTCGCCGACAGCAACCTCGGCGTCGCGCGGCAGGTCGATGAACGCGTGCTGGTCGTTGAGGGCGCTGACGACGGCCCCGACGGCGTGCCGCTCTGATCCCTCGGGGGACACGATCCGGTAGACCACCGGAAGCTCGACGTCGAACGGCAGGTCGCGTCGCCCGGCGCCCACCAGCGCCCGGCCGGCCTCCGGCCGCGAGAGGACGTACGCCCAGACCTCCAACGCGGCGCGGAGTTCGTACGGGGAGCCGCCCGTCGGCAGCGGCGTCGACGGCCCGTAGAGGCCCTCGTCGTGGGTGACGTAGCCACCGCTGCGGAGCACCGCCGTCGCCGGATCGCCGACGAGCTCGCGCGCCACCACGTCGAAGTACGTGCTGCCTCCCGCGGAGAGCAACAACTCCTGCGCCGGGTCGACCAGACCTTCGTCCCGCAGCCGGAGCCCCAACGCCCGGATGTCCCGGCAGAAGGCGGCCACCGCGTCGAGCTGTTCGGGAGTACGACCGTGGCCGACCACGCCTTCGTACCCGGTCGCGCCCGCCACGGCCAGCGTGGAGGTGTTCGCGACAGCCTGGGCCACCGCCATTGCCGCCTCCATGCTCCTGGCGCCGGTCCGGCGACCGGTGAGGCCGAGCTCCACCAGGACCGGTAGCCGCCGGGTCGCGCCGTGCCGCGTCAACTCCCGGTCCAGCAGGGCGACGCCCTCTCTCGAGTCGACGTACCCGATCACCGTCAGATCCGGATCCTCGGTCGTCGCCCGGGCGAGCCAGCCGATGCCGGCGGGGTCGACCAGTTGGTTGGCGAGCACCACCCGGCGTACGCCGAAGTCGACGTACGCACGCACCTGCCCGATCGTCGCGGCCGTCACGCCCCACGCGCCGGCCTCGAGCTGGCGGGCGATGAGTTCGGGCGACATCGTGGTCTTGCCGTGCGGCGCCAGCTCGACCCGCTGGTCGGCGCACCAGGCCGCCAGGGTCGCGATGTTCGACGAGAGCGCGCTCTCCCGGATCACCATGAGCGGGAAAGTCAGCTCACCGCCACGCAGCCGGACCTTGCGGTCGACCAGTTCGGCGGCCGTCGTGGCACCGGTGCCGGTGAAGCCGGTCTCGAACGGTTCGATCGGACGCTCTCGCCACGCGTGCAGCGCCGTGCTGAGGGCCCCCGGATCGTAGGCATGGGTCATGCGGTGTTGAGCCCTGACCTCACTTCGTTCGGTCATGCGGGTTCTCCTCGTCGTAGCGCCCGGCCGGGTGTCGCCCCGGTGAGCTTTCCGTCGGTGAGGACCGGTTCGCCCGCGACCAGGACGTCGCGGATGCCGACGGCCAGTTGGCATGGGTGGTCGTACGTCGCGAGGTCGGTGACCAACGTGGGATCGACGACCACGATGTCGGCCGCCGCCCCCTCGCCGAGGGTCCCACGCCCTACGAGCTGGAACCGCCGCGCCGGATGGCCGGCCAGGTGCCACGCCGCCTGCGCCCAGGTCCAGTCGCCCAGCTCACGGGTGTGGTGGCCGAGGAACCGCGCGAAGGCACCCCAACCGCGCGGGTGCGGATGCCCGCCGAGATAGATGGCGTCCGAGCAGCCCATGTGCCGGTCGTCGCGGATCATCGCCCGCAGGTCGGCGTCGTCGCCACCTGGGCTCGGGACGATCGCTCCCACCGCGAGGTCGCTGGCGAGCAGGACCTCACAGACGAGCTCACCGAACGAAAGTCCCGCCCGCGCGCCGGCGGCGGCGAGGGTGAGCCCTTCCGCCCACTGGTAGTCGGTGCCCGCGATGTAGCCGAAGATCGCCGGACCCAGCGCCGCCTCGGCCGCGGGGAACCACCTGGCCTGGAGCTCCGTGCGGACGGCCGGGGCCGCGAGCCGCCGCAGCGTCTCCTCGACCCCACCGGCCTGCACCTGAGGCGGGAGCGCCTTCATGGCGAGGATGGTGTTGCCGTAGAGGTGCGGGTAGGCGTCGAACGTCACGTCGACTCCGGCCGTGGCCGCCTCCTCGAGGTGGTCGAGGAGAGGTTCGGCAAGGCCGCGGTAGTGCGACACGTGGACGGGTACGCCGGTCGCCTGGCCGAGGGCTCGAGCCTCCACCATGCCGGGGGCGCGGCCGCCGTCGTAGCTGCGGAGGTGGCTGACGTAGGGGGCGTCGACCGCGGCCGCCGGCCGGCACAGCGCGGTCAGCTCGTCGAGGTCGGCGAAGACACCGGGTACGTACTCCAGGCCCGTCGAGACACCGACGGCACCCT
This sequence comes from Actinopolymorpha sp. B17G11, assembly GCF_040196095.1. Lineage (NCBI taxonomy): Bacteria > Bacillati > Actinomycetota > Actinomycetes > Propionibacteriales > Actinopolymorphaceae > Actinopolymorpha > Actinopolymorpha sp. B17G11. Next base: position 34,078 of record NZ_JBEFTW010000023.1, read on the forward strand.
CGTCGAGTCCCTGCTCCACGAGGCGGAGCAGGTCCGCGAGCTTCTCCCCCGCCGGGCGGTCCTCCGCCCCCAGAACCTCGTGGCGGACGGTGCCGAGGGGCACGAGGTAGGCGATGTTCAGCGGCGTACGGCGGTCATAGAAGTCCAGCAGCCCGGCGACGGTGCACCCGCCCGCGAGCTCCACCGGTGGCGTGCCGTCCACGGCGGCGAAGTAGCGGGCAACGTAGTCGACCGTGCCGCTCGACGCCGGCGCGAACGAGAGCCCGTCCTGGCCGAGGACCACCGACGTCACGCCCTGGCGGAGCATGGCCTCCTGGACGTCTGCCCGGCCAAGGACGGCGTCGGCGTGGACGTGGGTGTCCACGAACCCGGGCATGAGGAACCTCGCGTGGGCGTCGATCACGCTCGCGGCACTCGCACCGGCAAGGTCGCCGATCGCAGCGACGGTGCCGTCCCGCACGCCGAGGTCGGCGGCATAGGGCGACCCGCCCGTGCCGTCGACGATCGTGCCGCCGGTCAGCAGGATGTCGTAGTCGCTCACGCGGGTTCGCTCGCTCACTCGAACACCTCACGCAGGAAGCCGGTATGGCCGGCGAGGACGCCGCCATCGACGCGGAGCACCGTGCCGGTGACCCAGGCCGCATCGGCGGAGGCGAGGAACGCGATCGCGGCCGCGATGTCCTCCGGCTCGCCGATCCGGCCGAGTGGATAGAGCGAGGTCATCCGTTCCAGGACGCTCGGGTCCTTGGCGAGCCGGCGTTCCCAGATCCTGGTGCGGACGGTCCCGGGGGCCACGAGGTTGAACCGCACTCCCCGCCGGGCGTAGCGCATCGCGAGGTTCTGCGTGAGGCTGACCAGCCCGGCCTTGGCCGCGGAGTAGGCCTCGTTGCCGAAGGCGGCCAGCGCGTTGATCGATCCGACCGAGACGACGGCGCCGCCGCCCGGTGCGGCCAGCAGGTGCGGGAGGGCCGCCTGGATGCAGCGGACCGCGCCGCCCAGGGTGGGGTCGACCTGGCGTTGCCACTCTTCCTCGCCGAGATCCTCGAACGCCGTGTCCGTGGCGACACCGACGTTGTTGACGAGGACGTCCAGCCGGCCGAATCGGTCGACGGCGGCGGCGATGGCCGCCTCCACCTGGTCCGGCCGGGCGACGTCGCAGCACAGTGCGAGGGCCCTTGATCCGTCGCCGGCCAGAGCCGAGGCGACCTTGTCGGCGGCGTCGGCCTCGATGTCGCTGACGACGACCGACGCTCCCTCGCGGGCGAGCCGCTGGGCGGTGGCCCGACCGATGCCGTGCGCCGCGCCGGTGATGAAGGCGACGCGATCCTCGAACCGACGCATCCGTCCCCTTCCACCTCGCCTGACCCGGACCTGACCACGGCGGACCTCGTCGGAGGCTAGCGGACGAATGGTCTCACTGGTCCAGGGCGTCGTCAGCGGCAGTCTGGTGGGGAACCTGATCCGGTTCGACGACACCGAGCCGACCGGCCTGGTAGTCCTCGAACGCCTGCAGGATCTCGGCCTTGGTGTTCATGACGAACGGCCCGTACCGGGCGATCGGCTCGCGGATCGGCAGTCCGCCGATGAGGAGCACCTCCCAGCCAGTACGACCGTGGTAGTCCTGACGGTCAGCCGCCCGGAGAGCCAGTGCGTCGCCCGGGCCGAAGACAGCGAGCTGCCCCTCGTCGACCGGGCGGCTCTCCGGGCCGACGGTGCCGCGACCAGCCAGGACGTACGCCAGGGCGTTGAAGTCTGCCGGCCACAACGTGGTCAGCTCGGATCCGGGCGCCAGGGTGGCGTGGACGTAGCTGATCGGTGTCCAGGTCACGCCCGGGCCCTTGTGGTCGCCGAACTCGCCGGCGATCACGCGGAGCAGAGCACCTCCGTCGTGGCTGGACAGCAGCGTCACGTCACCGGCCCCGATGTCCTGGTAGCGAGGTGGTGTCCACTTCAGCGACCGCGGCAGGTTGACCCAGAGCTGGACCCCGTGGAAGAGCCCGCCTTTGGCCACGAACTCCTGCGGTGGCAGCTCGGAGTGCAGGATGCCGCTCCCGGCCGTCATCCACTGCGTCGCGCCTTCGGTGAGCAGGCCGCCGCCACCGGTGGAGTCCTTGTGCTCGAACGCTCCGTCGAGCATGTACGTCACGGTCTCGAAGCCACGGTGCGGGTGCCACGGCGCCCCCTTGGCCTCCCCCGGGCCGTACTCCACCGCTCCCATGTGGTCGAGCAGCAGGAACGGATCCGCCAGAGACAGGTCCATACCCGGGAACGGCCGGCGTACGACGAACCCCTCGCCCTCGGTCTGGCGGTGCGCGGTGATGACCTTGCGGACCGCCCGGATCCGCGCCTCGGCCGGCGGCAGGGCCAGTCGCGGAAGGGTCAGAGTGTCAGCGGTGACAGCAGGCATGACCAGGGCTCCTCACCATCGGGTGGCCGATGCGTCCCGATGCGTACCGTGTAGCCGCCCCGGCCGGGGCGATATTCCGAACCGGACCGTCGGTAGTCTTGCCGGACAGAATGAGTGCTGACCAGCGGCAGGACGGCGCCGCCCCACCGTCCGAGGCGACGCTCCAGTGGGTGCGGGAGGTCGTGGGACCGGGGAGCATCGTCGCGTCCGTACGCCTGATGAGCGTCGATTCGACGACCCTCCATGCCCTGGATGTGATGAGCGCGACCGGCGTCCTGCATTACCTGACGCTCCGGCGCTTCCATCACCTCGACCGCCTCCGCAGCGACCCGTGGTATCTCCCTCCGAACGAAGCCACCGTTCTGGGACTTCTGGGCAGCACCGACGTCCCGGCACCTCGGCTGCTCGGCGCGGACACCGGGCCGACCATGTGCGACGTGCCCACCCTGCTGACCACACGGCTGCCGGGCGTACCTCCCCAGAGCTCGAAGGATCCCGCGGTGCTCGTCGGCCTCGCGGAGACCCTTACCGCCATTCACCGCGTCGACCTGCCGGTCGTGAAGGCGCTGCCGCCGTACCGGCCGTACTACGACCCACAGCTGGACGGGCACCGCCGACCGCCGGTCTGGTCGCGGAACTTCCAGCTGTGGGACCGGGTGTTCGGCGTGCTGGCCAGTGGACCTCCGCCGGCGACGATGGGCTTCATCCATCGCGACTACCACCCTGGGCAGACCCTGTGGGACGGTGAGCGGCTGGTGGGCGTGGTCGACTGGACGACCGGCTGCCTCGGCCCGCGTGGCATCGACCTGGCCCGGATGCGACTGAACCTTGCCGGCCGCTACGGCGCGGAGGTGGCCGACCACTTCCTTGCGACCTACCACGCGGCCGGCGGAGTCGACGGGCACCATCCGTACTGGGACCTCCTCGACGCCGCCGACGGGATCCTCAACCTGCCCGAGCCCACGAACCCCGAGACCCGGATGAAGTACGCCCGCTTCGAAGAATGGGTCGAGCGCACCCTCGCCTACCTGTGAGCTCCGCGTACCTGTCAGCCTGTCGGTATGGACCTCTCACGCACGTTTCGCTGGCGGGGACGCACCATCGCCTGGGACTGCCTCGGTTCGGGCCCGGCGGTGGTGATGTGCCATGGAACTCCGTGGTCGTCGAAACTCTGGGCCCCCTTCGCCCATGCCCTCAGCCGAGAGTTCACGGTCTACCTCTGGGACATGCCCGGCTACGGGCAATCGTCAATGCGGCCGGAGCATGACGTCGACCTCGGAACCCAAGCCGCATAGTTGTCCGATCTTCTGCGGCACTGGGATCTCCAGGCGCCTCACCTGGTCGCTCACGACTACGGCGGCGCGGTGTCGTTGCGGACGCACCTCGTCCATGCTGCCGCGTTCGCCTCGCTGGCACTGGTCGATGTCGTCGCGCTGCGTCCATGGGGATCGGAGTTCTTCCAGCTCGTCGCGCAGAACGCGGAGATATTCGCGGCCCAGCCGGACGCCGTCCACCAGGGTGCGCTGGAGGCGTACATCTCCGGCGCCAGCCACCGGGGGCTGACCGCGGAGCAGCTGGACACCTTGACCTCACCCTGGTTGTCGGCCGACGGCAAGCGTGCGTTCTACCGGCAGATCGCCCAGGCTGATGAGCGCTTCACCGACGAGATCCAGGACCGCTACTCCGAGATCGCCCTTCCGGTCAAGGTCATCTGAGGACGCGAGGACGCGTGGATACCGGTCGACCGGGCGCGGCGACTGGCCCAGCTGATCCCAGGCTCGGATCTGGAGATCATCGATGGCGCAGGGCATCTCATCCAGTACGACGCTCCGGTGCACCTCGCCGTCGCACTGCATCACTGGCTTGCCGGCGTAAGCAGAGCATCTGATCACGTCTTGGACGGAGCCTTAGAGCACCCGAGCATCCCCTAACGTGAGCACCTGGGTGCGATGGAGTTCGCGGTAGAGGCCGTCGCGTGCGACCAGATAGGCGTGCGTACCCGTCTCGACGACCCGCCCGGCGTCGAGGACCACGATCTGGTCCGCGCGGCGCACGGTCGACAGCCGGTGGGCGATGACGAGGGACGTACGCCCGGCGAGGACGACCTCGAGCGCGCGTTGCACAGCGTGCTCCGTGGCCGTGTCGAGATGTGCGGTGGCCTCATCGAGGATGACGATCCGCGGGTTCCGCAGCAGCACGCGGGCGATCGCCAGTCGCTGCTTCTCTCCCCCGGAGAATCGGTGGCCGCGCTCGCCGACCACGGTGTCGTAGCCGTCCGGCAGCGACCCGATGAGGTCGTGGACGCACGCCGATTCGCAGGCCGCGACGAGCTCCTCGTCGGTCGCGTCCGGCTTCGCATAGCGCAGGTTGTCGCGTACGGACTCATGGAAGAAGTGGGCGTCCTGCGTCACTACGCCGACATTCGCGGCCAGTGTCGCGAGCGGATAGTCGCGCACATCGGCGCCGTCGATGCGTATCGCACCGCGGGAGACGTCGTAGAGCCGCGCGACCAGCATGCAGAGGGTGGTTTTGCCCGCGCCGGAAGGGCCAACGAGTGCCGTCATGGTCCCGGCAGGTAGGCCGATACTGACGTCTCGGAGCGCCCAGGACTCGGGCTCGACAGCGCGGGCACCGCTCGCCGGAGCCTCGGGCTCCTCCGAGACTAGTGACTGGACGAGGATGGCATCCCGTCCCGCGTGCCGGAACCACAGGCCGTCGATCTCCACCGCGCCTTGCACCACGTCAGGCCCGCTCCCTACGTGCGGACGCTCGGTGATCTCGAGCGGTGCGTCGACCACCTCGAAAACCCGCTCGAAGGACACCAGGGCGCTCTGGAGGTTCATGCGGGCCGAGGCAAGATCCATCAATGGGGCATACGCGCGTTGAGCATAGGCCGCAAGGGCTACGACGGTCCCGATCGTCAGCGGGCCGGACACCACCAGCAGCGAGCCTGACCAGTAGACGGCCGCGACACCGAGGAACCCGACGAGTGCGACTCCGGTCCCGACGAGGAGCGCCAGCATGTTGACGCCGATGTTGTTGCGCCGAAGCGCCGCCGTCCGCGCCCCGAAGCTCGCCGACTCCCGGTCGTACCCCCCGAACAGCTTCACGAGTAGGGCACCACTCACGTTGAGGCGCTCCGCCGCGAAGGCGTTCATACCGCCGAACAGGTCCATCTGCTCGCGCACCAGAGATCGCATCCGGGGCCCGATCCGCCTCGACGCCAGGAGGAATAACGGCACGAGGACCAGCGCGGCCAGCGTGACCTGCCAGCTCAGCACCACCATCGCGCCAAGCGTGAATGCGATGATGAGCACGTCCGCGGCGATCGATCCGACGCTGCCCGTGTAGAGGTGTCCGGTGAACATCTGTTGGGCGTTCAGGACATCCGTGTTGAGCCGGCTCTGCACCGCCCCGGTCTTCGCATGCACGAAGAACGACAACGGCAGTCGCTGGAGATGGTCGAAGAGCACCTGGCGGAGGTCACGGATGATGCCGGTGCCGATGAGGGTGCCCAGGTAGCCACCGAGGAGGAGCATTCCCGCGGAGGCGAGATACGCGAGGACCGCGAGCCCGACCAGCAGGTTGACCAACGGCACGTCGCCCCGTGGGATGGCCGCGTCGAGAAGTTCCCGGAAGATCAGCGGTGGGATCATGCCCGCGGCCGCCGAGGCGGCGAGCAGGAGTGCGTACGTCCCGAGGCGCCACCGGTACGGTCGGACGAAGCGCACCACCCGGCGCAGCGTCCCCGTGGTATCGCCTGGCCCGCCCGTCAGGTGGTAGCCGCCTACCAGCTTGGTGAGAGACATCAGTCGGGACCGACTCTCAGCGCTGCTTCTTCTGGAAGTCGGCCAGCGCCTCGATGACCTTGTTGCGCGCCATCTCGGCGTCGAGTCCGCGGGCGAGCAGGATCTGCATCGCTATGGCATCGGGCTGGTCGTACATCGCGAGCAGGAGGTGTTCTGTGCCGATGTAGTTGTGGCCCAGCTTCAGGGCTTCGGCGAGCGTGGCCGCCAGGGCGCCTTTGGCCCGGGGCGTCCACGGCGGATCGTTGTCAGTCGATCCCGGTCCGCGGCCCGTGCGAGCGATGATCTCCGCCTCAACGTCGTCGCGGCTGATCCCTGCATCGAGGAGGATCGTGCCCGCGATGCCTTCCGGCTCGGCGTAGAACGCCAGGAGCAGGTGTTCGGTGCCGATATAGGTATGACCGAGCGCCACCGCAGCCGGCCGTGCGGCGTCGACCGTCCGCCTCGCCCGGGTCGTGAATCGCTCGAACGTCGGTGCGCCCTCGCCGATGAAGAGGTTCGCGCCGGCGAAGCGCTTGTGGACGGCCTGTTTGGTGACGCCGAGGACGTTGCTGATCTCGGTCCACGACCGGCCACTGCCCCGCGCCCGTTCGACGAAGTGGCCGAGGACCGCGTCTCCCGTCTCGCTGAGTTCGGCCACCACGGCACGGGCGGCGGCGAGCTGGTCGAGCACATCGTCGCTGGCGGCGTCCGTGCGTACGGTCTCGATGAGTTCGTGGAGGCTGGGTGCAGGCGCCATAGGGTCAACCCTAGGTTGACTCACTCCCGGGCGTCAACCCTAGGTTGATGCTTGAGCGTTCGTGAATCCGCTCCTTAAGGGAAACAATCGCGAAACACAACCCGATCTTGAAAGGAGGGACAGGGCGGCGACGAACCGGCATACTTCCGCCCGTGCCAGTGACGCCCTCCCGCCGCCACTACCCGTTTCTCGACCATCCGGGCCCGCTTGCGTTCGCTCACCGTGGCGGCGCGCGCTATGCCCCCAATGTCGGTATCGAGAACTCCATGGCCGCGTTCGCCAACGCCATCGAACTCGGCTACCGGTACCTCGAGACCGACGTCCACGCGACCGCCGACGGAGTCCTCGTCGCCTTCCACGACGACACGCTCGACCGCGTCACGGACCGCGCCGGAAAGATCGCCGACCTGCCGTACGCAGAGGTGGCGAAGGCGCGGATCGGGGGCCGCGAACCCATCCCCACCCTCGAGGAGGTCCTCGGCACCTGGCCCGAGATCCGCGTCAACGTCGACGTCAAGGAGGAGAACGCGATCCGGCCCCTGGCCGAGGCGGTCGTCAAGACGGTCGCCCACGACCGGGTGTGTGTCTCGTCCTTCTCCGGTCACCGCGTCAACGCCGTACACCGCCTGCTGGGCCCCCGCGTCGTGACCGGGATGACCCCGATCGGCGTGGCACTGCTCGCTTTGCCGCTCCCGCACCCCCTCGGCCGGATGCTGATCTCGCGTGCTCCCTGCGTCCAGGTCCCGGTCGGCTACGCCGGCATCCGCCTCGTGACACCTGCCTTCGTCGAGCGCGCACACGCCCTCGGCAAGCAGGTCCACGTCTGGACGATCGACAACGCCGACCAGATGAACGCCCTCCTCGACATCGGCGTCGACGGCCTCATCACCGACCGGATCGATACCTTGCGTGAGGTTCTCACCAGTCGCGGGCAATGGGCGGGATGAGCGATCCCATGACGACCACACCGGTGTCCTACCCGGACGAGGTGGAGCGGCGCCGCGAGCAGCGGGCGTGGTACTTCTACGACTGGGCCAACTCTGCCTACGTCACGACGGTGCTGACGGTGCTGTTCAGCCCGTACCTCGCGTCCGTCGCGGAGACCGCCGCCTGTGGCGCCGCCGGCACACCAGAGCGCCCGTGCACGGTGGACCTCCGCCTCCTCGGCATTCCGATCTCGCCCGGCTCGTTACCGCTGTACGTCATCACGGCCACCACGCTGTTGTCCGCCCTGGCGCTCCCGATCGTCGGTGCCATCACGGACCGGTCACACCACAAGAAGCGGATCCTCGGCGCGTTCGCCTGGCTCGGCGCGGGTGCAGCGTCGTCGATGGTGTTCGTCGCCGGTACGAACTGGCAGCTCGGCGTTCTCCTGCTCTTCGTCGGCAACCTCTGTCTCGCCTCGTCGATCGTCGTGTACGACGCGATCCTGTGCGACATCGCCACCCCCGACGAACGCGACCGGGTGTCCTCGCGCGGATGGGCGCTCGGCTACCTCGGGGGCGGCCTGCTCCTCGTGATCAACCTGGCCCTGGTGCAGGGACACACGCTTCTCGGGCTCTCCACCACGTCGGCCGTCCGCCTCAGCTTGTTGTCGGCCGGGCTTTGGTGGGCGGGTTTCACCTTCGTTCCCTTCCTCCGGTTGCGGGACCGGCCGCCGATCGCGGTCGTTCCCGAACCCGGTGGTGTCGCCCGGCAGAGCCTGGGGCAGCTCTTCACCACCCTGCGCGAGGCGCGGGCCTATCCCATGACGCTGCTGTTCCTCGTGGCGTACCTCTTCTTCAACGACGGCGTCCAGACCGTCATCTACGCGTCGTCCATCTACAGCGCCAGCCAGCTCGGCCTCGGGCAGAGTGTGCTCATCGCCACGATCCTGCTCGTGCAGTTCGTGGCATTCGGTGGGGCACTGCTGTTCGGGCGCCTGGCCGCCCGCTGGGGCAGCCGTCGTTGCATCCTCGCGGCCCTGTGGGTGTGGGTCGGTGTCGTGGTCGCCGCGTACTTCCTGCCGGTGCGACAGGTCGCCCCCGTACTGGTTCTGGGCGTGTTCATCGGCATCGTGCTCGGCGGCACCCAGGCCCTGTCCCGCTCGCTCTACAGCCAGTTCGTCCCGAAGGGCAGGGAGGCGGAGTACTTCAGCCTGTACCAAGCCGCAGAACGTGGGACCAGCTGGTTCGGCACCCTGGTCTTCGGGCTCGTCCACCAGCTCACCCATTCGTACCGGCCGGCGATCATCGCGCTGGTGTTCTTCTTCGTCGTCGGGTTCGTCCTGCTGCTCAGGGTCGATCCACGGCGGGCGATCAGGGACGCCGGCAACGAACTCCCGAAGGTCATCTGAGGAGAACTCTGCGTGCCGATGTGGGCGTCTCGGGCCAGTCACGCTACGGTCATAGGCGCTACTAGCAGTGAGGCACGGGAGACGCTGCGGTTCGCCGGAACAGGAGCGGGGAATCCTGGCCGGGGGCCCAGACGTTATGCCCACTGAGCCCGCAGAGCGATGGAATTGCCGTGCCCTGGCTGCGGCGCTCGGCCCGAACAACGATGGAGGGGGATGGAGAGCTTATGTCGGAGCGTGCACTACGAGGCTCCCGGCTCGGTGCGGCGAGCTATGAGGATGATCGGGAGATTGCCCCAGCGCCACGCCAGCTGGTCGCGTATGACTGCCCACATTCCCACCACTTCGAGTTGCCACTCGCCGCTGACGCCGAGGTCCCTCCGGTGTGGGAGTGCCCACGGTGCGGGGGCGAGGCCATCCGGGTCGACGGTGATCGACCCGAACCCAAGCACGTGAAGCCACCCCGGACGCACTGGGACATGCTCCTCGAACGCCGCAGCATCGACGAGCTCGAGGTTCTTCTGTCCGAGCGGCTCGAACTCCTGCGTTCGGGTCAGATCGGGCCCGACCACCTGCACCGGGAAGAAGCCGACAAGTCCTCGAAGCCCAAGGCGCCGCGCCAACGCCGTCGCACCGCCTGACTGGATCCCCTGGTACGAGCCGCGTCGCCTCCGGGTGACGCGGCTCGGCCATGTCCGGCCACGCGTGGAGCTTGGCCCGTCGGTATCAGCTCCGATCGTCGCGGTCGACGACCTCGCCCGGGATGGTCACTCCCCGGTCCCTCGGCCTCGGCTGCCCGGGTGGATAGGGCATTCCGGGCATCCCACCGAGATGGCCACCGCGTTGCACCTGACGGGCGAGCTGGCGCCCCAGGAGCCAGGTGGCCGCTCGTCGGGCGAGTGGGCGGGTGGGCGGCATGATCAGGAAGAGGCCGGCGAGGTCGGAGACGAACCCGGGAGTCACCATCAGGACACCGCCCACCAGCACCAGTCCCCCGTCGAGCAGCTCACGGTCGGGTAGCCGGCCGGCCGCCGTCGCGGCCGTCAAGGCCCGCCACGCTCGCCGACCTTCCCTGCGGATCAGCCAGGAACCGAGCACGCTGACGGCGATCAGCAGCGCGATCGTCCACCAGGCGCCGATGACCTGGCCGACCTGGATGAGGATGTAGATCTCCAACAGCGGCACGGCGATGAACGCGGCGAGCAGCAGCAGGCGGAGTCGCATCAGATGCCCGCCTTCCGCTTGCCCGAGACCAGCTCACGGACCTGACGCACGCGGTGCCGGACACCCCACACAGTCACCCGGCGGAACGACTCGATCAAGACATTGGTGTCCATCTTGCTCGTTCCGTACTCACGCTCGCTGAACACGATCGGCACCTCGCTCACCCGGAAGCCGGCCAGGTAGGCCCGCCAGGCCAGATCGATCTGGAAGCAGTAGCCCTGTGACGCGACCTGGTCGAGATCGATTCCCTGCAGCGTAGCTCGGCGGAAGACCCGGAATCCCGACGTCGCGTCGCGGAGCCGCAGTCCCAGCGCCATTCGTGCGTAGACGTTGCCGGACCGCGACAGCAGCTGGCGGCCTCGCGACCAGTTCTCGATCCGGCCGCCCGGCACCCACCGGGACCCGATCACCAGATCGGCCTCGTGCAGTGCCCGTAGCAGGTTCGCAAGCGCCTCGGGGTGATGGGAGCCGTCGGAGTCCATCTCACAGAGCACGTCGTAGCCGTGGTCGAGACCCCAGCGGAAGCTCTCCAGGTAGGCGGTGCCAAGGCCCTCCTTGCGGGCACGGTGCAGCACCCGTAGGTGATCATCGGTCTCGGCGAGGCGGTCGGCGAGTTGGCCGGTGCCGTCGGGCGAGGCGTCGTCGGCGATCAGCACCTCCACTTCGGGCGCGGCCGCGCGGAGGCGCTTCACCATCCGTTCGAGATTGTCGATCTCGTTGTAGGTCGGCAGGACGACCAGGATCCGACCGAGATCGGTGTACGGCTTCTCCCCCGCGTCGCTCATCGGCCCCCCTCGGCGTCGCCCCCTGAGCCAGCACCGCCGGCCGCCGTTTCCACCCGCCGCGTCCTGCGACTGCGGGCAACGGCGACCACCACGGCCCCAAAGCCGACGATAGCGGCCAGGCGCTCGGGTGCAGGGCCCAAGCGCGCAGCAAGGGTCGGGCTGGTCCGCAGCGGGACCCGCTCGACGTAGGTCTGCCGGGTCGCCTCCCGCGACTTCGCGACCACGGTGCCGTCGGGCGAGATCACCCCGCTGATGCCGCTCGGCGAGGCGACCAGGGTCGCTTTGCCGTATTCGATCGACCGCAGCCGGGTGATCGCGAACTGCTGCTGTGGCTGCCCCGTCCCGAGATAGGTGGAGTTGTTGGTCTGGACGACCAGCAGCTGGGAGTCGGCCCGCGCGACCTCGCCCACGATTCCGTCGTACGCGATCTCGAAGCAGATCACCTCGGCGATGTCGTAGCCGGCGATCGTCATCAGACCTGGATCACTGCCGGCGAAGGTGTCGCGGCCGACCATCTGGAGGCGGTCGATGTAGGGCAGGAGGAGCTGACGGAAGGGGATGTACTCCCCGAACGGGACCGGATGCTGCTTGACGTAGGTCTCCCCCGGGCCGGTGTCTGGATCCCACACCACGCCGGTCGTCCGTCGGTAGTCATCGCCGGGTCCATTGAGGATCGCGCCGACGAGGACCGGCACTCCCGCGGCGGCGACGGCCTGCTCCACGATCGAGCCGGTGGTCGGGTCGGCGAAGGGGTCGATGTCGGTGGAGTTCTCCGGCCATACGACAAACTCCGGTTTCGGTACCTTTCCGGCCGCTACGTCGCGCATGAGCTCTTCGGTGGCCGCGAGGTGGTTTCGGGTGACCGTGCGAGCCCGGCCGAGGAACTCCATCCCACGGGCCGGCACATTGCCCTGGACGACCGCGACGGTGGCCGTGCCCTGGCCGGAAGTCGGAAGGGGTACGAGAAGGCCGCCCAGCGCCAACGCCACCACGGCGAGGCCCGCTCCGGCCCGGGTGAGAACCCGGCTCGAGCGCGCCAGGAGCGCCCAGGCCAGCAGGTTTCCGGCCAATGCCACGACGAACGACACGAAAGCGACGCCGCCGAGACTCGCATAGGCCGCCATCGGAGTGCTGTCCAGGGCGAACGCCAGACGTCCCCAGGGGAAGCCACCCAGGGGAATGGACCCCCGGGCCAGCTCGACCGCCACCCACAGGGCAGCCACCCACACGGGCCAGCCGCGCAGCCGGGTCACCAGGGCGATGCCGGCGCCGAGCGCGGCGACGAAAACCGCCTCGATCAGGCTGAGAGCCACCCATCCGTCGAGGCCGATCACCCGGATCCACTGGAGCAGGACGGCGAAGAATCCCACGCCGAACCCGAGACCCACCAGCGCGGCCGTCCGCAACCGGAGCCCCTTGCAGGCCAGCGTGAGTGCGCCCACGGCCAGGGGGGTGATCCACGCCCAGCCGAGCGGCGGGAACGCGACAGCGAGAGCGACACCGGACCCGGTGGCGAGCAGGAGGCGGAGCCAGGTCGGCACCACGGTGGCCGTGTCACTTTGTGGAGTGCTCGCGGCAGCGACCGGAGGTGCGGCGCCACCGCTCGCCGAAGGCTCGACGAGTCCGTCCTCGACCCTCAACGCCACCGTCCCTTTCGTGAGGTGTGCCCGCGGTCCGTACAACGCACGGGTGCACACACTGGTGCCCGCTCTGGTGCCGGTCCGCCGTGACTTCTACGGTCGTCTTGCCCGGGCTCGGCGTCCAATGATCGCACCAACCCGGGAAACCTCGATCAACTGAGGGCGGCGGTGGCGCCCACCGGGGCTCTGCACTCTGCACACGCTCTGGTCAGACTCCGGAGCGGTGGAACGGGTTCCAGGACGAAAAGTCCACCAAAGACGGAACGGCCCGCTCACCCTTCGGACCGACCCGCGACGCGTAGGCTGCGCGCCATGAGCCGTTGTCTACTGGGCAGCGGACCGTTCCGTGGCCACCCCACCGCACGAGACGGAGGCCCCGAGCATTCACGTGGTACGAGAACTGGCTACGGACTCCTCACGCGAGAGCCAAGGCGACGCCCCGAGCCGAGTTGACCTGCGGTGGACACCATGACGATGGCGAGACCCGCGCCTTGGTGTCAACTGGGGACTGACCTGCACAAATAGCGAATATGTGCAGGTCACGGCCATCTTCTGGCCACCCACACGATGCCGAGATTTTGTGCAATCGACGGCGTGTCGTGGTCCGGCGTGTCGAGGTGCGTACGCCCTTGTGGGTAAGGGCTCCGGGCTTGCTCAACCCTCCGGAAGGTCGACCTTGCGGAGCGTATCGCAGACCTACCGATCATGGAACCGTCGGGATCACCACAGTCGCGCGGGCGGTGGTCGCGACCAGGGGTTCGTCGAGCAGCTGAGCAGCCGACTCGCTCCGCTCCGGTCGGCCACGGGCGAGCACCTTCGCCTCCAGCGCGAGGTCGCGGCTACGGCCGCCGACGCGGGTGACGGTGGCCGTGACCTCCAGGACGTCACCAGCCCGGACTGGCGCGAGGAACTGCACGTCGGCGTACGACGCGAGCAGACCCTCGTCGCCGTCAGTTCGAATGCACACCTCCGTTGCCACGTCGCCGAACAGGCCGAGGACATAGCCGCCCGCGACCAGGCTGCCGGCGTAGTGCGCATCGGCGTACGACACGTACCTGCGGTGCGAGACGGTGAGACCGAGGCGGTGGTCGTTCATGCGGTCCTTTCCCGCTGCTGCGTCCGGTCCTGGGTCCGGTGCTGCTGCGTCCGGTCCTGAGTTCGGTCCTGGGGCGCTGTGGCGGTCACGAGGGCGTGCACCAGGTAGCTCGCCACCTCGCCCGGTGTGGTCCCGCGGCCGAACACCCGGTCGACGCCGAGGCCGGCCGCCATCGACTCGTGGAAGCGGGGGCCGCCGACGACGAGCAGCGGGAATTCGCCCTTTGCGTCGTAGGCCTCCCGAAGTGCGGCCGCGAGCTCCTGGGTACCACGAATGTGGGCGTCCCGCTGCGTCACGACCTGTGAGACGAGAATCGCGTCGGCGTGTTCGGCGCGCGCCCGGGCGACGAGATCCGGTACCGCGACCTGCGCGCCCAGGTTGATCACCTTGAGCTCGCGGTAGTACTCGAGGCCCTTCTCGCCCGCGAATCCCTTGATGCTGAGGATGGCGTCGATGCCGACGGTGTGCGCGTCCGTGCCGATGCAGGCCCCGACGACGACGAGCCGGCGGCGCAGCCCGCGCCGGATCGCGAGGTTGACCTCCTTGGGCGTGAGGAGTGGGTACTCACGCTCGATCACCTCGACCTGCGAGAGGTCGACGAGATGTCCGACCCTTCCGTAGACGATGAAGAACGTGAAGGAGGTGCCGTCGCCTGCACCGATGGCCTTCGCGTGGACGACCATGGCAGGTTCCAGGCCCATCTTCGCCGCCAGCTGCAAGGCCGCGCCCTCGGCCCGCCGGTCGTGCGGGATCGGCAGCGTGAACGACACCTGCACCATCCCGTCGCCGGTGGTGTCACCGTAGGGCCGGACGATCGTCCCGGCGCTGTGGTGGTTCATGACCTCAGCGCGTTCGGTGCCGCGCCCATTCGTGACCTCACTTCGTTCAGTCACGGTGCCTCCTCGAGGATCTCGGCGGCGGGGTTGTAGTACGCCGGCGCCTTGGCCGCCACCCCGTCGAGGCCCCTGCCGCCGTCGGCGGGCCGGCGCATGAGGCCGAACGTGCCGTCGGCGATGGCGTCGAGCAGGCCGCCCGACCCGTGGGCGCAGATCCGTTCGAGCAGGTCGATCGCCTCGGCGAGCACCTGCCGGGCCCGTTGCGCGAGGAAACCGTCGGGCGCCGGACGGAAGTCCTCGTGCAGGTTGCCGCACGCGTTGAGTACGTAGCGGACGTTCTGCAGCGCGAGATCGCGGTCGGACAGCCACGGCGTCACGACGGCCTCGGTCATCATGCCGACAAGGAGTATCTGCTGCCCGGTCAGCACCCCGGCGAGGTTGAAGAACGCGTCCAGCAGATAGCCCCGGAACACGTCGCCGTTCATGTGCCGGGTCGGCGGCATCCACTTCAGCGGTGCCTTCGGGAAGAGCTCCCGGGCGAGCAGAGCGTGGGCGAGCTCGAGCCGGAACGACTCGGGCCGGGCCGGGTCGATCTCGAACGCATGCCCAAGGCCGAGTTGACCGTCGACGAGACCGGCCTCCTTCGCGAAGTATTCGTTCAGCAGCTGCGACACCGTGACGGTGTGCGCGTGCTCGACCGCGTCGGCAGTCGTGAGGTAGTTGTCCTCGCCGGTGTTGATGACGATGCCCGCTCGCGCGTGGACCTGACGGCTGAAGCGCTGGTCGACGAACGTCCGGATCGGGTTGATGTCGCGGAAGAGGATGCCGTACATCGAGTCGTTCAGCATCATGTCGAGGCGTTCGAGTCCCGCGAGGGTGGCGATCTCGGGCATGCAGAGGCCGCTTGCGTAGTTGGTCAGCCGGACGTATCGGCGCAGTTCCCTGCTCACCTCGTCGAGGGCCGTACGCATGAGCCGGAAGTTCTCCTGCGTGGCATACGTTCCGGCGAAGCCTTCCCGGGTGGCGCCCTCGGGCACGTAGTCGAGCAACGACTGCCCGGTGGATCGGATCACCGCCACGATGTCGGCGCCCTCGCGGGCCGCCGCCTGGGCCTGCGGGATGTCCTCGTAGATGTCGCCGGTCGCGACGATGAGGTAGATCCACGGACGCTGGGGCGGGTCGCCGAGGCGGGCGATGAGCCGGTCGCGTTCCCTGCGGCGGGTGTCGATCTTCCGGACGCCGGCAGCGGTAGCCCGACGCGCGGAGCGCGCTGCCTTGCGTGCCGCCGCACCTTCGGGGATCCGGAAGCTCACGGAGCCGGCGGCGGCCTTCTGGGCGAGGCCCGGGAGATCGTCGGCGGCGCCGCGGGCCATTGCGTCCCACACCGGCAGGGCGGCGCCGTGCTCGAGGCCTACGCCGTTGCGTACGGCGTCGACGAGGCGGTTGACCCACGGCGTCCCGTCGGGATCGGCGCCCTGAAGGCCGGCGAGGCGCAGCACCGCGCGTTCGACGGAGACGGTCGTGTGGGCCTTCGCCAGGGTGACGATCGGCCGCCCGGCCCGGCGGGCGAGTGTGCGCGCCTTGCGGACCGTCGTGGGATCGAGGTCGAGGTGACGCCGGAACGCAGTCGTGCTCATCGGGAGTCCTTAGCGCGAGCAGCCTGGGTGTCGCCACTGCCATGGGCTTGGGTGGCGGGGCCATCGAGGTCCCCGGTGTCGTGGACGGTCCGGCCGTTGACGACGGTACGCAGGCAGCGGGGGGTGGGACCGCCTGGACCGAGGTCGGGCAGCCCGGGTCCCTCGACGTCCCAGACCGCGCCCTCGACGTCCCAGATCGCGAAGGTGGCGGGCGCACCGGCCCGCAGCTCACCGCTCTCGGCCCGACCTGCGGCGTACCACCCACCACGGGTGTGGGCGGCGAACGCCTCGCCGACCGTCAGGCGGGCGGCTTCGTTGTGGTGGGAGGCGGCCGCACGCACACCGCCCCATGGGTCGAACGGTGTGACCGGCGAGTCGGACCCGAACGCCAGCGTCACGCCCGCCCGCCGGAAGGTCGACCACGGGTTGGTCGCCAGAGCCCGCGTGGGACCAAGGCGGGTGGCGTACATACCGCTCCTCCCACCCCACTCCGCGTCGAACGCCGGCTGGCCGCTCACCACGGTGCCGTACGCCGCGAGCAGGCCGACCAGCGCGGGGTCGATCAGTTCCACGTGTTCGAGCCGGTGCCGCGACCGGACGAGTTCCTCCGTGCCGACGGCCTTCTCGGCCAACTGAAGCCCCTCGACGACCGCTGCGGTGGCGGCGTCCCCGATGCAGTGGAACCCGCCCTGCAGGCCGGCACGCGTGCAGGCGACCAGATGGTCGGCAATGTCTTCGGCGTCGAGGTAGCGGTGGCCCGCATGGCCCGCCTTGTCGTCGTACGCCGCATCCAGTGCGGCCGTCCATGATCCGAACGCACCGTCGGCGCACAGGTCGCCCGCGGCACCCACACAACCCAGGGCTCGCGCGCGTTCGACACCCCCGGCGGACTCGTGCTCACCCCAGTACCGGACGACCTCCACGCTGGGACGCAACGTCGCCAGCTCCTCGATGAGCAGGAGATCGTCGGCCGCATTGACGTGCGGAGCCGCCATCTCGTGGACGCAGCCGATGCCGGCCGCCGCGGCAGCGGCGAGTGCGGCCTCGATCGCCTCGCGGCGTCGTGCCCTCGTGACAAGGGACTGTGCGGCGTCCCGGGCCCGGTGATGGGCGTCCCTCTCGACCCGGCCCGTTCCATCCCACCCGGCCGCACCGGTCATCGCCGGATCCCGGGCGATCAGCGCGCCGGAGACCAGTCCGGAGTGGACGTCGACCCGCGCGAGATAGACGGCACGCCCTGGCGCCGAGCGGTCAAGCTCCTCCCCCGACGGTAGGCGCGGATCGGCCCACGACGTCTCGTCCCACCCGAAACCGAGGACGACCGGGCTGGAGTCCTTCCTGGCATGAGCCGACAGCGCGTCGAGCAGGTCGTTCCGTCCGGTCACGCAGGACAGGTCGAGCCCGCCCAGCCTGAGTCCGGTTTGCGACAGGTGGACGTGCGCGTCGACGAAGGCCGGTGTGACCAGCCGACCGGCCAGGTCGACGATCTCGTCGGCGCCGTCGAGATAGGGCGCGAGCCCAATGTCCGGGCCGGCGTAGACGATCCGGCCGTGCTCGACGCACAGCGCGGTCGCTCCCTTGACCGGGGACAGGACCGGGCCGCGGCGGAAGATGACCTTTCGCCCAGCAGCCTCGGGGTTCGTGGCAGTCATGCGCCCATCCTCGCCTCGAAGAGCGTCCGTACGCCGGATTCGGCACGGACCAGGCTGAGCGCATACTCCGCGTGGCCGGGCACGTAACCGTTGCCGATCAGCATGGTGACGTCCGCCGCCAGCCCTTCGGCGCCCAGGGCCGCGGCACTGAACGACGTCGCCATCGAGAAGAAGACCACGGTTCCACCGGCAGCCGTGGCGAGGATCGCACCGCCTTCGCACCCGGGGACGTCGACGCAGACGACCGTGACGTCGGCGGGCCCACCGGCCTTCGCGACGGCGTCGGACAGGGCCACCGGGTCGCGGGCGTCGGCGAGGACGACCCTGTCGGCGAGTCCGGCATCTTCGAGGGCGCGTGCCTCGGCATCGATCGGTACGACGCCGATCGTGCGGGCCGCGCCGGCCCGCCGAGCCGCCGCGAGCGCCAGTGTGCCGGACTTGCCGGCCGCACCGATGACGCTCACCGTGGGCGAGGCGTAGCCCGCGACCACCCGGGCGGTGAGTGCGGGAGCGCCGCAGACGTCCATGACGGCAAGTGCCAACTGGGCCGGCAGGTCGTCAGGCAGCTTCGCCGCGATCGAACGCCCGAACAGGATCGCGTAACCCTCGCACGGCACCTGCTCGCTGCCGCCGTTCCACCGCGCGAGGTCGTCGGAGATGACCAGCGGTGTGAGGGTCAGCGAGACCAGCGTCGCGATCCTGTCACCGGGTCGGAGTCCCAGCGGGGAGTCCGACCCCACCTCCTCGACCGTGCCGACCAGCATTCCGCCGGAGCCGGTGACCGGGTTCTGCATCTTCCCGCGCTCCCGGACGATCTCCAGCACCGCGCGACGTACGGCGTCGCCGTCTCCGCCGTGGGCCTCCCGGAGCTGGCGGAAGGAGGCCGCATCGAGATTGAGCCGGTCGACCCGCACGCGCACCTCGTCGGGCCAGAGCTCGGCCTGCGTGTCCAGGCGCGTGGCCGCCTGCGGGAGGACCCCGGACGGTTCAAGCACCCGGTGGAGCCCGACCGGAGATCCGGCGCGGCGGGAAGGTGTCAGCACGGGCACCGGGACCTCCAGGAGATCCTTTGGACTATGGTGGCAGCCACAGCAAATCTTTCTGTAACGTGTGGATCTGACGGTACGACATTCATGATCTGGCGGTCCAGGTCGGAGGTGTTCCTGTGGCGGAGATACCCCAGGGTCAGCCGTACGACTACCGCTTCCGCCCTCTGTGCGAGCCCGACTGGCACCGCCTTCCCGGATGGCGGGACGTCGATGTCGCGGAGTGGGAGTCCGCCCAGTGGCAGCGGGCGCACTGCGTCAAAAACCTCAAGCAGCTCCGCGCCGTCATGGATGATCACCTCGACGACGCGTTCTACGCCGACCTCGAGCGCGACCAGGCCGAGCGGGCCACGATGTCGATGCTGTTGCCGCCGCAGATGCTCAACACGATGGTCCCGGACGAAGTGCCCTCAACCGGGGCGTTCTACGCGGACCCGCTCCGGCGGTACATGCTGCCCGTCTTCTCCGACCGGCGTACCGACTGGCCGTCGCATCCTCGTGCGACGCGCGACTCGCTGCACGAGCACGAGATGTGGGTGGCCGAAGGGTTGACCCACCGCTACCCGACAAAGGTGCTGGCCGAGATCCTGCCGACCTGCCCGCAGTACTGCGGCCACTGCACCCGGATGGATCTCGTGGGCAACTCCACGGCGCAGGTGGACAAGCTGAAGTTCGGCCTCAAGCCGCAGAACCGGCTCGACGCGATGCTCGACTACCTCCGGACACATCCGGGCGTCCGGGACGTCGTCGTCTCCGGCGGAGATGTCGCCAACATGCCCTGGCCCCGGCTGGAGGCGTTCGTCGCGGCGCTGCTCGAGATCGAGAACATCCGCGACATCCGGCTTGCCACCAAGGCGCTGATGGGCCTGCCCCAGCACTGGCTGCAGGACGACATCCGTGCGGGCATGGAGCGGCTGGCGGCGATCGCGAACGCGCGCGGGGTGATGATCGCGATCCACACCCACGTGAACGCCGCGCAGTCGGTGACCCCGCTGGTCGCCCGGGCGGCGAAGGCGATGCTCGCCACCGGCATCCGCGACGTCCGCAACCAGGGTGTGCTCATGCGTGGTGTCAACGACTCGCAGGAGCAGCTGCTCGACCTGTGCTTCGCACTGCTCGACGGTGCGACGATCACGCCGTACTACTTCTACATGTGCGACATGATCCCGTTCAGCGAGCACTGGCGGGTGTCGGTGCGCGAGGCGCAGGCGTTGCAGCACGGGATCCTCGGCTACCTGCCCGGATTCGCGACACCGCGGATCGTGTGCGACGTGCCGTACGTCGGCAAGCGGTGGGTCCACCAGGTCGCGGCGTACGACGAGAGGCTCGGGATCAGCTACTGGCGCAAGAACTATCGCACCGGCATCGAACACGCCGGCGACGACGCGCTCCAGCGGACCTATGAGTACTACGACCCGATCGACACCCTGCCCGCAGAGGGTCAGGCCTGGTGGCATGAGCACGCGGGCGACCATCTGGCGGCGGCGGAGCAGCGAGCCGCCGACTCACGCGCCGCTTCCACACGTCAACTCCCCCTTGACGCCCCCTGACATCCGCGCCACCCAGAGCTCAGGCCTGGCCGAGGAGTCGGGCGATCTCGGGGAACGCGTTGGCGTAGCCGCGGAGCAGATCACGGGCGACGGTGACCGAGTCCACGAGTGGATGCAGGGCGAACGCCTTCCACGCGGCATCTGGTGAGCCGGTCGTCGCGGCTTCGATGGTGAGCCGTTCGACCGCCTTGACCTGCTGGATGAGTCCACACTGGTGCATGTCGGGCGGGGATGCTGGCAGCGGATGTGCGCCGCTCGCGTCGACCCGCGCAGGAACTTCGATGACGGCATCATCGTCGAGACCGGCGAGCGTCGATCCGTTGCGTACGTCGAGGATCATGGTCGACGGCTCGTCCCGGGCGAGTGCGGCCATCACGGCGAGAGCCACGCCTTCGTAGCCGGAGGGCGGTCGGGTCTCAACGTCTCCTGGCGGGGGCGCCGGTGCTTCGCGGGTACCGTGCTTGGCCTCGGCCATGTAGAGCGCTTCGCGTTCGGCGATCGTCCGCCGCCACAGGTCCAGTGCCCGATCCGACTCTCGCCCCGCCTCGGCGTAGAACTCCGCCTGCTGCCGGGCGAGGAACTCCCCCCGCGTCGACGGCTGGTCCACGATCGACCGGATTGCTTCGCGGGTGAACGAGTAGTAGTAGAGGTACTCGTTCGGGATGGCACCAAGTGTGCGCAGCCAGTCCGGCCCGAAGAGGGCACCCTCCTCGAGCGTCGACATTGCCCGTTCGTCGCCAAGCAGGTCCGGCAGCCGGTCCCGGCCGTCGCCGTCGCGCAGCCCGCGTAGCCAGCCCAGGTGGTTGAGCCCCGCGTAGTCGGCGTGGACGTCCGACGGGTCGAGCCCCAGAGAGGCAGCGCAGCGGTACACGAGGTTGCCGGGCGTGTCGCAGATCCCGACGACCCGCTCCCCCAGGACGGCCTGCATCGCCTCGGTGATCATGCCGGCCGGGTTGGTGAAGTTGATGACGTACGCCAGCGGCGCCACTGCCCGGACCCGCTCGGCGATGCGTACCGCCTCAGGAATCGTCCGTAGCCCGTAGGCGACGCCACCGGGACCGGTCGTCTCCTGGCCGAGCACACCGAGGTCCAGGGCGATGCGTTCGTCCCGGATCCGCCCGGCCAGCCCACCGACGCGGATCGCGGAGAAGACGAACGCCGCACCCTCGAGGGCGGGGTCGAGATCGGTGGTCAGCTTCACCCGCGGTGGGTCCGCGTGCGAGGCGCCGAGCCGGGCAAGGACCGCGCCGATGACGGACAGGCGCTGCGCTGAAGGGTCGCAGAGCGCCACCTCGTCGACCCGGGGTGTGCCGGTGTCACGCAGCAGGGCACCGTAGACGAGCGGAACGCGGAATCCCCCACCGCCGAGAATGGCCAACTTCACGATGCGCGTCCCTCCCGTCAGGTGCCGGTGCCTTCGCATCGTTCCACGAGGCACGAAATCCTCTCGCCGGGCGGCGGCAGAGTCGGGTTTCGTGCTACCGGAACGAGTTCGGGCCTCCGGCGTCCGACAACCACCAGGAGCTGACAGGCGCCGTCAAGTAGCGTCGACCGGAGCGGTGAGGGAGATCTCGCTGAAGGAGACCTCTGCGCAGAGGTGCCGGTGATGATCGACGATCCGCTCGTCGCCGGTGAGAGTGATCGGGACGACCAGCTCAGGCACCGCGCTCGACCGGCTGAGGCGGAGTTCGAGGTCCCCCGGCTCCACCACGCGCCGCAGGTCCCGCCCGGTGAACGCACTCAGGTCCGCATGGACCCCGAACACCACCCGCCGGGCATCCCCCGGCTCGAGCGGTACCCGGGCATAGCCCACCAGGCGTACGACCGGGCGGGTCACCTGCGCGACGGGATCGTGGAGGTACAGCTGGACGACATCCGTACCCTCGCGGTCTCCGGTGTTCTCGACGACGAGCGACACCGACACGCACCCGTCGGTTGGTATGCGTAGGCGCCCATCTGCGGCGACGCTCGCCCCGCCGACCCGCAGGTCGCTCCATCGGAACCGGGTGTAGGAAAGGCCATGCCCGAACGGATAGAGCGGCGTGGGATCGAGGTTGCTCACCTTGGTCCGATGGCCGAGCTTCGGCGCGAGATACGTCGTGGGCTGGCCGCCCTGGGTCCGTGGAACGCTTACCGGCAGGCGCCCGGACGGACACACTCGACCGGACAGGACGCCGGCGACGGCAGCCCCGCCTTCGGCACCGGGGAAGAACGCCTGGACGACGGCGGCGGCCCGGTCGGCGAAGGCACCGAGTGCGTACGGACGGCCGGCCAGGACCACGACGACCACCGGAGTCGCCGTGGCGAGCAGAGCCTCCAGCAGGTCGGCCTGGACGCCTGGCAGCCGGAGATCCTCGGCATCGCAGCCTTCCCCTGAGGTGCCACGCCCGAACAGTCCTGCCCGGTCGCCGACGACCGCGACGCACACGTCGGCACGGCTGGCCACCTCCACCGCCGCGGCGATCCCGCTCACGTCGGGGTCGGAGACAGTGCATCCGGCCATGTGATCCACCGTGGCCCGCGGCAGCTCCTCCCGGATCGCGTCGAGGACGGACGGGATCTCGACGCCCAGCGACAGGTCCGGGTGCTTGGACCCCACGTGCGAGGGGAACGAGTAGCAGCCGACCATCGCCATCGGATCGGCCGCGAGTGGGCCGACCAGAGCGAGCCTCGGCTCGGGTGGGAGCGGCAACGTACCCGAGTTCGCGAGCAGCACCACCGACTCCTCGGCGAGGGTCCGCGCTGTCGCCCGCGCTTCAGGAGGATCGAGATCGATGTCGTCGAGGTTTGCCGGCGGGCCGGGATCCCAGTCCGCGTCGAGCAGACCGAGTTCACACTTCTGCCGCAGGACGCGGGCCGCAGCGAGGTCGACGATCTCCTCGCGGATCTCGCCGGAGCGGACCGCATCGAGCAGTGGCTCGCGGTAGCAGCGGACGGTCGGCAGCTCCACGTCCACACCCGCCGCGAGCGCAAGGCCCGCCGCCTCGGCCGGGGACCTCGCGACGCCGTGGAGGAGTTCAAGGAACGAGACACCGAAGTAGTCCGCCACGACAGTGCCGTCGAAACCCCACGTCGTGCGGAGCAAGTCGGTGAGCAGGCTCGCGTCGGCCGCCGACGGCACACCGTCGATCTCGGTGTAGGAGTGCATGACCGACCTCACTCCGCCGTCGCGTACGGCCATCTCGAACGGCACGAGCAGGTCGTCGGCCAACTCGCGTGGGCCAGCCGCGACGGGGCCGAAGTTGCGGCCGGCCTTGGATGCCGAGTAGCCGACGAAGTGCTTCAACGTCGCGATGATGCCGGTGGACTGCAGGCCCCGGACATAGGCGGTGCCGATGGTGCCGACGAGGTAGGGATCCTCGCCGATGGTTTCCTCCGTCCGCCCCCAGCGCGGGTCCCGCGTCACGTCGAGAACGGGTGCGAGCCCCTGGTGCACTCCGACACTGCGCATGGCCGCACCGATCTCGGTCGCCATCCTCTCGACCAAGGCAGGGTCGAAACTCGCTCCCCAGGCCAGAGCTGTCGGGTAGACGGTCGCGCCCCAGGTCATGAAGCCGGCGAGGCACTCCTCGTGGGCGACCGCCGGGATCCGGAGCCGACCTGCCGCCATGATCTCGTGTTGCGTGGCGGCCAGCGACCGAGCGCCGATGGCGGGTGCGATGGGGGCGGTGCCGAACGGGCGCGTGAGCTGGCCGAGGCCGGCGGCGATCAACTCCCGTAGGTCGAGGTCAGGATCGGCGAGGTCGTGCTGGTGGGGAGCTACCCCGCCGCCCGAAGCGTCGGCACCGACCCAGACTCCGTAGAGCTGGGCGACCTTCTCCTCGAGTGTCATCCGGGCCAGCAGGTCCGCCACCCGCGCAGGTACCGGCCGGGCAGGATCCTGCCACGTCGGCACGTCCGAACCGGGTGGCCGGCCGTCGCGGCCGGCGACGTCCTGGGCTGGCGGGTCGTCGATCGGCATCGGTCTCCGTCCTCCGTCGTGTCGACCACGTGCAGGTGTCGGCCTTGCTCCAGTGGTGGCTCGCGACTCTCACCGCACTCCATCGCAACGATCGACGATATTGCAGGCATCCTTCCGGAAGGCTCGCACCCGTGTCGAGTGGCCACCACCTGGCCGTCAGCGGGAGGTGCTGGTGTCACCACTCACACCAGCACCTCCAGCCTGGGCCGAGAGCAAGGTTGTCGAGACCGAAAAATTTCGCTCTCAGGCTCGTTACTGTCCGGCAGCGGCCGTCGCTACCGTCCGGCTCGCGCGAGGTCATCCTGGACGGCGTAGTACGCCGGCTTGGGCTGGAAGTCCTCCGCCAAGAGGTTCGCCGCGCCCTGGCCGGTGAAAGTGCCCGGAACCCAGGAGTACTTGTCGGTGAATCCCCAGACGGTGAACGACCTGCAGCGCTTGGCCATCAGGCAGCCCTGGACCAACGTGCTGTAGCCACGTGCCTGCGCGGCCAGCTTGTCCTCATCGGGCGGCATGATCATCCGGACATCTGCCTCGGTGACCGCCGTCTCCAGGCCGAGTGCCTCGAAGCGCTTCATGTTGTCGGCCACCGCACTCGCGGGCCAGAAGCCGAACTGCACACCGAGGTGGCCCTGGATTCCGAAACCGTGCACCGGCACGTCGTCGGCGAGTAGCTGCTTGACCAGGGCGTAGTACGCATCGGCCTTGGCGTTCGGACCCTCGACGTTGTAGTCGTTCAGATAGAGGGCGGCGTCCGGGTCGGCCTGGCGAGCCCACCGGAACGCGTCCGCGATGTAGCTCGGACCCAGGTTCTGCAGCCAGATCGTGTTGCGCAGGTTGCCGCTGTCGTCGATGACCTCGTTGGCGACATCCCACTGGTGGATCTTGCCTTTGAAGTGGCGCATCACCGTGAAGATGTGGTTCTTCAGGAGCTGCCGAAGCTCGTCCGGTGTGATCTCACCGGAGGCGACTCCGTTGGTAAGCCAGGTGGGCAGCTGGTTGTGCCAGATGAGCGTGTGCCCGCGCACCTTCTGGCCGTTCTCGTTGGCTACGCGCACGAGCTGATCGGCCGGACCCCAGTTGTAGACCCCTCGCTGCGGCTCGAGGAGCTGCCACTTCATGACGTTCTCGGCCGTGACGCTCGAGAACTCCTGGCCGATGAGCTCACGGTAGGTCGTGTCGTTGTTGTACGCGTCCATGTTGACCGCGGTACCGAACGCGATCCCGGCTTTGGCTGCCAGGACGCGCAACGGCTGATCCGTCGCCGTGTTCTCGCTGGTTGGTTCATCCTCAGCCGACGCGGTCGACGTGCCGATCGTGATGAGGACCGCTGCGGCGACAATGCCCGCGACAGCTGTTCGGGTCACCTTCATCAGGAGATCTCCCGTCACAGTGATGTATTTCCGGAAAGCTTCCGTAAGATGCCGTGAACGGTAAAGACGCCCAGAAGTAACGTCAAGCCTGTGGATCAGGCAGGATTACGGCAGCTGCCGAGGGAACGTCTAGTCGGGGCGGTCCCGCAAACTTTCAGTCGTCTCCCGTCCGCAGTCCCGACCGCCGACCTCCGAACGAAGGAGAAGCTCGTGGCCGCTGACACCGCATCCCGCGTCACCATCACCGCGATCGCCCGCGAGGCCGGTGTCTCGGTGCCCACCGTTTCTCGAGTCGTCAACGGACGTTCTGACGTGTCCCCACAGACACGCGAACGCGTCGAGGAACTCCTCCGCCGCCGCGGGTACCGCCGCCGCCAACCCCGACCGCGCGATCACGCGAGCCTGATCGACCTGGTCTTCGACGACCTCGACAGTCCGTGGGCCGTCGAGATCATCCGCGGCATCGAGGATGTCGCGCACACGTCACACATCGGCACCGTGATCTCGGCGATCCACGGCAAGGCCGCATCGGCACGTCAGTGGATGCAGAACGTCCGGACTCGGGCCACCGACGGCGTGATCCTCGTCGGTTCCGGCCTGGAGGCGCCGCTGCAGGCGGAGCTGGACCGGCTCGACGTTCCGACCGTCATGGTCGACACGGCGGGGGTACCGCCTCTGGAGGTGCCGACCATCGGTGCCACCAACTGGGCGGGCGGGCTCGCCGCCACCGAGCACCTCCTCGCGCTCGGTCACGAACGGATCGGCTTCATCGCCGGACCCCCCCGGCTGCGGTGCAGCCGCGCACGGTTGGACGGTTACCGCGCCGGACTCGCAGCGGCCGAGCTTTCGGCGGATGACGAGTTGGTATGGCAGGGCGACTTCTATCCACAGTCCGGCTTCGAGGCCGGCAACGCTCTACTTGATCACAAGGCGCGGCCGTCGGCCATCTTCGCCTCCAACGACCAGATGGCCTTCGGGCTCTACGAAGCGATCCGGCAACGCGGCATCCGGGTTCCCGACGACATCAGTGTCGTCGGCTTCGACGACCTGCCCGAGGCCCGCTGGTCCTCGCCACCGCTGACGACCGTACGCCAGCCGCTGTCCGAGATGGGCACTCTCGCGGCCCGCACTGTCCTCCGTCTTGCGAGGGGTGAGCAGATAGAGAACCCGCGGATCGAGCTCGCGACGGATCTGGTCATCCGCAACAGCACCGCGCAACCGGCGGCTGCCTGAGCCTCTGACAAACCGGTTGCCTGCCCTGACGGCGGTCTGCTTCACTCCCGGCAAGAGTTGACTCTCCAAGGAGTGTGAAATGCGTCGTTCGTCTGTGTCCATCCAGAAGGGTTCTGTCACCTATCTCGAGGACATGACGCGTCGTGAGCACGTTGAACTTGGGGATCCTGGCGCATGTTGACGCCGGTAAGACCAGCCTGACAGAGCGGTTGCTCTTCGCCGCTGGTGTCATCGACGAGGTCGGTCGAGTCGACGACGGCAGTACGCAAACCGACTCCCTGGCACTGGAACGCCAGCGCGGCATCACCATCAAGTCCGCGGTGGTGTCGTTCGTCATCGGTGACGTCACGGTCAACCTGATCGACACGCCAGGACACCCGGACTTCATCGCCGAGGTGGAACGGGTCCTGTGCGCGCTCGACGGCGCCGTGCTGGTGATCTCTGCCGTCGAGGGGGTGCAGGCGCAGACCCGCGTGTTGATGCGGACTCTTCAGCGGCTGCGGATCCCGACCCTCCTCTTCGTCAACAAGATCGACCGCGACGGCGCCAGGTACGAAGGGGTGCTGAAGGACATCGCGGCAAAGCTCACGCCGTCGATCATCGCGATGGGTGCGGCCGACGACCTCGGCACACGTTCCGGCCGTTTCACGGCGTACGGGTCGACGGATCAGGTCTTCACCGAGGGGTTGGTCGAGCTGCTCGCCGACCGTGACGACGCCTTCCTGGCCGCCTACGTGGCCGACGAGTCGGCCGTGTCGTACTTCCACCTTCGTCGGGAGCTTGCGGCGCAGACGAGCCGATGCCTGGTGCATCCGGTCTACTTCGGCTCGGCGATCACCGGCGCCGGTATGGACCCGCTGATCTCGGGCCTGACCGAGTTGCTGCCCGCGTCCGACTGTGGGGCTGACGGGCCCGCTTCCGGCACCGTATTCAAGGTCGAACGCGGTCCCGCCGGGGAGAAGATCGCCTACGTACGCATGTTCGCAGGAACTCTGCGTACCCGCGATCGGCTGCACTTCGGCGATGATCGCAAGGGAAAGGTCACCCGAATCAGCGTTTTCGAGCGCGGCGCGGCCACCTCGCGGAGTTCGGTGGCCGCCGGGCAGATCGCCAAGCTCTGGGGCCTTGCCGAGGTCCGGATCGGTGACGACGTGGGCTCCTCGTCCGCAGCCTCGGACCCGACCTCGAAAGCCACCTCGGAGCCGACCCCGGAGGCGACCGAGACCGCCGTCGGCCGTCGTTCCGCGAACGGCGGGGGCTACTTCTCGCCGCCTACGTTGGAATCGGTGGTGTCGGCGTCCCGACCTGCTGACAAGGGCGCCTTGCATGCCGCACTCACCGAACTGGCCGAGCAGGATCCGTTGATCAACCTGCGACAGGACGACATCCGCCAGGAGATCCATGTCTCGCTCTATGGCGAAGTGCAGAAGGAGGTCATCCAGGCCACACTGGCGGGTGACTACGGTGTCGACGTCACCTTCCGTGAGACCACCACGATCTGCATCGAACGCCCCGTCGGCACCGGTGCCGTCGCTGAGTTCATGGGCCAGGAGACCAACCCGTTCCGCGCCACTGTCGGGTTGCGGGTCGAGCCGGCGCCGGTCGGCGCCGGCGTGGAGTTCCGGCTGGGGATCGAGCTCGGTTCCCTGCCGTTCTCGTTCCTGCGAGCGGTCGAGGAGACCGTGCGCGAGACGCTGCTGCAGGGAGTCCACGGTTGGCAGGTCACGGACTGCACGGTCACCATCACGCACTCCGGCTACACGCCACCGCCGCCGTACGGCTGGAGCAAGGCGTCGAGTTCTGCCGGCGACTTCCGCCGGCTGACCCCACTGGTTCTGATGAGCGCGCTGCAGCAGGCTGGAACACAGGTGTTCGAACCGATGCACCACTTTCGCCTCGAGTTTCCCGCCGACGCGCTCGGATCGATCCTGCCCAACCTCGCGAGGATGCGTGCCGTGCCACACTCGCCCTCGACGCGGGGCTCCGCATCAGTGCTGGAGGGTGAGATCCCGGCGGCCAAGGTACATGAGCTGCAGCAGCGGTTGCCGGCTCTCACCCGTGGTGAGGGCGTCCTCGAGTGCTCCTTCGATCGGTACGAACCCATCCGGGGGCCTGTGCCGGCCCGCCCTCGGACCGACCACAATCCGCTCAACCGCAAGGAGTACCTGCAGAACATCGGGCGATGAGCGAGGCCTCCAACGGCCGGCCGTCAGTGGAGCACAGAGTCCAGGGCTGAGAGGTGTTCGTCATCAGCACGAGCGGCATGATGAAGGGCATGACGGAGGCGTTTGCGGTGCCCATCACCGTCCGAGGGTACGAGCTGGACACCCAGGGACATCTGAACCAGGCCGAGTATCTCCACTACGCCGAGCATGCCCGCTGGGAGTTCCTGCGTTCGATGGGGATTCAGCAGGACAAGCTGCTGGCAACCGGAGTCGGTCCGGTCACGATGGAAACCACGATCCGGTTCCTGCGCGAGTTGCGTGGTGGAGACCTGGTGGACGTGACGTGTGCGTTCGAGTGGGGAGCGGGAAAGTCGTTCCGGCTCGTTCAGCGGTTCGTCCTGAGCGATGGCACGCTGGCGGCCGAGCTGACGGCGGTGTGCGGCCTGCTCGACCTGGCGGAGCGGCGGTTGGTCCCCGACCCGAGGGCGCGGTTGAGCGCGCTGGCCGACAACCCGGACCCGCTCGACGGCTGACCGGCCCCGCATCGCCAGCCGTTACCGACTGAGGCGGCCAGCACCGCCGGGAGCATCGAAGGGTGTCGTGGTCCGCAGACCACGACACCCTCAGATCGCTGCGAGCCCCACCCTCACCGGGCGGCGGCCGCGTTGTAGAGCGCCTGCGCCTCGCTACCGAAGTAGGGCCCGAACATCACGTCCGGCAGGAAGACGTAACCGAAACTGTTGACGGAGTTCTGCACCCCGGCACCGGATGCCTCGTCGAACCGCAGGAACCACGGTCCTCCGCTCGAGCCCCCGGTCATGTCGCAGTTGAGACCGTGGTCGGTACTGAAGAGCGGGTCGTCGAACGTGGTGCCGCTGCAGTAGATGAGGCTCTCGCCGTCGTACGGATCGGCGGCCGGGTAGCCGAAGCTGTACATCGTCTGACCGCGGTCCTGGTTGAACGCGATGCCCTGGCCGCCCACGGCATCGGTGAGACGCTGGCCGTTCAACGGGTCGACGACAGCGGCACCCACGTCATAGCTCAGGTCCTCACTCGCCTCCCACTGCGGTGTGGTCAGCGTCGTGTTGGCCGTCCATGTCCCGTGCGGGCGGTCGCCGTCGTCGTAGCCGGGTACGAAGACCCAGGAGGTGTGCCAGGTCCCTTCGTACTTCACGCAGTGGCCGGCGGTGATGACAACGCTCCTGTTCCCGCTCGTGACTGCGTCGCCGGAGCACGAGGCGTCAGCGCCGTTGAAGTTGAAGAACACCCGGCCCGCGGTCTTGGTGACAGCGCCGCCGCCCGACCACGCGCCACCGGTCTCCGGAAGCGCCAACGGGATCAGGTCGGACACTGCTTGCCTGGTGGGCTGGATGAGTGCTGGCAACCCGCGCTTGACAGTGCTCACCGGTGACGCAAGCGCCGTGGTCCGGTCGAGTAGTCGGTGCATGGGTGTCGCCGAGCGCATCCGCTGTTCGCTCCAGGACGCCTGGGCGTCCTGCCGCGCCGAGGCGGCGACCCGGTGGACCGCTACCTGGTCGGAGTCCGTCGCCTGGAACTGCTGCGAGGCGACGCCTGAGGCGGCTGCCGCTGGCACCAACAGGCCCACGCCGACGAGCGTCGCCGCGAGCAGGCTGGTGAGACTGAGGACGATCGTTGATCGAGATCGACGAAGTCGCATGATGGGCCTCGCTTCTGGCATGAACCGTCGGGATCTTCGGGTGCCCCGTGCCAAACGAAAGTATCTGCCCCAGATGTCAGGGACGTGACGATTGCCAGGGTTAGGACAAAAGTTACGACTCCGGCGAGAACGGGTGCCAGGCCTTGGCACGTTGTGGTCGGTGAATCGCGCGACGGCACCAGTGCCGGGGCGACCGAGAGGTCAGGACTCCCGCACGACGTCCCGGGGATCCCGGTCGTCGCGGAGCCCACGCCAGGAGGGATGCCAGAGCCGGCCGTCGCGGGTCCACTGTGCGAACGCCACCTCGCCGACCAGCACCGGCTCGACCCACCGCGCGTCCCTGGCATCGGCGGCCGGCACGGACTCGTCGAACGGTGAAGCGTCGCGCGCCAACGGGGCAAGGCGTTCCGTGAGCGCCTTCAGGCGCGCCTGCGTGAACCCGGTACCCACCCGGCCGGCATAGACCAGGCGGTCGCCCTCGTAGACCCCGCACAGCAGGGACGCGAAGGTGCCGGCCCGGGATCCCGCTCCGATCCGCCAGCCGCCGATCACGACGTCCTGGGTGCGTACGTGCTTGATCTTGATCCACGCGGGACTGCGACGTCCCGGTTCGTACGCCCAGTCGAGGCGTTTCGCGACGATCCCCTCCAGCTGCTGCCGGCGACTCGTCTCCAATGCTGCCGCACCCATCCCCTCGAACGCCGGCGGCACCTGCCAGGCAGGTGCGGGAAGGGCGAGGTCGCGCAGGAGTGCCCTGCGCACGTGGTACGGCTCGCCGACGAGCGAACGCCCTCGGAGGTAGAGCAGGTCGAAGACGAGGTAGCAGACCGGCGCGGTCCCGGCCTGTCTCGTCGGGCCGGCCTGTCTCGTCCGGCCGGACTGTCGTGACCGCCCGCGCGGCGGGCCGTGCATGCGCGACTGCAGCCGTTCGAAGCTCGGCCTGCCCTGGTCGTCGAACGCGACGACCTCGCCGTCGACGACCAGGCCCTCCGCGCCCGCTACCTCGTCCATGGTGACCCCGGAGAGTTCGGGGTAGGTGGAGGTGAAGTCGCGCCCCGAGCGCCCGAGCAGGACCACCTGGTCACGGGCGGCGTAAGCAACCGTGCGTACGCCGTCCCATTTCATCTCGAACGCCCAACGCTCCTGGTCGGCCGGTGGTGGCATCGTGCCCGGTGTGGCCAGCATGGGGGCGATGTAGGGCAACCCCAGAACCTCGGCGGCGGTCACCTGAGGTCACCGCCGGTCGTAGACCCAGATGGCCGTCCGCGCACCGAGCAGCCTGAGGTCGTACCGGTCGCGGAACCGCAGCGCGGACGGCACGCTCGCCTTCGGGATGTCCGGCGCCAGCAGGACGATCCGCCCGCCGGCACGGGTGACCCGGGCCATCTCGGTGAGGACGTCGCGCAGCCATGCCCGTGGCTCGCCCTGCACGGTGTACTGCCGCCCGAACGGAAGGTTCGACACGCACCCGTCGACCGCCGCGTCGTCGAGGTCCAGCTCCCTGGCGTCTCCGTCAGCCACGACCACCGCCCGCCCGTCGCGGTCGTCACGGACGTTGCGGCGGGTCGCCGAGGCGGCACTGGGGTCGATGTCGCGGCCCTGCACGCTCCATCCGGCCGCCTTCGCCTCGGCGAGGATCGTGCCGGAGCCACAGCACGGGTCGAGCAACGTGCCCTGTCCGGCGGTTTCCGGTGGCGTGCCGGCGAGCCCGACCATCGCCGCGGCGACCGTGGGACGCAGGGCACCCGTCCGCTCGGTGGCCCGTCCGCCGTGCTGGCGAAGCTGGGCGGTCGTGAGGCGTACCCCGGCGACGAAGCGTCCGCGGGTGTACTCCACGGTCCACAGCTCCACCTGGGCCGGATCGGCGGTGCGCCATCGGGGTTCGGCCGCGGCGACTGCATCGCTGAGTGCCCGGCGCAGCTGGGTGCGCTGCCACGTGCGCTCCTCGAGGACGCGGACCACGACCCGATAGGTCAGCGGGCCGCGTTGGCCCTTCCCACGCGTCGAACGTGCCTCCCCCTGGCTACGCCAGAGCTGGACACCGCTGTCGAGCCGGGATGTATGAAGTAGCCGCCGCGCGATCCAGGGCGGTCGATCCCCCTCCGAACGCAACGTCCGCCCGAACTCGGCGAACACGTCCTCCACGCTCGCCAGGCGAAGCAGGCGCCGTTCCGCTCCGGGCGCGACCTCGCAGAGCAGGACATCGGAGCGTCCGTCGTTGCCGACGTCGGTGACGCGTACGCCGGTCAGCCCGGCGAGTTCGCGCCTGACGAGTGGCGCGAGGCCGGGAACCGCGAGTACGAACATCCGCCGCGTCGAGTCGGCCGTCCTGCGGGAAACCCGGCCCGCCCGCTCGGCCCGGTTGGCTGGGGGTGCCGGTCGATGCGCCATAGCGTCGCCAGCCTAGAGGACGTCCGTACGCCGGCCGTGCGGGCGTGCAGGCGTACCGGCGTGTGGGTCCCGGATCAGCCTCAGACGGCCGGCGGTCGCTGTTCGTACGGCGTCGACAGGACGACGATCGACCGGGTGGAGACGTTGGCCTTGGCGCGAATCCTCGCGAGGAGCTCTTCGAGCGCGCTTGGGCTCGCGACGCGCACCTTGAGCATGTAGTTCTCGTCGCCAGCGACCGAATGGCAGTCTTCGATCTCTGGCACGTCGATCAGTAGGTCCGGTGAATCGTCGGGCTGGCTCGGGTCGATCGGCCGGATCGAGATGAACGCCGTGAGCGGCAGACCCAGGGCTTCGTAGTCGACGACGGCCGCGTACCCCTTGATGACGCCCCGCTGCTCCAGCCGGCGTACGCGCTGGTGGACGGCGGAGGTGGACAGGCCCGTCACCTTGCCCAGGTCGGTGTAAGACATCCGGCCATGGGAGGCGAGCAGCCGGACGATCTGCTGATCGATCTGCTCCACGCCGCACACCGTACCGCGCCAGGAACCCCCACCCTGTAGCCCGCCCGTGATCATGATCGTGATCACGGAAGATTTGTCGGCGTATCAACCGCTTTTCTTTCATGATCATGAAGGCGGGGCGCTCGGCGGCACGTCGGCCCCTGTGGCGTCGCGGGTATTCACCACCCAAGAGGATCCACACGGTTCAGTGGGTACGTTCAGGCGTCGATGACCTCGAGCTCGCGGGGACGCAGGTTGAGCGAGTCGTACCCGTCGTCCGTCACCACCACGATGTCCTCGATCCGCGCACCGTGCCGCCGCTCGAGGTAGATCCCCGGCTCCACCGAAAACGCCATCCCCGGCTCCAGGACGACCGTGTTGCCGGCAACGATGTAGGGGTCCTCGTGGCCCTGCATCCCGATGCCATGCCCCGTCCGATGGATGAACGCCGGACCGTAGCCGGCCGCTGTGATGATGTCGCGCGCCACGACGTCGACAGACTCGGCGGTGACGCCGGGCCGGACGTGGGCGCACGCAGCCGCCTGGGCACGTTGCAGGACGTCGTAGTAGTCCCGGAACTCCTCGGGCGCCTCTCCCCCGGCGATGTAGGTGCGCGTCTCGTCAGAGCAGTAACCGGCCTGCGTGGTCCCACCGATGTCGACCACCACGGGGTCGCCGCGCTCGATCACCCGGTCGGAGAGCTCGTGGTGTGGTGAGGCGCTGTTGGGCCCACTGCCGACGATGACGAAGTCGACCTGGACGTGGCCCTCGGCGAGGATCGCGTCATAGATGTCGCGGCCGACCTGGCGTTCGGTACGTCCCGGGCGTAGCCACTCCGCGATCCGGGCGTGGACCCGGTCGATCGCGGCACCGGCCGCTCGCAGCGCCTCGACCTCTGCAGCCGATTTGCGCATCCGCAGCTCGCGCAGGATCTCGCCGGCGAGCGACTGTTCGGCTCCAGGGAGCGCGATCCGGAACGCAAGAACCTTCTCAGCCCACATGTGGTCATCTACGGCGACCCGGTTGACGCCCGGCAGCAGCTTGGCCACCAGGGCGTAGGCATCCTCGGTCTCCTGCCAGGGCACGAGGTCGAGGCCGAGATCAGAGGCGCTCGAGGCCTCGGCCGCCGGGTGTTCGAGGGCAGGGACGACGAGCGTGGGCGTGCCTTCGACGGGCAGGACAAGGCAGGTGAGCCGCTCGAGAGCCTTCGCGTCGTAGCCGGTCAGGTAGCGCAGATCCGGGCCCGGTGAGATGAGGAGCGCGTCGACGCCGGCCGACGCGGCCGCGCCGCGGGCGCGGGAGAGCCGGGCTTCGAGGTCGGCTGTGGGTGGAGTCACGGTCACCCCGTCACTGTAGAACGTCGGCGGGTCGTGCCACGATCTGACACGTGACGAACTCCCGTACCTCCGGTTCCGGCTCGGCGCGCCTGATGTTGCTCGACACGGCTGCGCTGTATTTCCGCGCGTTCTTCGGCGTACCCGACTCGGTGCGGGCACCCGACGGCACACCGGTCAACGCCGTCCGCGGCCTGCTCGACTTCATCACCCGGCTGGTCGGCGACCACCGTCCCACCCACCTCGTCGCCTGTTGGGACGACGACTGGCGCCCAGCCTGGCGGGTCGATCTGGTGCCGACGTACAAGTCCCACCGGGTCGCGGAGGTCGTGCCCGGCGGGCCTGACGTCGAGGAGGCACCCGACGCCCTGGAGACACAGGTGCCGATCATCCGCGAGGTCCTCGCGGCGCTCGGGATCGCCGTCGTCGGTGCGCCCGAGTGCGAGGCCGACGACGTGATCGGAACGCTGGTCGCCCGGGCGAGGATGCCGGTCGACGTCGTGACCGGCGACCGCGACCTGTTCCAACTCGTCGACGATGCGCGTGGGGTGCGCGTCCTCTACACCGCACGCGGCATGAGCAGACTGGAGCTCGTCGACGAGGCGTGGGTGGAGAAGAAATACGGCATTCCGGGCCGGTTGTACGCCGACTTCGCGGTCCTGCGCGGCGACCCGTCCGACGGGCTGCCGGGACTTCCCGGCGTGGGCGACAAGACCGCGGCGTCCCTGGTCAAGGGCTACGGCGACCTCGACGCGATCATCGTCGCGGCGGCTGACGACTCAGGTCCGATGGCGCCAGGTGTACGCCTGAAGATCCGGGAGGCGGCTGGCTATCTCGAGGCTGCTCGCAAGGTGGTCGTGGTCGCTCCCGACGCCGCCATGCCGGACTTCCCCGACCCGGTGCTCCCCTCCGAGCCGGTCGACCCGGCCGCGTGGGCCGACCTCCGCGAGCGATGGGGACTTGGCTCGTCAGCGGAGCGGGTGGTGACGGCGCTCG
This sequence comes from Actinopolymorpha sp. B17G11, assembly GCF_040196095.1. NCBI lineage: Bacteria > Bacillati > Actinomycetota > Actinomycetes > Propionibacteriales > Actinopolymorphaceae > Actinopolymorpha > Actinopolymorpha sp. B17G11. The sequence continues at coordinate 70,456 of NZ_JBEFTW010000023.1, forward strand.
CCCAGTCGGCCAGCTGAACGAGCAGCACCCGGGTGGCCTGGTGGGCCCCCTGAAACTGGCGTGCCGGACGGCGCCTGCTGACGCTAGGTTGCGGACATGAGTGCAGAATCCGACCGCGTCGCCACCGCCCTGCGAGAGCTGGGTGCGGCGGGTCGCGTACACACGTTCTCCCAGGAGGTCCCCACCGCGGCCGCCGCTGCCGCCCTGCTCGGCTGCGAGGTCGGCGCGATCGCCAACAGCCTGGTATTCGCGGCTGGTGACGAACCCCTGCTGGTGTTGACCAGTGGCGCTCATCGCGTCGACACGAAGTGGCTGGCCCGGTCGCTCGACGTCCCGAAGATCAGCCGGGCGACGCCCGAGTTCGTCTTCGCGGCGACAGGACAGCGCGTGGGCGGCGTGGCACCGGTGGGCCACCCCGCCCCCATCCGCACGTTGGTCGACGTCTGGCTCGGGAAGTACGACGTCGTCTGGGCGGGCGCCGGCGACCACCTGAGCATGTTCCCCACCAGCTTCGACGAGCTCCTACGGCTGACCGGCGGGCAAGCCACTGAGGTCTGTCCGTAGCTCCGCACGTCACCCGCCCAGCCACTCCCAGGGCGAATGCGACCTCAGGGTGAGTCGGAGCCGACCGACGCGTACGCCACAACCCCCCTGCGGAGTGCGCCGACACTGGCGCGGGCGGTCTGACGCAGCGGACCCTCCCCCGCCGCGTCGGCGATCTGGTCGGCGAGGTCGAGGATCTGCTTGACCCAGCGGACGAAGTCGCCAGCTGCCAGGCCGGACTCGTCCAAGACGTCGGTGAGCGACGCACCGGAGGCCCACCGGTAGGCCGCCCAGGCGAAGCCCAGGTCGGGTTCACGCAGGAAGTCCAGCCGGAAGTCGGACTCGAGGGCATCGAGGTCGCCCCAGATACGAACGAGGGTGCCCAGCGCCTCCCGAGCCGTACCACCGGGCAGCTTGGGCGGGCCGACGTCGTCCGGGGACCGCGATTCGTAGACCAGGGCCGAGAGGCACGCCGCCAGCTCGGCGGGGTTCAGATCGTCCCAGGTTCCCAGGCGTAGGCACTCGGCGGCCACGAGGTCGAGCTCGCTGTAGATCCGGGCCAACCGGTCGCCGGCCGGCGTGGTGCGGTCGTCCTCGAGGTAGGACAGCTCGTCCAGGACCTCGCAGACCCGGTCGAACTGGCGCGCGATCGTGTTGGACCGCTGTTCGACCCGGCGCTTCAGACTCTCGGTCTCGCGTTCGAGGCGGATGAACCGCTCCGCCCAGCGGGCGTGGTCTTCGCGGTCGGCGCAGCCGTGGCAGGGGTGGGCCCTCATCGACCTTCGCAGCTGATGCAGCGTTGAGTCGTCGTCGGCCGGAGACCCGGTACGGCGAGCGACGCCCACCTCGTCCGGAGCCTTCTGCCGCAACGTGGAGGCCAGGTCACGCCTGTGCTGGGCGTTGCGAGGATTGAACGAACGGGGCACCCGCATCCGGGTGAGCGACTCCACGGGCAGTGGGAAGTCGACGAGTGAGAGCCGCCGAACCCTCCGATCTGCGGTCAGAACGGTGGGCCGTGGACCGTCACCACCGGCGGCGTGCCCGGGATCGAGGACGACGGCCACCCCAGCGCGTCGGCCGGCCGGGACCGAGATGATGTCGCCGGGGCGAAGTCGGCCGAGCGAGTCCACCACCTCCGCACGCTGGTCGGCCTTGCGCCGGCGGGCAAGCGAGTTCTCCCGGTCCTTGATCGCCCTGCGGATCGCGGCGTACTCCATGAAGTCGCCCTGATCGCACTGCATCGCCTCGCGATAGCCGTCGAGCGCCTCCTCGTTGCGGCGTACCTGGCGGGCGAGCCCGACGACTGCACGGTCGGCCTGGAACTGTGCGAACGACGACTCGAGCAGCTCCCGGGCACGCTCCCGGCCGACCTGCCGGACGAGGTTGACCGCCATGTTGTACGACGGCCGGAAGCTCGACCGCAGCGGATAGGTACGGGTCGACGCGAGTCCGGCGACGTTCGCGGGCTCGAGGTCGGGCTGCCAGAGCACGACGGCGTGCCCTTCGACATCGATGCCGCGACGGCCTGCCCGCCCGGTCAGCTGGGTGTACTCCCCAGGCGTGATGTCGGCGTGGCCCTGGCCGTTCCACTTGACCAGGCGTTCGAGTACGACCGACCTGGCGGGCATGTTGATGCCGAGGGCGAGGGTCTCGGTGGCGAAGACGAGTTTCACCAGCCCTCGGGCGAACAGCACCTCCACACATTCCTTGAACGTCGGCAGCATTCCGGCGTGGTGTGCGGCGAGGCCACGGGCGAGGCCGTCGAGCCACTCGGCGTAGCCGAGGACCGCGAGGTCCTCCTGGGGAAGGTCGGCGCATCGCGCTTCGACGTAGCTCCGGATCTCGTCGGCCTCGTCAGGTGTGGTGAGCCGGATGCCGGCGTAGAGGCACTGCAGAACGGCGGCGTCGCAACCCTGCCGGCTGAAGATGAACATGATCGCCGGGAGGAGCCCCTCCGCCTCGAGGTTCTCGGCGACCTGGTGGCGCGTCGGGGTGAACGCGATTCGGCTGCCCCCTCGCGTTCCCCGCCCACCACCCCGTCCCCGCGGGCCGCGATCGTCGCGGCGAGAGAACCGCCAGTGGTCACGGATGACCCTGGCCAGCTGCGGATTGACCTGCGGCCGGGCGTCGGGCTTGCCGGTGTCGGCGAACAGGTCGTACATCCGGCGGCCGACCATGACGTGCTGGAACAGCGGCACCGGTCGGCGTTCCTCGACGACGATCTCGGTGTCGCCGCGCACGGTGGCGAGCCACTCGCCGAACTCCTCGGCGTTCGAGACCGTCGCGGACAACGACACGACCTGTACCGACTCCGGAAGGTGGATGATCACCTCTTCCCAGGTGGCTCCACGGAAGGGATCGGCGAGGTAGTGCACCTCGTCCATGACGACGTAGGACAGTCCGGTGAGCGTGGACGACCCCGCGTAGAGCATGTTGCGCAACACTTCGGTCGTCATGACGACCACCGGTGCCTCACCGTTGATCGTGTTGTCGCCGGTGAGCAGACCCACCCGCTCGGGACCGTACCGGTTGACCAGCTCGGTGTACTTCTGGTTCGACAGCGCCTTGATCGGCGTCGTGTAGAAGCACTTGCGGCCGGATTCCAGGGCGAGGTGAATGGCGAACTCGCCCACCACCGTCTTGCCCGAGCCGGTAGGGGCGGCCACGAGGACGCCCTTGCCGGCCTCGAGCGCCTGACATGCGGTGACCTGGAACGGGTCGAATGTGAAGGTGTAGAGCTGTCGAAACGACCGGACTTGCGGGCTGTCGGCGCGGAATCGGGCGTACCGCTCCGCCGGGGAGCTCATGCCCTACAGGCTACGGCCCCCTTCGCCGACGGGCCCGACGGCGTCCCCGAAACGCCGGGCGGCCACCCGAGGGCTGCGGTGCGCGTCAGCGGGGCGGTGGGGCGAAGACCGTCAGTGCACCGGGAACGCACTCGACGGTCACGGGGAGCGGCCCCATCCGTTCGCCGTCGGCGAACGACACCAGGTCCGCCGAGGCCATGCTCAACCGCTTGGCGCGGTACACCGTCACGGCCGGGTGGCCGACGTGGGTGCCCTTGGCGAGCTTGGGAAAGACGCGCACCAGATCGCGGCGGGGCACCGCACCCACAACGGTGATGTCGAGGAGACCGTCGGTGGGATCGGCACCTTCACAGATGCGGAGCCCGCCGCCGTAGGAGTTGGTCACTCCCGCCGCGACAAGCAGCGCGTCGATGTTCTCGGCCTCGCCGTCGAACTCGAGCCCGAAGTGCTGCGGCCTGAACGCGCCCAACTCGGCAATCGTCGCGAGGTCGTAGCGGAGCCGCCCATGCGGCCAGGTCATCCGGTTGACGCGTTCGGCGACCCGCGAGTCGAAGCCCGCGCAGAGGACCGTCGCGAACCAGCCGGACGCACTGTGCCTGGCAGCGGGGTGGCTGGCATCGTCTGCCGGTTCCGCATCCACTCTCACTACTCGGCCGAGGTCCTGGGACCGGGTGTGGCCGGCCACCACGATGTCGGCCGCCGCCAGCGGGTCACGGACGGGAATGCCGAGGCTCCGGGCAAGGTCGTTGCCGGTGCCGGCGGGGATCACCGCGAGTGGTGTGTCGGTCTCGGCCACCGCGTCGAGGGCGAGATGGATCATCCCGTCACCGCCGATGATCACCAGGCCGTCGACTCCGCGGGCGACAGCGCGCCGGGCGAGGTCAACCGACTCGGCGGCGTCGCGGCCGGCCTCCCACCGCGCGTTGAGCCCTGCCTCACGCAGCCGCTCGGTGACCGGGTCAGCCAGTCGGGCACCGCGCCCACGACCGGAGGTGGGGTTGACGAGAACGACGATCTCACGATCCACGCGGCGAGCGTAGCGTGATCGGCTGGGCGCTGGTGATGCAGTCCGGACAAGCGTCACCCGATGGTTGTCGTCGACGTACGACAATCCCGACGTTCCGACGTTCTCCTCTGGTGGGGTCGCTCAGTCGTCGTCGAGCCGGCCCGCACGCTCGATAGCGTCGATGTCGATGCCCTGCGCGATGAGCCTCGCCCGTCGCCGTCGCTCGATGAAGCGTGCTATCAGCTCCGAGGCAAGGAAGAGGATCGTCATCGGGGTGGCGAGCAGAAGCATGGTGATCGGGTCCGTCGAGGGGGTCGCGACCGCGGCGAACACGAAGATCCCGAAGATGATCCACGCACGTGCCTTGCTGAGCCGGGCAACAGTGAGGACCCCGACAACGTTCAACATCACCACGAAGATCGGGATCTCGAACGCCAGCCCGAAGACAAGCAACAGCCGGATAACGAACGACAGGTACCGATCCACGGTCGGCAAGTTCAGCACGTCGACAGGCGTGAAATCGATCAGGACGTTCAGCCCTTTGGGCATGGCGAGATAACCGACCACGATACCGGCGATGAACAACGGCGCCGCCGTGCCCACGAACACCATGGTCCACTTGCGTTCGTTCCTGTGCAGCCCAGGAACGATGAACGCCCAGATCTGATAGAGCCAGACAGGCGTCGTCGCGACCAGCCCGGCGATGAGCGAGATCTTGAGCTGCATCATGAGCGGACCGGCGACATCGTTGAAGGTGAGGCTCGCGTTGATCTTCTCGCCAGCCGGGCGCGACTCGTTGATCCTGTCGATTGCGTCTCGGAGCGGATCCGCGAGCAGGTGGAAGAGCTCTTCGTAGAAGAACCAGCCCACGATCGCACCGAGGACGATCGCGCCGACCGCCTTCATGAGGCGCGAACGCAGCTCACGAAGGTGCTCGACGAGCGTCATCCGCCCTTCGGGGTCAGACTCCGGCTTGGGGGTACGCCAACCCCGCAGCCGGCCGAGAGAGAGGCTCACGACACCCCCAGGTAGGCCCGGCGCAGCTCAGAGTGATGCGGTGGAGGTGACGCCTTCACCGCGTGGTGCGTTCGGAGTCCTCGACCGGCTGGGCGGCGGTCTGTCCAGTACCGTTCGCGCTGGTCGTGTTGGCCGCGTTCGCGGTCTGGTTGATCGGCTGCGGGGGCGCGTCGGCCTGCGGCTTGTCCTCGTCGCGGATCTCCTTCTTGAAGATCTTCAACGCCTGGCCGAGACCCTTGGCGGTCTGCGGCAGCCGGGTCGCACCGAAGAGCAGCACGAGGACGACTCCGATGATGATGAGTTCGGTGGGTCCAAGATTTGGCATGACGGGCCTCTCAGTCGGCAGTTCTCGATCGATGGTACGCCCTGTTCCCCGCCGAGGGTCCAGGCACGGGTCTCCTGCGCTGACCGTCCCCGGCAGGCTCGCGCGAGACCTCGCCCGCGGCAGCCGCCGACCCGTCTTCGTCGTCGGCTTCGAGCTCCCCGTCGGCCGGGTAGGCAGCCTGCAGCTTGCGCTCGGACTCCTCGAGCTCGAGGATCAGCGCCTTTGCCCGCCGCCAGAACCACAACCCGAGCAGGGCGTAGAAAATCACAGCGAATAGGGCAATACCCCCGAACAGCCACACCCACTTCACCTGCTGCACCCTAGCGGGCGGCGCGGCGCGCCGCACCGCCCGGTGGCCGGTCCCATACCCGCCCGGCTCCACCCCTCCGGCGCCTCACCAGGTCCCCCGTTCAGGTCGTCTCGTACGCCGCCAGAGCCTCCACGGCGTCCGCGCGGACAGCCTCGGCCAGGTCAGCCGGCTCCACGATCCTGGCCGCGCCGCCGAGGCGCAGCGCCAGGCGGCGGAGCCAGCGCGGATCGGCCACCCGCAACCGGACCCGCAGCGAACCGTCCGCGGCCTCGGTCACCTCTTCGCACGGGTAGTACTCCGAGACCCAGGCGGCCTGCGGATCCAGCTCGATCGTGGCGAGCGCATCGTCGGGCGAGGGTTGGAACAGCCCGGCGGACAGGTCACGGGGCCGGGCCTGCGGCGGGGGTGCCGCCACGGCGTCGAGCAGGTCCACGCTCGCCACCCGGTCGAGCCGGAAGAGACGGACGTCCTCGGCCCGGTGACACCAGCCCTCGAGATAGGTCCACCCGTCCGAGAGGACAAGACGCATCGGGTCGACGTCGCGCTCCGTGGTCTCGTCGCGGGTGGGCACCCAGTAGCGCAGGTGGAGGCGTCGCCGCTGTTCGAGGCCCTGTCGTACGGTGGCACGGACCTGCGGGTCCTCCCAGGTGTCCACGCGTACGGCCACCTTGTCGACCGCACCGGTCGCCTGGCCCGCGGCTTCCTCCAGTCGGGTGATCACGCGGTCGATGAGCTCGCGTTCGGTCACCTGGCCGGTCTCGCGGAGCACCCGCAACGCGACCAGCAACCCCAGCGCCTCGTCGGTGGACAGGCGCAGCGGCCGAGCGAGGAAGTCGGCGTTGGACACATGGATGACGCCCTCTCCCTCCACCGTGTCCATGTCGACCTCGATGTAGTCGCCCGGCATCATGCCCGGGAGCCCACAGAACCACAGCACACCGAGGTCGGCGACGAGTTGCTTCTCGGTGATGCCGAAAACGCGAGCCACGTCGGCGACCCGGGCGCCGGGATGGGCGAGGAGATACGGCAGCAGGGCAAGCAGCCGGCGTACCTGCTCCTTCGCTCCGCCACCGGACGAGCGGGTGGATGCGAACGTCACTGGACCACCTGGTTCCCTCGGGTCGTGCAGTGCACCTGCGTCTCGCTCATCGCGCGACCTCCACCAGCAGGCCCTTCAGATGCCGGATCACGGCCTCGCGGACGTCGGGCGGGTCCAACGCCACCACGTCGGCGGCATATCCCGCGATCTCGTCCGCCAGTGCGCCCAGGTCGTGGAACGCCACCTCGGCGACATCCCATCCCGGAGCGTCGGGAGTGATCGACGACGCCCGTCGGCGGAGCCCGTTGCCGGCACCGGAACGAACTCTGACCCGAGCCGTACGGCGATGGTCCTCAGGGGACGAGAGCCGGGCGGCCTCGGCGCGGATGTCGACGCCCTCCGGGACGCTGAACGCCCGCGGGCCACTCATGACCTGGACGGCGCCGACGATCCGGGAGAGCCGGAACATCCGGGTCGCACCGCGGTCCTGGTCGTGGCCCACGACGTACCAACGGCCTCGCCAGTTGAGAATGCCCCACGGTTCGAACAGCCGGTGCTGAGGACCGGCGGCACCTGGCCGGCGATAGTCGAACGACACCACGGTGCGCGCCTGCACGGCTCGCCACAACGGCTCGAACGCCGGCTCGCCGGCCGGTAGCCGGGGCTCCAGCGCCGCCAGCGGCGTCGTGTCGGTGTCGAGCCCATCGGCGCCGAGCTTCAGGACCGCCCTCGATGTGGCCTCCGCGAGGCTGGCGTGCTGCCAGACCCGCGCCGCCAGACCGAGGATCGCCGCCTCCTGGGCGGTGAAGGTCAGCGGCGGAAGCTCGAACTCGCTTCGCCGAATCCGGTAACCCACCTCGTCGTCGAAACCGGAGGCCACCGACCCGATCTCGATCGGGATGCCGAGGTCGCGAAGCTCTTCCTTGTCGCGCTCGAACATCTTCTCGAACGCCTCAGGCGCCTGCTCGCGGTAGTCCTCCACGAGCTGGCGGAGCTTGGCCTTGGGCACGAAGTGCCGCGAGACGAGCAGGCAGATGACAAGGTTCATCAGCCGCTCGGACTTGCGGGGCGTCATGCGCGCTCACCCCCCTTCGACGTGGCCGGCCGGCGTTCGGTGTGGGTTCCGGCCACCAACGAGCGCCGCTCGTCGAGGCCCGCCCCCACTACCGCCCAGTCGAACACATTAGCGACCACCCGGGCGACGGTACCGCACCCAGGTGATCGACAGTGGTGGGAGTGGCGGGTGAATTCGCGTGTCCTTGCCGACTTTCACCCGCGCCGGCAAGGACCGACTCTCGAAGGCCCGATCCTCGCGCTGTCCGATCGTCACGAGGCCTGGCGCCTGCGGCCTACGTGGGGCCGAGGATGTCGACAACGAAGACCACGGTGTCGGTCTTCTTCACGTCCGTGTTCTGCAGGTCACGGCCGAAGCCCTTGTCCGGGGGGACGACCAGGAGGACGCGACTACCCGCCGTCTGGCCGACAAGACCCTCGCGGAGACCGGTGACCGTGGTCTGGCCGAGCGGAAGGTTTTCGTACTGGCCGCGCTTCCAGGAGGAGTCGAACTCCTTGCCGGTGCGCCAGTTGACCGCGGTGTAGTGGAAGTTGACGGTCGTCTTCGCTTCGACCTTCGGCCCGTCGCCTGTGATGAGCGGCTGGGCGGTCAGTTTCGTCGGGGCCTTGGCACCCTTGGGCACAGTGACCGACTCCGGGACTCCCTTGTCGGTCACCTTGACGGTCGGGAGGCCTTCCGGCGGCGACACCGCCTCTCCCTTGGCCAGCGGCAGCGGCGTGTAGGCGTCCTTCACGTCGATGACGAAGACGAGCGAGTCCGTGCCCTTGATGCCGGCGTTGGGCTGGCCCTGCTGGCCGTAACCGTCCTTGGGTGGCATGGTCACGAGCACCCGGTCGCCGACCGACTTGCCGACCAGACCGTTGAAGAAGCCGTTGATCAGCCGGCCCTTCTGCAGGCCGAAGGTCACCGACTGGCCCTGCTTCCAGGACGAGTCGAACTCCTTGCTGTCACGACCGTTGACGCCCACGTAGTCGACGATCACCTCCTGGCCCTCGGTGACCTTGCTCCCCTTGCCTTCCTTGAGCACCTTCGACTGGGTCTTGGTCGTCTTGAACGGTTTCTCGAACGTCACCGAAGGTTTCTTGCCAGCGTCGCCCTCGACGCTCACGAGGTCGATGCCCTTGGGAGCGGCCTCGGGTGACGAAGCACAGGCTGCTGCCACAACGACCAGGAAGGACGTCAACACAAGAGCAAGGAAACGATGACGCACGAGTGACACCTCAAGTGGACGGAGACGGGGACGACGGACGGACAACGGCTCACCCTAGACCCCGAAACTGAGAACGGCCGGGGCACCCCGTTACGCCGGTGACAACCCGCGCAGCGGACCTGGGTCAGGCGCTGACAGATACCTACCCACCTACATGCTCTGGATAAGTTTCTCGACGCGTTCGTCAACACTGCGGAACGGGTCTTTGCACAAAACGGTGCGTTGCGCCTGATCGTTCAGCTTCAGATGCACCCAGTCGACGGTGAAGTCGCGCCGACGCTCCTGAGCGCGCTTGATGAACTCGCCACGCAGCCGCGCCCGGGTCGTCTGCGGCGGGACCGACTTCGCCTCGAACACCTCGAGGTCGCTGGTCAGCCGCGTCACCGCGCCCCGGCGTTCGAGCAGGTAGTAGAGGCCGCGGTCGCGGTGGATGTCGTGGTAGGCAAGGTCGAGTTGAGCGACCCGCGGGCTGTTGAGCGACAGCCCGTGCTTCTCGCGGTACTGGGAGATCAGGCGGTATTTCACCACCCAGTCGATCTCGCGGTCGACCAGCGTCAGGTCACCGGAGTCGACCGCCTTCAACGTGCGTTCCCACAGGTCGAGGACGCGGGTGACGGTCGGCGTGGCCAGTTCGCGGCGTTCGACGAAGTCGCGCGCCTTGGTGAAGTACTCCTCCTGGATCTCCAGGGCGCTCGCCTCACGGCCATTCGCCAGGCGGACCTTGCGACGACCGGTGATGTCGTGCGAAATCTCGCGGATCGCACGGATCGGGTTCTCCAGTGTCAGGTCGCGAAGGACCAGCCCGGATTCCACCATGCGGAGCACCAAGTCGGTGGCGCCGAGCTTCAGCAGCGTCGTCGCCTCACACATGTTGGAGTCACCGACGATCACGTGCAGCCGCCGGTAGCGCTCGGCATCGGCGTGCGGCTCGTCGCGGGTGTTGATGATCGGGCGCGACCGCGTGGTCGCCGACGAGACGCCCTCCCAGATGTGCTCAGCCCGCTGGCTGACCGCGTAGACCGCACCACGAGGAGTCTGCAGCACCTTGCCGGCGCCGCAGACGATCTGCCGAGAGACGAGGAAGGGGATCAACACGTCGGCAAGACGGGAGAACTCGCCGTGTCTGCTGACGAGGTAGTTTTCGTGGCAGCCGTAGGAATTGCCGGCCGAGTCGGTGTTGTTCTTGAAGAGGTAGACATCGCCGGCGATGCCCTCTTCGCGCAACCGACGCTCCGCATCGACCAGGAGCCCTTCGAGGATCCGCTCCCCGGCCTTGTCGTGCGTCACCAGGTCGGTGATGGAGTCACACTCGGGGGTGGCGTACTCAGGATGGCTTCCCACGTCGAGATAGAGACGTGCACCGTTGCGGAGAAAGACGTTGCTGCTCCGCCCCCACGACACCACCCGACGAAACAGGTAACGGGCGACCTCGTCGGGCGAAAGCCGGCGCTGGCCTCGAAACGTGCAGGTAACGCCGTACTCGTTCTCGAGGCCGAAGATGCGCCGATCCATGGTCACCACACTATGTCGTCGGGGCGCGTGGGGCGGCTGCTGCGCGAAGTCCGCCCGGTCACGATGCGGCTACGGGCCGGCGTTGCCACCACCGCCTCCACCGGTGGGTGGCTCGTCGGAGGGAGGCACTGTTCCGCCACCTTGATCAGAGCTGGCGCCGCCGGTCTCGGTTCCCTGCCCGGACGCGGTGTCTGACGCGCCGTTACCTGTGGACCCGGTCGTTGGACGGGCCGCGAGAAGGCGCTCGAGCGCGGGTCCGACCAGCCGCCGGAACTTCCGCTTCTGGGGACGGGCGCGATCGAGGACGGCCACCTCGAGCTGGTTGGCGTCGAGTGTGCGCGGGCCGTCGCCGTCGTGACCGAGGGCGTCGACCCCGACCGCCAGGGCAGCCCCGAGCGACGCCCCGGGCTGGTAGTGCTGCTCGAGATAGGCGCCGATCTGCTCGGCGGAACCGCCCATGACGGCATAGCCGTGCTCGTCGTCGACGGACCCGTCGTAGGTGAGGCGGTAGATCTGGTCACCCTCGGCAGACTCACCGACCTCGGCGACGAACAGCTCCACTTCGTAGGGCTTCTCGCCGACGCTGGAGAAGATCCCGCCGAGGACCTGCGCGTAGAAGTTCGCGAGCCCCCGCGCGGTGACGTCGCGCCGGTCGTAGGTGTAGCCGCGGACGTCGGCACTGCGCAGACCGGCGACGCGGAGGTTCTCGAACTCGTTGTAACGCCCCACCGCGGCGAACGCGATCCGGTCGTAGATCTCGCTGATCTTGTGCAGGGCCCGGGAGCGGTTCTCGGCGACGAGGACGATCCCGTTGTCGTACTGCAGGACAGCGACACCACGACCGCGGGCGATGTTCTTCCGGGCGAAGTCCGCCCGGTCCTTCATCTGCTGTTCGGGCGAGACGTAGAACGGCATCGTCATGATGCGTCACCGCTTTCCTGCGCCTGGCGGCCGGCGACCGGCCCGTCCGGCCGGCGCGACCGGCCCTCGAGCATCCGGTCGACGTGGCCGGCGACGTCCTCGTCACTGATCCAGTCGAAGCCCTCGTCACTGACGGCGGCGACCAGGGGGTAGATCTTGCGCATGACGTCGGGCCCGCCGGTCGCCGAGTCGTCGTCGGCCGCGTCGTAGAGCGCCTCGAGGCACGCCCGGACAGCCGAGTCGCGATCAGCGTCTTCTCGGTAGAGCTTCTTCAGCGCCCCACGCGCGAACAGCGAACCGGAGCCGATCGAGTGGAAGTCCCGCTCCTTGTAGCGCCCGCCGGTGACGTCGTAGGAAAAGATCCGGCCGCTGTTCGTCTCCAGATCGAAGCCAGCGAACAACGGGACGACTGCCAGCCCCTGCATCGCCATACCGAGGTTGGAACGCAACAGCATGCCGAGCTTGTTGGCCTTTCCCTCCATCGACAGGACGGTCAACTCGAGCTTTTCGTAGTGCTCGAGCTCGACCTGGAAGAGTCGGATCAACTCCGCACCGATGCCCGCGCTGCCGGCGTAGCCGACGACGGAGTACTCATCGGCCTGGAAGACCTTCTCCGCCTCGCGAACCGCGATCAGGTTGCCCGCGGTCGCCCGCCGGTCGCCGGCCATCACGACGCCGCCGGCGTAGGACGAGGCCACGATGGTGGTGCCGTGCGGGATGTCGTCTCCGGCATGGACCTCCGGCGTGCCACCGCGGCCAGGCATGAGCTCAGGTGCGTACGAACTGAGGAAGTCGACGAACGACGAACTCCCTGGGGTCAGGAAGGCAGCAGCCAGACGCCCGGCGTCTGCTCGATCGGTGCCCACACATCTCCTTCCAGATAGAACTCGGCCCGGCGCAAGATCGCCGGGTCAGCATGAAACTTACCGAGGGCACGGCGATCGGTGCCCCCGAGGAGGCCCGATCCGTGCCGGGTGCTGTGGATGGTGTCCAGTCGCGGCGGTGCTGGCTTCGCCTCACCGCGACTGGATGACGGGTCGAGGCGACCTGAGGTGGACGCCCGGAGGAAATCCGGACAATACCCCCTATTGTCCGCCTTTCTGGACAAAAGACCTGACGAAGTCCTCGGCGTTCTCCTCGAGCACCTCGTCGATCTCGTCGAGGATCGAGTCGACATCCTCGTCGATCTGGTCCTTGCGCTCCTGGGTCGCCTCGTCTGGCTGGACTTCGGTGACGTCCTCTTCGTCGGAGGACTTTCGGGTCGTCCTGTGCTGCTGTCCGCCACTGTCTGGTGCCATGGTGACCACACCCTCCCCGAGCCGCTCCCACACCGGGCCGCGGTCGTCTGCCTACTAGGACCCTACAAGCGCATACCGACGTCAGGCAGGTACCCGGTGGACACAGATCGATACCCCTTGCCCGGATCTTGCCAGGCGTACGGGCAGATGCGCCGATGGAACCGCAAACAGCCTGCCAGCCGAGTGGCGTCGAACCGCCGGTGCCTAGCCGCCGGTGATCGCCTTGACCAGATCCTCGGCCGTACGACAACGGTCGAGCAGGTCACCCACATGGGCCTTCGTGCCACGCAACGGCTCCAGGGTGGGTACCCGCTGCAGTGACTCGTGGTCGGGCAGGTCGAAGATCACCGAGTCCCACGATGCGGCCGCTACGTGCTCGGCGTACTGCGCGAGGCAACGTCCGCGGAAATAGGCGCGGGTGTCCTCCGGAGGGTCCTGCACCGCTGCCACGATGTCGGCCTCGGTCAGGAGTCGTTCCATCCGTCCGCGCTCGACGAACCGGGGGTAGAGGCCGCGCTCGGGGCGGAGGTCGGCGTACTGCAGGTCGACCAGTTGGAGCTTGGGGTGGCTCCAGTCCAGGCCGTCGCGCTCGCGGTACTGCTGCAGGACCGACAGCTTGGCCACCCAGTCGAGCTCCCGGTCAAGCGTCATCGGGTCGGTCTCCAGCCGGGTGAGTACCGACTCCCACCGGTCGAGCACGTCGCGGGTCTGCGGGTCGGTGTCGGCACCGGTGCGGTCCTCGACGTACTTGCGGGCGTTCTCGAGGTACTCCATCTGCAGTTGGATCGCGGTGAGCTTGCGTCCGCTCTTCATGGTCAGCAGGTGCTTGAGGCTCGGGTCGTGGGAGACCTCGTGCAGCGAGGTGACCGGGTGCTCGAGGGTGAGGTCGACGGTGAGGAAGTCGTCCTCGATCATCGACAGCACCAGAGCGGTCGTGCCGGCCTTGAGGTACGTGGCGATCTCGGAGAGATTGGCGTCGCCGATGATGACGTGGAGCCGGCGGTACTTGTCGGCGTCGGCATGGGGCTCGTCGCGGGTGTTGATGATCGGCCGCTTGAGGGTCGTCTCGAGACCGACCTCGACCTCGAAGAAGTCGGCGCGCTGGCTCAGCTGGAAGCCGTGCCTGCTGCCGTCCTGGCCGAGGCCGACCCGGCCGGCGCCACACACGACCTGCCGGGTGACGAAGAACGGTGTCAGGTTGCGCACGATGTCTGCGAACGCCGTGGATCGCGACATCAGATAGTTTTCGTGGCAGCCGTAGGACGCGCCCTTGTTGTCGGTGTTGTTCTTGTACAACAGGATCGTGGTCGACAGCGGTGGCTCGGTCGCCCGGCGGGAGGCCTCGAGCATGACCCGCTCCCCCGCCTTGTCCCACAGAACGAGATCGCGGGGGTTGGTCACCTCAGGCGAGGAATACTCCGGGTGCGCGTGGTCGACATAAAGACGGGCGCCGTTGGTGAGGATCGCGTTGGCGAGGCCGACCTCCTCGTCGGTGAGCGAGCCCTCGTCGGCCAGTTCGCGCGCCAGGTCGAAGCCGCGCGCGTCGCGGAGCGGGTTCTCCTCCTCGAAGTCCCAACGCGCCCGCCGCGACCGGATGACCTTGCCGGCGTAGGCGTTGACCACCTGTGACGACGAGAGCATCGGGTTGACGGTGGGCTGGCCAGCGACCGAGATGCCGTATTCGGTCTCGATGCCCATGACCCGGTGCACGCTCATGTGTCGAGGCTACCCGGCCACAGTGCGCGACCACCGGCGCATCCGTACGCCGCCTGAAGATCGCGTCCAGTCGTTACCAGGCCCGGGACACCACTGCTGGCACTTCGCCGAATCCGAGGGGATCGGTGACGGACCGAACCGCAGACACACGTCGGGCCCGTGAGAACGCCGTGAAGCGTCCGCACAGGCCCAACGAAATGTTCGCCAGAGACTGGTCTACAGATACTGACCCGTGTTGGCGACCGTGTCGATCGAACGACCGGCCTCGGATCCTTCCTTGCCCTGGATGAGGGTACGGATGAAGACGATCCGCTCGCCCTTCTTGCCCGAGATCCGCGCCCAGTCGTCTGGGTTGGTGGTGTTGGGCAGGTCCTCGTTCTCCTTGAACTCGTCGACGCAGGCCTGCAGGAGGTGCTGGATCCGGATCCCCTTCTGCTGCAGCTCGAGGAAGTCCTTGATCGCCATCTTCTTGGCCCGGTTGACGATGTTCTCGATCATGGCGCCGGAGTTGAAGTCCTTGAAGTACAGGACCTCCTTGTCGCCGTTGGCATAGGTGACCTCGAGGAACCGGTTGTCCTCGAGTTCTGCATACATCCTTTCGACGGCACGCTGGATCATGCCCTGGGTGCAGGCCGCCGGGTTGCCACCGAACTCCCCCACGTCGTCGGGGTGCAACGGCAGCCCTGGCGTGAGGTACTTGGCGAAGATGTCGCGCGCGGCCTCTGCGTCCGGGCGTTCGATCTTGATCTTGACGTCGAGCCGGCCCGGCCGCAGGATCGCCGGGTCGATCATGTCCTCGCGGTTGGAGGCGCCGATGACGATGACGTTCTCCAGCCCCTCGACGCCGTCGATCTCGCTCAGCAGCTGCGGGACGATGGTGTTCTCCACGTCGGAGCTCACACCGGAACCGCGGGTGCGGAACAGCGAGTCCATCTCGTCGAAGAACACGATCACCGGCGTGCCTTCGCTGGCCTTCTCCCGCGCCCGTTGGAACACGAGGCGGATGTGCCGCTCGGTCTCACCGACATACTTGTTGAGCAGCTCAGGGCCCTTGATGTTGAGGAAGTAGCTCTTGCCCTCGGTCTTGGCGTCACGGACGGCCACCTGCTTGGCGAGCGAGTTGGCCACCGCCTTCGCGATGAGGGTCTTGCCGCACCCCGGCGGGCCGTAGAGCAGCACGCCCTTGGGTGCCTTGAGCTCGTGCTCCTTGAACAGGTCGGCGTGGAGGTACGGAAGCTCGACGGCATCGCGGATCTGCTCGATCTGGCCGCGGAGTCCGCCGATGTCTTCGTACTGGATGTCGGGGACCTCCTCGAGGATCAGCTCCTCGACCTCGGTCTTGGGGATGCGCTCGTAGACGTATCCGGAACGCGGCTCGAACAACAGCGAGTCGCCGGCCCGGATCGGGGTGTCGCGCAGCGGCTCGGCGAGCCGGGCGATGCGTTCGTCGTCGGTGTGACCGATGACGAGGGCGCGTTCGCCGTCCTCGAGCAGCTCCTTGAGCATGACGACCTCGCCGACCTGCTCGTAGCTGAGCGCGCGGACGACGTTGAACGACTCGTTGAGCATGACCTCCTGGCCGGGGCGCAGCTTGTCGAGGTCGATGCTGGGGCTCACCGTGACGCGGAGCTTCCGGCCACCGGTGTAGACGTCGACACTGTCGTCGTCGTTGGGGCTGATGAAGATCCCGAAGCTCGCGGGCGGCTGGGCGAGCCGGTCGACTTCTTCCTTCAGCGTGACGATCTGTTCCCGGGCCTCGCGAAGCGTCGCGGCCAGACGTTCGTTCTGGGCCGTGACGTTGGCGAGCATGGCTTGGGCCTCGGCGAGCCGCTGCTCCAGCTGGCGGCTCTCCCTCGGCTGCTCCGCGAGGCGACGCCGAAGGGCGGCAACCTCCTCCTCGAGGTAGGTAATCTGGCTGGCGAGCTCGTCCGGCGAGCGCGCCGCACGTCGGTCATCGTGTGCAGGCACGTCCCTCACCTCCCCAGTCCGGTGGCCATGGGCGTCCATGGTCCAAGTCTCGCCGGTGGCTCAACGCCGAACCACCGCGCCGACTTCATTGACCCTATATCCGGGGTGCCGACAGGTCATGCCCGTCGGGGTCTAGGTCATGATCCGATGGCGAATTGTGGCCGTTCAGCGGGTGGCGAAACACCTCTGTCACATGCCCTATGGCCGTTTGCTCCCGGGATCCACCTCAGTGCTGGTGTCGGGACCTCCCGCGTCCTCACCGGGTCGATCCTCACCGGGTCGATCCTCACCGGGTCGATCCTCACCGGGGGGCCGGGGTCCGGCGTAGTCCTCACCGTACGCCCCTGGCGCGGGACGCCGCCTCCGGCGCGGAACGGTCACGCCGGGCGCGAGACGTCGCGTGGTCACCAGGAACCCGGTGTGCCCGATCATCCGGTGGTCAGGTCGGACGGAGAGCCCCTCGACATGCCAGGTACGCAGCAGGGTCTCGCTGGCGGACGGCTCGGTGAAGCCGCCATGGGCACGCGCAGTCTCCACCACACGGGCGAGCTGCGTCGTCGTCGCGACGTAGCAACACAGCACGCCGCCGGGCCGGAGCGTGTCGGCCGCCCAGGTGAGGCACTCCCACGGGGCTACCAGGTCCAGGACGATCCGGTCGGCGGGTGGGGTGGTCGGCGCGTCGACGACGTCGCCGACGGTGAGGTCCCAGGTGGCTTGCGGCCCGCCCAGGAACCGTTCGACGTTGCGGCGGGCGATCGCGGCGAAATCCTCCCGGCGTTCGTACGACGAAACTCGCCCGTCCGGACCCACCGCCCGCAGCAGTGCGCAGGTGAGGGCACCCGAACCCGCTCCGGCCTCGATGACGCGGGCGCCTGGGAAGATGTCGGCCTGTATCAGGATCTGCGCGGCGTCCTTGGGATAGACGACCGTCGCGCCGCGGGGCATGGAGAGTACGTAGTCGGCAAGCAGGGGACGCAGCGCGAGGTAGGGCACGCCGCCGGTCGACTTCACGACGACCCCCTCGGGCTGGCCGATCAGCTCGTCCAGGGCAAGCCCTCCGCGGTGGGTGTGGAAGACCTTGCCGGGCTCCAGCGTCACGAGGTGGCGGCGACCCTTCTGGTCCTCCAGGCGCACCTGGTCGCCGGCCTCGAGGAGGCGGCCGGTGGATGCATCCGGGTCAGGCACGGCGGCCGTCTCAGGGGCCTCCGGACGGGACGAGGTCTCCGGACGGGACGAGGTCTCCGGACGGGACGAGGTCTCTGGATCGGCAGGGTCGTTCGACGGCATGGCGGGCAAGCGTAGTCAGAGCTGTGCCGGTCTCAGGCGCGGGCCAGCGCGGCGTCGACGTCGGCGGTGGACAGGACGCCGTAGATGCCCCCGTCGGGCTCGACGAGGAGGTACTCGGTCGCGGGCATGCCACCCATGGCGCGGACCAGCTCCTCGCCGCGGAGTTCCACACTGAGCACCAGCGCGGGCTCGAGCCGACGGGCGACGTCACCGATCGAGATCCACGGCCGCCGGTGCTCGGGAGTGGCGAGAACGGCGGCTTCACTGACCAGTCCGGTCGGCCTGCCTTCGCTGTCGACCACGACGAGTGAACCCGCGTGCGAGTCCTGCGCCCGCCGGATCGCCTCCGACAGCGGCAGCTCGGACGGAACCGGGACGCCGCGGCGGGCCAGATCCCGGGCATGCAGTGCGGGTAGCTTGCCGCGGATCCGCGCCGACATCAGTGCCTGGGTGGATCCGGCCCACAGGAACATCGCCAGGATGACGCTCCACACGATGGTCACCGGGTCCGGCCGTCCGCCGGCGCCCGCGAGGTAGATCCAGGGCAGGGCGAGGACGAGCACGGCGACAGCCCGCCCAGCCCAGCCGGCGACCTTGGTGCCCAGGTGCGGGCGCTTCGTCACGGCCCACACGCCGGCCCGCAGCATCCGGCCGCCGTCGAGCGGGAGGCCCGGCAGCAGGTTGAACAGCCCCACGAGCAGGTTGGCCCAGGCCAGCTGGAACAGCGCGAGCTCCAGCAACGGAGGCTCGGCCACCTGGGTCACGGCGAGCCCGAACGCACCGCCGAGAGCCAGGGAGGTCAACGGTCCCACCACGGCGACCGCGAACTCGCGCCACGGCGACTCAGGCTCCCGCTCGATCTCGGACAGGCCACCGAGGAACTGCAGGGTGATCGCCCGGACGGGGAGGCCGAACCTCTTCGCGACGAGGACGTGGGCGATCTCGTGGACCAGCACCGACGCGTAGAGCAGGACGGCGAACCCGAACGCGGCGACGAACGACCACTGGCCGAGGCCCGGCACCTGCTGGTCGATCCATGGTCGGAAGAGGAACGCGATGAGGAGCGCGACGAAGACCCAGGAAACATTGACATAGATGGGTACGCCGACGACCCGCGCGATCTGCAGCGCACCCGGGCGCCGCCGCGGCTCGCGGTCCTTGTCGCGCGAGCCCAGCTGCTGACTCACCATCGGCCCCCGTCCACTCCACCTGGTCGGCGCGTCCACGCCGGGTTGTCGGGATGACCCGCGGCCCTCTTCCCTTCATCCTGCGCCATCGGCTGACTCATGCCTGCTCTCATCGGAAGGTCAAGGCGTTCGTTTCGCGAACGAGCAGGTCGTGGCGGGATGTTCCCGGTGGTACGTTTCGCGCTGCTCGTACGCGCCACGCTATCGCTCCGGACGGCGAGCCGGCGGGGCGCATCCCGGGCGATGTCGATGGGCTGCCCTACGCTGAAGGACCATGATCGCAGGAGAGTCGAGCCCCGGACTGAGCACCGTCGCGGATACCTCGCCGAGTGTCGATACCGGCGCTGGTCCGCGCACCGCTAGCGATCCGGACCCCTCGCCGCCCCCGCTCGGCGTTTTGTCCCCTTCGCGGGCGAGCGACTTCCTCACCTGCCCGCTGCGCTACCGGTTCCGGGTGATCGACCGGATCCCGGAGCGCCCGAGCCCGGAGGCCGCCCGCGGCACCGTCGTCCATTCCGTGCTGGAGCGGTTGTTCGACCTCCCGGCGGAAAACCGCACGATCGAGCAGGCCAGCACCCTGGTCGAACCGCAGTGGTCCGCCCTTGTCGAGGCCGAACCCGACCTCGCTGAACTCTTCGGGGGTCCCGACGGCGAGATGTTGCCCGGCCGCCTCGACGAGTTCTTCACCGAGGCCCGTGGGCTGCTCGACCGCTACTTCATGCTGGAGGACCCCACCCGCCTCGAACCCGTCGAGCGCGAGATGTACGTCGAGTGCCGGCTCGAGTCCGGACTCATGCTGCGCGGATACGTCGACCGGCTCGACGAGGCGCCCGATGGCGCGTTGCGCGTGGTCGACTACAAGACAGGCAAGGCACCGGGACCGGGTTACGAGCAACGCGCGATGTTCCAGATGCGGTTCTATGCGCTGGTTTTGTGGCGGCTGCGCGGGGTCGTGCCCAGACTGCTCCAGTTGGTCTACCTGGGCAGCGGCGACGTTCTCCGGTATGCGCCGGATGAGCACGACCTGCGGGCGACCGAGCGGAAGCTGGGGGCGTTGTGGGCGGCGATCGAGCGCGCTCGCACGACCGGCGAGTGGAAGCCGAGCCCCGGCCCACTCTGCAACTGGTGCGACCACAAGGTCCGCTGTCCCGCCTGGGGAGGCACGCTTCCCCCGCTCCCGTCCACCGATGACACCGCAACCGACGCCAACGGGTCCGAGGCCCCCTCACCCCATACCTCGCTGGTCGATCTCTAAGGGCGTGGCGGTCGATCCGCGGCTAATGGACACGGTGCGTCCACCCTCGGGTGGAGGGCAGCTGTACCGATCTCGGTAGATGGGAGGAGAGGACGGGCCGACCGGGCACATACCCTCAAGACCGTGCAGTACCGCACCGGGGTCCTGGAGTGGATCCGGACTCACCCTCGCCACTTCGACGCGACCATCGCGGTCGTGCTTCTCGTGGCGAACCTCGCCGGCATGAGCAGCCGCGGCTACGCCGGCATGACCTTCCGCGAGCCGGATCTCGAAAGCTTCGTCCTCAATGTCCTGTGCGCGGCTCCGTTGGCCTTTCGCCGGCAGAGTCCGGTCCTGGTGGCGATCGTCTCGATCACGTCGTACATGGCCTTGGGATTCTTCGACTACAACTCGTTCGGCGGCTCGGTAGCGATGCCGATCGCGATCTACACCCTGGGTACGAGCGCCGCGACCGTCCCCGGGCTGGCGATCACCCTCGCCAGCGGGACTGCGTCGGTGGTCTATCTCGCGGTCAACCGCGAGCAGTTGGCAGCCGCCGGGGTCGAGCCGAACGTCTGGTACTTCGGATCCCAGTTCGTGATCACCACCGGGCTCTGGATCATCGGCCGGACCGTGCGAGCTCGCCGCCTCTATCTCAATGACCTCGAGGACCGTGCGGACCGGCTGGAACGTACGGCCACCGCAGAGCTCCGTGCGGCGCTCGCCGAGGAGCGGACCCGGATGGCGCGTGAGCTCCACGACGTCGTCGCGCATCACGTCAGCGTGATGACTGTCCAGGCCGCAGCCGCCCGTCGGATGATCGACAGATCGCCCGAACGCAGTGCCGAGGCGATGCTGGCCGTGGAGGAGACCGGCCGCGCCGCCCTCGTCGAGATGCGGCGCATCGTGGGCGCCTTGCGCAGCGTCGATGCCGATGAGGCCGCGGCGGGCGGCCAGCCCGACCTCACTCCGCAGTCGGGGGTCGCGGAGTTGGAACCGCTCGTGACTCGCGCCAAGGAGGCCGGGCTCGAGGTCGATCTCACTGTCGTCGGCGAGCCACGGCAGCTGCCGTCCGGTGTCGACCTCGCGATCTTCCGGGTGGTGCAGGAGTCCCTGACCAACACGCTCACCCATGCCGGGCCCACGCGTGCCGCGGTCCTCCTCCGCTATGAACCCGATGCGGTCGTGGTCGGGGTGACCGACGACGGTGGCAGGCGTCGGGGCGGGCAGGGGCGGGCGATACCGTCGGACCGGCCGGGACACGGCCTGGTGGGTATGCGCGAACGCGTCACCCTCAACGGAGGAACCCTGCGGACCGGGCCGCGTTCGGTCGGTGGCTTCGAAGTGCAGGCCCGACTTCCCCTGGAGGAGGCCAGCCAGTGAGCCTGCCGGAAGAACCCCGCACTGACAGCCCGACACGGGTGTTGCTGGTCGACGACCAGCCGCTGCTACGCACCGGGTTCCGGATGATTCTCGAGTCCGAGCCCGACATCGCGGTTGTCGGCGAGGCGGGTGACGGGGAGAAGGGGGTCGACGAGGCCCGCGTTCTCCAGCCTGACGTCGTGTTGATGGACATTCGGATGCCGCGGATGGACGGTGTGGAAGCGACCCGGACGATCACCGGGGCTGACCGGGCGAGCCGGGTCAAGGTGCTGATACTCACGACGTTCGACCTCGACGAGTACATCGTCGAGGGGCTGCGTGCCGGCGCCTCGGGCTTCCTGCTCAAGGACGTCCCGCCGGAGGAACTGGTGGCGGCGATCCGGATCGTGGCGCGTGGCGACGCCGTGGTCGCACCTACGGTGACACGTCGGTTGCTCGACAAGTTCGCGGAGAACATCGCCCCGGGCGACAAGCAGTCCGAAGCCCTGCTGGAGCGACTGACCGACCGCGAGCAGGGGGTGCTCCGCCTCATGTCGCGGGGAATGTCGAACGCCGAGATCGCCCACGAGCTGTACGTCTCCGAGACCACGATCAAGACCCATGTCGGGAACGTGCTGGGCAAGCTCGGCCTGCGCGACCGGGTGCAGGCCGTGGTCTTCGCGTACGAAAGTGGCCTCATCCGTCCTGGCGCCCGGTAGGCCCGCTGGACTGCTCAGGTCGACGACGACCGGCCGATTCCACGCGCTCGAAGCCGCCGCTCAGACACCGCTTCCCCGACCCAGTAAGGAACCACGCCATGACCACCCCGCACGCCTTCCCCCTGGAGCCCACCCCGATCCATGTGCCCGACAAGGTCCTCGATGACCTGCGCGCCCGTCTCACATTGACCCGGCCACCGCTGGACGAGGCGAATGAGGACTGGTCCTACGGCGTGCCGGACAGCTATCTCCGTGAGCTGGTCGCCTACTGGCGGGGCGCCTACGACTGGCGCAAGGCCGAGGCCGCCATCAACGCCTACGAGCACTACCAGGCGAGCGTCGCCGGAGTCCCAGTGCACTTCATGCGCAAGCCCGGCCGCGGCCCTCGCCCGATCCCGTTGATTCTCACCCACGGCTGGCCGTGGACGTTCTGGCACTGGTCGAAGGTGATCGACCCGCTCGCCGATCCGGCCGCGTTCGGCGGTGACCCCGCCGATGCGTTCGATGTCATCGTGCCGTCCCTGCCCGGCTTCGGTTTCCCGGGGCCGCTCACCGGCTTTCCGGACGTCAACTTCTGGAAGGTCTCCGACCTCTGGCACACCCTGATGACCGTGACCCTGGGATATGAGAAGTACGCCGCCGGGGGCTGCGACATCGGCGGGATCGTCTCCAGCCAACTCGGCCACAAGTACGCCGACGAGCTGTACGGCATCCACATCGGCTCCGGGCTGCCGCTCGACTTCTTCACCGGCGCCCGCGCCTGGGACTTCGCCCGGAACCGGCCCCTCACCGACGACCAGCCCGCCGACGTCCGCGCCCGCATCATCGAGCTGGACCACCGCTTCGCGTCCCACCTCGCCGTGCACATGCTCGACGGCGCGACCCTGGCCCACGGGCTCAGCGACTCACCCGCCGGACTGCTCGCCTGGCTGCTGGAGCGCTGGAACGCCTGGAGCGACAACGGCGGCGACGTCGAGTCCGTCTTCACCAAGGACGACCTGCTCACCCACGCCACGATCTACTGGGTGAACAACTCCATCGCCACGTCGATGCGTTACTACGCCAATGCCAACCGCTATCCCTGGACCCCCGCCCACGACCGCACCCCGGTCGTGCAGGCCCCGGTCGGCCTCACCTTCGTCACGTACGAGAACCCGCCCGGCATCCACACCGCCACCGAGCGCGTCCGGGCATTCAAGACCGGCCTGCAAGCCGATTGGTTCAACCACGTCAACGTCAACGCCCACGAGCACGGCGGCCACTTCATCCCCTGGGAGAACCCCGAGGCATGGGTGAGCGACCTGCGCCGCACCTTCCACGGCCGCAGGCCCTGAACGACCCTGCGGGCTGTCTGGTTCGCCTTCGCCTCGGCTTCCCCCCGACCTACTTTGCGGCTGGTGTCTGAGCTAGGACTCCCGGGCCGGCACCGGGTGGCCGCGGCGGAGCACGGCGAGAACCACCAGCGGCGTGGTGGCGAGCAGCCCTGCGAGCACCGCGAGGACGGAGTAGCCGCCGCCGGCGAAGATCGCGCCAGCGGACAGGCTCGCGAAGGCCCCTGACCCCCACACGATGGCGTCGACGAGTCCCTGCAGTTGGGTCCGCACGTCGTCGGGGAGGTCGCGACTCAGCAGCGCACTCCCGCCGACGAAACAGAGGTTCCAGCCGTACCCCAGCAGGAACAACGCGAGTGGGAGTCCGACCGTGTGTGACGTCGGCGCAGCTGTCGCCAGGGCGGCCGATGCGATGAGCACTCCCGCACCACTGGAGATCGTCATCCGGCCGCCGAGGCGGTCGGCGAGCCGGCCGGACAGTGGCGAGAGGGCGAACATCCCGACCAGATGGGCCGACAGGACCCAGCCGACCACGCCCAGGCCGTGTCCGTGTTCGTGGAGTTGCAGCGGGGTCATGGTCATCACCGCCACCATGGCGAGCTGCGCGGCCACCATCCCGCTCAGCGCGATCCTGACGGTCGGCAGCCGGAGCGCCCGGCCGATGCCGCGCTCGAAGAGTCGCGTTGCGCCCTGCGGTCGCTGCGGTCGCGACCGCGGAAGCATGAGGTTGACCGCCGCGGCGACGCCCGTCGCCAGCATGGCCAGCAGATAGGTCCCCGTGTACGGCGGGAGCCCGGCCCGCTCGGAGAGTCCCGCGGCCGGAGCGATCATGCTCGGCCCCAGGACGGCACCGATCGTTCCGCCCCAGACAACCAGGCTCAGGACGAAGCCCTTTCGATCGGGTGGGTAGAAGTCCGCCGCGGCGTACCGGGAGAGTTGGGCGCTGCTGTTGCCGACACCGAGGAGAACGATGCCGACGGCGAGCAGCAGCACGCCACCACGAAGGACAGCGACCGTGGCGAGCGCGCCACCGAACGCGGCGAGGACATAGCCCAGGAGGACCCCGGCACGCCGGCCGCGGTTGCGCATCAGGGTCGCCGAGCCCAACGCACCGAGCGCGGTCCCCAGCACGCCGGCGGCGGTGGGCACTCCGCTCCAGGCGCGACCAGCGATGTCCGACGCAATCAGTGTGGCGACGGCACTCGCCGGGACCAGCGCGATGTTCATCAGCGCGACTCCGACGATCAGCGCCCCGGTCGCACGTCGGCGGGAACCGACCGTGATGACGGACGGAGCTGAGCTCTGGGTCTGGGCCATGGTCTCGAATGCTAACCAGGCCCACCCACACCGCTCAGAACGTCGTTGGCGGGTTCACGAGTGAGGACGGCCGTCAGCAGAGTAGATCACCACCGGACCGCCCCGGCCTGACCGACGCCGCGCAGGATGTTCCTCCGGGATCAGTACAGGTGGCACGCCACCTCGACGTCCCCCGCTGGACGCAGGTGCGGGTCCTCGCCGGGGTGGAAGTCCACGGCCAGCGTGCCCTCATCCGCCTCGACCCGCGCGACGCCCCGCCACAGCGGCTCCTCCGGATCGTTCGCCCGAACGCGTTCCACCAGGGCCGTCAGGTCGGCCTGTCCACGACCCCGCCCGGGGGTGAGACGCGCCCGATGCGCGGCGATCTCCAGGCTGTCGAGGTTGCCGATCGCCGCGCGCTCGGCGGTGTAGGTCTCCTCGTCGAGGCCCAGCCAGTGCTGTTCGAGCAGTGCCCGCAGGTCGCGGGTCTCCCAGCCACACTTCTCGAACGCCACCGGGCACCGCGGATGGAACGCACAACCGAGCGGCGGCGCCGCGGCGTCGGGGATCTCGCCCCGGGGAAGGTCGCGGGGGATGGACTGGCTCGGGTCAGGTTCGGGGACCGCGCGGAGTAGCGCCTTGGTGTAGGGATGTTTCGGATCGGCGAAGATCTCCTCGACCGCGCCGATCTCGACGATCCGGCCGAGGTACATGATCGCCACCCGGTCACAGAAGAACTTCGCTGTCGCCAGGTCGTGGGTGATGTAGACGTAGGTGAGGTCGAGGTCTCGCTTGAGGTCGAGCATCAGCTCGAGAATCTTCGCGCGCACACTCATGTCGAGCATCGAGACCGGCTCGTCGGCGACGAGCAACTCGGGACCGAGGATGATGGCACGGGCCAGGACGGCTCGCTGTTTCTGACCACCAGACAGGTCGCTCGGGTACTTGTCGAGGAACCTCTCGACGGGTGCGAGCCCGACGCGTTCGAGAGCCTCGACCACCTTCGCCCGACGTTCGCTCCGGGATGCCGCGAGCCGGTGGATCTGCAGCGGGTGCCCCACCGCGGTCTCGATGTCCATCGAGGGGTTCAACGCCGCACCCGGGTCCTGGAACACCATCTGCAGCTGCCGCCGCATCGGGCGGAGCTGACGTTCGGACAACCTGCCGAGCTCACGGTCGCGGTAGTGGATCTCTCCCCCGGTGGGACGAACCAGCCCGAGTAGCGCTCGGCCGAGCGTCGTCTTGCCGCTGCCGGACTCTCCCACCAGGCCGAGCACCTCGCCCTTGTGGAGTTGGAACGTCACACCGTCGACGGCCCTGACCACACCGGAGCCCGCGCCGACGAGCCGGCCGAGCGAGCTGCCCCGCAGGTCGTAGTGGACCTCGAGGTCGCGGACGTCGAGCATCGTCCCGCCGCCGGCCGGGGGAGCAGGCAGGCGAGGTGCGTCAGGCTTCGTCGGCAACGCTGATCTCCTCCCGCACCAGGGGTTGGGTCCCGCCGTCCGGCACCTTCTCGGCCGGTCCGTGCAGCCAGCACGCGACTCTCGAGCCCACCGGCGTACGCACCTCCTCGGGGTCCTGGTCCCGGCACACCCGCATGGCGTCGGGGCAGCGCGGATGGAACCGGCAGCCCGTCGGTGGATCCACGCAGTCCGGCGGCGCACCGGGAATGTAGTGCAGTCCGGTTGTACGCAGGGAGATCGTCGAACGCAGGAGCTCCCGGGTGTAGGGATGCCGTGGCGTGGTGAACACCTCCCGGGCGTCGCCCTCCTCGGCCAACTTGCCGGCGTACATCACGGCAACGCGGTCGCACGCCTCGGCGACGATGCCGAGGTTGTGGGTGATGAGCAGCAGCGCGGTGTCGAAGTTGCGGCGCAGGTCGGCGAGGATTCCGATGATCTGTGCCTCGACGAGGACGTCGAGTGCGGTGGTCGGCTCGTCGGCGACCACGAAGGCCGGGCGCAGGACCAGTGCCAGGGCGATCATGATCCGTTGCCGCATCCCGCCGGAGAACTCGTGCGGGTAGGAGCGGTAGCGCGTCGGCGGGATGCCCATCCGGCGCAGCGTGTCGATCGACCGCTTCCGGATCTCGTCGCGGCTGATCCGCGGGGCGTGGGTTCGCAGGGTCTCCTCGAAATGCTCCGATATCCGCATCAGGGGGTTCAGTCGGGTCAGCGGCTCCTGGAAGATCATGCCGAGCTCGGGCCCGCGCAGGCTTTCCAGCTCGCGACGTCCGGTCGTCAGCAGGTCCTGCCCGCGGAACCGGATCTCGCCGTCGCAGGCGGCACTCTCGGGGAGCAGGCCGAGCAGCGCCCGGCCGATCGTCGACTTGCCGCAGCCGGACTCGCCGACGAGCCCGAGCGTCTCCCCCGGCCGCAGGTCGAAGGACACTCCGTCGACGGCCCGCACCGGGCCACGGTCTGTGCCGTACCACACCCGCATGTCGCGGACATCGAGCACGGGTTCGGCGCCACCACCTGTCGCCGTCACGCCGCGCCTCCCTTCCTCGCGTCCGCGTTGGACGGCTTCTCTCCTGCCCCAAGCCGCGGGGGCAGGACCACGGGAAGCAGGCGCCGGACGCGAAGCGTCGGGTTCAGTGTCTCGTTCAGCCCTTCGCCGACCAGTGTGAGTGCCATGACGAGAAGAACGATCGCCATACCTGGGAAGACCGCCGTCCACCAGATTCCTGACGTCGCGTCGTCGATGGCGCGGTTGAGGTCGTAGCCCCACTCGGCGGCCTCGGTCGGTTGGATGCCGTAACCCAGGAATCCCAACGCGGCAAGGGTTCCCACCGCGTCCGCGGCATTGAGAGTCGCGATGACGGGAACGCTCTGCACGACGTTGGTGAACAGGTAGCGGGACATGATGACGTGCGGCGGTGCGCCCAGTGCCCTGGCTGCTTCCACGTAGGTCGCCTGTTTGGCACTCACCGTGCTGTTGCGTACGACCCGGAAGTACTGCGGGATGTAGACGGCAGTGATGGCGACGGCCGCGGTGGTCACTCCCCCGCCGAGCTTGTCCGCGAGCAGGAACGCCACGACGATCGCCAGCAGGAGGTACGGGAAACAGAACAGCGCGTCCATCACCAGGACGAGGATCCGGTCGAGCCAGCCGCCGACGAAACCGGACACCAGTCCGAGCACCACCCCGATGGCGATCGTCAACACCAGCGAGAGGACGACGACCTTCAGCTCCGTCCGGGCGCCCCACACGACGCGGGAGAACACGTCGAACGTCTGGACGCTCGTGCCGAACCAGTGCTCACCCGACGGCGCCTCCTGCTTGGGGAACCGTTCCCCGTCGGTGCCCGCCACCTGATCGAACCGGAACGGTGCGATCAGCGGCGCGAACGCCGCCAGCACCACCATCAGGCCGGTGACGAAGGTCCCGGCGACCAACATGCCGCGGGCGATTCCCGCCGACTGGCGGTAGGGGGTCGCGATGACGAACGCGGTCCGGGACAGCAGGTTCCGCCGTCCACCGGAGCCACGTAGTGGCTCGCCTGCCTGCACGGTAGGGGTGATGGCCATCGGCTCAGTACCTCACCCTCGGGTCGATGAACGCGTTGACGACATCGATGACGACGCTGATCCCCACCACCAGCAAGGCGAAGACGGTCATGATGCCCTGGACGGCGACGTAGTCGCGGGCGTTGATGTAGCGGACCAGCTCCGAGCCGATCCCAGGCCAGCTGAACGTCGTTTCGGTGAGGATCGCCCCACCGAGCAGCAGCGCGACCTGCAGCCCGAGGACGGTGATGAAGGGCACCATCGCATTGCGGAACGCATGGTGGAGGACGACCCGCCGCTCCGCGATGCCACGTGCCCGCGCCGCCTCCACGTAGTCGTCGCGCAGCGTCTGCGCGACATTGACCCGGATCAGGCGTACGAAGACACCCATCAGCAGAAGTCCGAGCGTCACGGCCGGTAAGACGATGTGGAGGAGCCCGTCGACGAACGCCTCCGAGTCACCGGCCAGGGCCGCGTCGAGGAGGAAGATGTTCGTCACCGGTTCGATCGTCGCCTGTGCCAGCGGACCGGCCTGGCGCCCGGACGGCAACAACCCCAGCTGCCCCGTGAACACGATGATGGCGACGATCCCGACGAAGAACACCGGTGCGGCATAGGTGAGGATCCCGAAGAGGCGGATCACCACGTCCAGCCAGGAGTTCCGATAGCGGGCGGCCAGCAGGCCGAGCGGGATGCCGACCACGAGCGCGAAGAGTACGGCCGCGACGGTGAGGCTCAACGTGGCCGCGCCGTTGATCAGCAGGATGGTGCTGACGGCCCGATTGTCGCTCACCGTCGTGCCGAAGTCGCCTCGCAGGACCTGGCTGATGTAGTCGGCGTACTGGACGATGAGCGGCCGGTCGTATCCGGCGGCTTCACGACGGCGGGCAAGCTCCTCAGGAGGGAGGCGACCACCCAACGCCGCCGAGATCGGGTCGCCTGGCGCCACCCGCAACAGCAGGAACACCATCGTCAACAGCACCAGCACGTTGGGGACCACCAGGAGCAGGCGTACGACGAGGTAGTTCCGCAGGGAGCCCGATCGGGCCGCCATCGTCATGCCACCTTTCTCGTCAGCAGGAGCGATCTCGTCTGCAGTGGCCTCAGTTGCCCAGCACCGGGCACACCGAGGGCTCCATCACCGAAGTGCCGAGACACGTGGTGACGGAGCCCAGGGTGAGCCGACTACTCGGCCTTGCTCGTGTCGACCAGCCAGAACCGGAAGGTGTAGAGCGGGTCGAACGTGTCCTCGACACCGGTGACACCGTCACGGACAGCGGCGATCATGCTGTCCTGCCAGAGCGGGATCACCGGTGCGTCCTCGGCGGCGATGGTCTGCAGTTCCTTGAACAGCGCCTCGCGTTCGGTCTGGTCGGCGGTGGACTTCTCCTGTGTCAGCAGGTCGTCCACCTTCGGGTTGGAGTAGCCGTAGCCGTCGCCGATGAAGTTCTCCGTGGCGTAGAACGGCGAGAGGTAGTTGTCGGTGTCAGGGAAGTCCGGGTACCAGCCCAGCTGCCAGCCGTCGTAGGCGCCGGCGGCGTAGTCGGTCTTGTACTGCTCCCAGGCCGCCGACTTCAGCGAGATCTCGAACAGTCCGCCGGCTTCGAGCTGTCGCTCGATCTCGGAGAACATGTCCGCCGATGCCTCGCCGTAGTGGTCCGGGCTGTACCACAGCGTCGCCTTGACCGGAGTCGTCGCACCGGCGTCCTCGAGCAGGCTCTTGGCCTTGGCGGCATCGGGCTCCTCGCCGAACGAGGTCTTGAAAGCCTCGTCGTGTCCGGGCAGCCCTTCGGGGACCATCGTGTAGAGCGGGGTCACCGTGTCGTTGTAGACCTGCGTGGCGATGGTCTGCCGGTCGAGCAGCGCCGCTGCCGCCTGGCGTACTTCCTTCTTGGCGAACGGGCCCTTCTTGGTGTTGAAGGTGAGGTACTGGATTCCGGTCCCGTCGCCCTTCACGACACTGACGCCCTTGTCGGCGCCGTTGGTCTCCAGGTCCTTCAGCAGGGTCGGGGCGAGTGACCGGTAGGCCACCTGCACCTCATTACTCTCGACCGCGCTCTTGAGGCTCGCTTCGTCCTTGTAGATCTGGACGAGGACCTTGCCGTTGGCAAGTTTCTTGTCGCCGGAGTAGTTCTCGTTGGGTTCGAGGACGATCTGCTGCGAGGGGTCGAACTTCGTGACCTTGTAGACCCCCGAGCCGATGATGGTGTCGTTGCCCATCTCCTGCAGCTTGTCGCCGGGGTACTTCTCGTCCGGCACGATCGACGCGGCGCCTGTGGTCAGCCGGAACGGCCAGGTGGAGTCGGCGAACTTGAGGTGGAACACCACGGTCTGCGGGTCCTTGACCTCGGTCGAGTCGAGCTGGTCGGCGAAGATGCTCGACGGGCCGTTGGGATCGGCGATCTTCAGCATCCGGTCGAAGGTGAACTTCACGTCCTCGGCGGTCAGCTTGCTGCCATCGGAGAAGGTGAGGTCCTTCTTCAGCGTGCAGGTGTAGGTCTTCGGATCACTGAAGTCGCACTTCTGCGCCGCGTCCGGCTCTGGTGTCGTCCCGCCCGGAGGAATGGACAGGAGGGTTTGAGCGGTGTTGTAGAGGATTTCCCAACCGGGGTTGTCGTACGAACCCGCCGGGTCGACCGTGCCGAAGGCATCGGTTGTCCCAAACACCAAGGGGGCTTTGTCTTCGGCCGACTCGCTGCCTGAATCGGTGCCCCCGTCGTCGCCACCACCACACGCGGCAAGGGCGAGTAGCAGGGTGCTGCCCGCCGCCAGCGCCTTGACCCTACGGCTGGTGCTTGGTCGCATATTCCACCTCAGTCGTGAACGCCAGAAGTTTCATGATCACAGGGCCGGGTTGCGGTCCGCCCCGCACGATAGCTGTACGTGGCCGGGACCGGAATGTCCGGAGCGTGCGGGCAGAGTCGCAATTGGGCAACGAATCGCGGCGGACCGCTGCCGAGGGCCGCCATCCTGCGCAATGGCTCCGCAGCGCAGTCGTGTAGTCGCTGACCGCTATCGGTTGGTGCTGAGGGCTCGGACGACCAGCTCCACCAGCTGCCGCACTCTGGACTGCCTGACGTCCGCCGCGGCGGACTCCCGCTCGATGCCGGTCACGGCGTCGAGGAGGATGACCGCCACGTCATGTGCGGTGATCCCGACCGCGTCGAAGTCGAGCTCCTCGGTCGCCGTGGCGAGCAGGTCCTCCACGATCGCGACTAACCGCAGGTGGAACGACGCCATGAGGTCGCCGGCCACGCTCGCGGTCTCCGCCAGCAGCTCACGGTGGGCCTCGTTGTCCCCGCCGAGCTGGCCGACCAGGTCGAGCCGCACCATGAGGATGGCTGACAACCGCTCGCCCACCGGGGCGGCCGACCTGCGGGCGCGCTCGGCACCGGTGAGGGCGGAATCGAGCAGGCGTACGCCCATCGCCCGGAAGACCTCCTCCTTGCCGGTGAAGTACTGGTACAACGCAGGACGGGACATCCGTGCCGTCCGGGCGATCGTGTCCATGGAGGTACGCCGGTAGCCGTAACGGGCGAAGCAGCGGAGAGCGGAGTCGAGGATCTGCTCCCGTCGGACGGTGGCGACAGAGCCGTGGGGCGCGGACACAGCTGACAATCGTGGCACAAAGTGTCAGGTTGTTGCATCAGGGCTCAGGTGTTGAAGTAGTTGGCCTCAGGGTGGTGGACGACGATCGCGTCGGTCGACTGCTCGGGATCGAGTTGGAACTCCTCCGACAAGCTGACGCCGATCCGCTCCGGCCCGAGCAGGTCGACGATCTTCGCCCGGTCCTCCAGATCCGGACACGCGCCGTAGCCAAGGGAGAAGCGCGCCCCCCGATAGCCGAGCTTGTGGATCATCTCCTGCACGTCGTCGCGCTTGTCCTCCTCGGCGTAGCCGAGCTCGCTCCGGATCCGCGCGTGCCAGTACTCCGCCAGGGCCTCGGCGAGCTGCACGGACAGCCCATGCAACTCGAGGTACTCGCGGTAGTGGTTGGCCTCGAACAGCTTCGCCGTCTCCTCGCTGATCCGCGAGCCGATGGTCACCACGGTGAAGCCGACGACGTCCCGCTCTCCCGACTCCTCCGGGCGGAAGTAGTCCGCCAGGCACAGGTGCCGGTCCCTGCGCTGCCGCGGAAAGGTGAACCGGCAACGCTCGGACCCGTCGTCGTCGAAGACCACGAGGTCGTCGCCCTTGCTCGCGCAGGGGTAGTAGCCGTAGACGACCGCCGCCTCGAGCAGGTTGTCGGTCTGGACGCGGTCCAGCAGGGCGCGCATCCGGGGACGACCTTCGGTCTCCACCAGTTCGTCGTAGGACAGGCCATCCTTTCCACGGCCGGGCTTGAGGCCCCACTGGCCGAGGAAGAGGGCACGTTCGTCGATCATCGAGGCGTAGTCGGCGAGCGGGATGCCCTTCACCACCCGGTCACCCCAGAACGGCGGAACCGGCACCGGGTTGCTCACCGAGACATCGGAGCGGGCCGGCATCTCCTCTGGCGGCGTCTCCTTCAACTGCCCGCTCCTGACGCGTCGCTGCCGAAGGGCCGGGAGAGCCGCGCCGGGGACGCCACGCTTGACGCCCATCACGGCGTCCATGAGTCGCAGCCCTTCGAAGGCGTCACGGGCATAGCGGACCTCACCGTCGTACATCCCGGCGAGATCCTCCTCGACGTAGGCCCGGGTCAGCGCGGCACCACCCAGCAGCACCGGCCAGTCGTCACCCCTACCTCGGGTGTTGATCTCCTGGAGGTTCTCCTTCATGATCACCGTGCTCTTCACGAGCAGGCCGGACATCCCGATCGCGTCCGCGCGGTGTTCCTCCGCGGCGTCGAGGATGTGGTTGATCGGCTGCTTGATACCGAGGTTGACCACGGTGTAGCCGTTGTTGGTGAGGATGATGTCGACAAGGTTCTTGCCGATGTCGTGGACATCACCCTTGACGGTGGCGAGCACGATCGTGCCCTTGCCTTCGTCGTCGGTCTTCTCCATGTGGGGTTCGAGAAACGCGACAGCTGCCTTCATGACCTCGGCCGACTGGAGGACGAACGGGAGCTGCATCTCGCCTTTGCCGAACAGCTCGCCGACGACCTTCATGCCGGCGAGCAACTCGTCGTTGACGATCTCCAGGGCGGCGCGACCACTGTCAAGGGCGGCTTGCAGGTCGTCTTCGAGGCCGTTCGCCTCACCGTCGATGATGCGCCGCTGCAGCCGTTCGCCGAGCGGCAGGGAGGCGAGTTCCTCGGCCCGGCTCGCCTTGGCGTCCGACGCCTTCACGCCGGAGAAGAGCTCCAGCAGCCTCTGCAGTGGGTCGTAACCCTCGGAGCGCTTGTCGTAGACGAGGTCGAGAGCGACCTGACGTTGCTCTTCAGGGATCCGGGAGATGGGAAGGATCTTGCTCGCGTGCACGATCGCGGAGTCGAGCCCGGCCTTCACACACTCGTGCAGGAATACCGAGTTGAGCACCTGGCGAGCCGCGGCGTTGAGTCCGAACGAGATGTTGGACAGGCCGAGCACGGTCTGCACGTCAGGGTGCGCATCCTTCAGCCGACGGATCGCCTCGATGGTCTCGATGCCGTCCTTGCGACTGTCCTCCTGCCCGGTGGCCAGGGTGAACGTCAGGCAGTCGACGAGGATGTCGCTCTCGGCCATCCCCCACTTCTGCGTGAGTGTCTGGATCAGCCGCTCGGCGATGGCGAGCTTCGTGTCCGCCGTGCGGGCCTGTCCCTCCTCGTCGATCGTCAGGGCCACGACGGCGGCACCGTGCTCCCGCACCAGCGGCATGACCTGCGCGAACCGGCTCTCCGGGCCCTCACCGTCTTCGAAGTTGACCGAGTTGATCGCGCAGCGGCCGCCGAACATTTCCAGGCCGGCCTCGATCACCGGCGGCTCCGTGGAGTCGAGCATGATCGGCAGGGTCGACGCCGTGGCGAGCCGCGCTCCCGCCTGGCGCATGTCGGCCACGCCGTCGCGTCCCACGTAGTCGACGCAGAGGTCGAGCACGTGGGAACCGTCGCGGATCTGTGCCCGTGCGATGTCGACACAGTCGTCCCAGCGGCCGTCGATCATCGCCTCGCGAAACGCCTTGCTGCCGTTGGCGTTCGTACGTTCACCGATCGCGAGGTAGGACGTGTCCTGGCTGAACGGCACGTGCTGGTAGAGGCTCGACATGCCCGGCTCGGACCGTGGTTCGCGAGACGTCACCGCTCTCCCCCGGACCCGCTCGACGAGCTGGCGGATGTGCTCCGGCGTCGTACCGCAGCAGCCGCCCACGAGGGCCAGTCCGTAGTCCGTCGTGAACTGTTCGTGGGCGTCGGCGAGTTCGGGCGCCGTCAGCGGGTACGTCGCACCGTCGGCGGTGAGCTCGGGTAGTCCGGCGTTGGGCATGCAGGACAAGGGAGTCCGGGCGTGCTGGGCGAGGTAGCGCAGGTGCTCGCTCATCTCCGCCGGCCCGGTCGCACAGTTGAGGCCGATCACGTCGATGCCCAGCGGTTCCAACGCGGTCAGGGCCGCGCCGATCTCGGACCCGAGGAGCATGGCGCCGGTCGTCTCGACGGTCACCGAGACGATGATCGGCACGTCTACCGCTTCGTCGGCACGAGCGGAGGCCGCCGCGATGGCCCGCTTCGCCCCGAGGATCGCCGCCTTGGCCTGCAGGAGGTCCTGGCACGTCTCCACGATCAACGCGTCGGCACCGCCGTCGATCAGGCCGGCGGCGTTCTGCTGGTAGGCGTCACGCAGCGTGGCGAACGCCACATGCCCCAGGCTCGGGAGCTTGGTGCCGGGCCCGAGCGAGCCGAGCACCCACCGGGGGTGCTCCGGCGTCGCGTGTGCGTCCGCTGACTCCCGGGCCAGCCGGGCGCCGGCCTGGGAAAGTTCGTACGTACGGTGCGGGATGTCGTATTCGTTCAGAGCGGCGAAGTTGGCACCGAACGTGTTGGTCTCCACACAGTCAGCACCTGCGGAGAAGTACGCGTCATGGACGGATCGGACGATGTCGGGTCGGGTGACGTTTAGGATCTCGTTGCAGCCCTCGAGCCCTTCGAAGTCGTCCAGGGTGGGCTCATGGGCCTGCAACATCGTGCCCATCGCGCCATCCGCCACAAGGACGCGTTCTGCGAGCGCCTGGCGGAAAGGGCGGATACTGCGGGCGGTGCCGGTCACCAGGAAGCTCCTCGGGGTGCGGGGACGAAAATCTTCAGCGTACCCAGCGGGTCCACCTTCTGGACCGCTCTCTTGCGGTCCGAGACGAGTGTCCAGTTCCGGGTACGGCAGGTTGCGGCCGGCGGCACAGGGCGTACACGTA
The DNA here is from genome assembly GCF_040196095.1 of Actinopolymorpha sp. B17G11. Taxonomy (NCBI): domain Bacteria; kingdom Bacillati; phylum Actinomycetota; class Actinomycetes; order Propionibacteriales; family Actinopolymorphaceae; genus Actinopolymorpha; species Actinopolymorpha sp. B17G11. Next base: position 106,430 of record NZ_JBEFTW010000023.1, read on the forward strand.
GGCTTGCGGAGGTGGCACGCGGTCGAGCGGGCGAGGGCGCCCGGCGCGGAGGAGGACGATCTACGTGACCGAGCTCGAAGGCTCGCTCCAGCTGCAGGATCCTGTCTTGCTCGCCGCCTTCGAGGGATGGAACGACGCCGCCGACGCCGCGAGTGCCACCCTCGACCATCTCGCGAGGGTGTGGAAGGCACGGACCATCGCCACGCTCGACGCCGACGACTACTACGACTTCCAGGTCAACCGGCCGACGGTCCACCTCGACAACGGCGTACGCACCATCACCTGGCCGACCACGCGGGTACTCGTGGCCACGCCGCCTGACGCGCCGCGTGACCTGGTTCTCGTCCGCGGTATCGAGCCGAACATGCGGTGGCGGCAGTTCTGCGACGAGATCCTGGCAGTCGCAGACACGGTGGGGGTCGAGATGTGTGTCCTCCTCGGCGCTCTGCTGGCGGACAGCCCGCACACCCGCCCCATTCCGGTCACCGCCAGCGCCACCGATCCCGAGTTGGCCGACGCGCTTGGGCTCACGATCTCGAAGTACGAGGGTCCGACCGGCGTCCTTGGCGTCCTCCAGGACGGTTGCCTGCGTGCGTCCATGCCGGCGGTGTCGTTCTGGGCGGCGGTACCGCACTATGTCGCACAGCCACCGTGCCCCAAGGCGACGCTTGCCCTCCTGCGCAAGGTGGAGGACCTCCTCGACGTGGCGGTGCCCCTCGGTGACCTGCCCGAAGATGCCCGGGCGTGGGAACGCGGAGTCGACGACCTCGCCCGTGATGACACCGAGGTGTCGGAGTACGTCCGCTCGTTGGAGCAGGCCCGCGACGCCGCCGACCTGCCGGAGGCCACCGGCGAGGCGATCGCCAAGGAGTTCGAACGCTACCTACGCCGCCGCCCCGAACGCGGCGCGGAGTAGACCCGGGTCCACGGCGCAGGCCTGATCCACAGCCCTCTACGCGCACCACCCCAGGTACGCCCGTCCCGCCGGCTCGCGAGCCTCGGGTCAGAGCCGCACGCCCAGAAGGGCATCCACAGCGTCCCGGACGAGATCCGGCGCCCCGGTGTCAGGGCCGGCGTCGGCCAGGGTGGCGTCGGCCCACGCGTCGACCACGGCGAGAGCGGCCGGCGCGTCAAGGTCGGCCGCCAACGCCTCGCGGAGCGCATCCACCACCTTGCCGGCGTCGGCGCCGCTCGCCCGATCCACCGCGGTCCGCCACCGGTCGAGGCGTTGCTCGGCCGCGCTGAGTCCTTCGGGAGTCCACTCCCAGTCGTCGCGGTAGTGGTGGGACAGAACGGTGAGCCGGATCGCCATCGGGTCGACGCCTTCGGCCCGCAGCCGCGACGAGAACACGAGGTTTCCCTTGGACTTCGACATCTTCTCGCCGCCGAGCCCGACCATGCCCTGGTAGGCGTACACCTGGGCGAAGGGCACACGGCCCGTGAGCACCTGGGCCTCAGAGGCGCACATCTCATGGTGCGGGAAGATCAGGTCGGAGCCACCGCCCTGGACGTCGAAGCCCGTCCCCAGGTGCTCCAGCGCGATGGCCGCGCATTCGACGTGCCAGCCCGGGCGCCCGCGGCCCAGACCGGAGTCCCACGCCGGTTCGCCCGGGCGTTCGTGGCGCCAGAGCAGACAGTCGAGAGGATCACGCTTGCCGGGCCGATCCGGATCGCCACCCCGCTCGGCCGAGAGCGTACGCATCTCCTCGCGCGAAAGGTGCGACACCTGACCGAACCTCGGGTCGGTGCCCACCTCGAAGTAGAGGTCTCCGTCCACGTCGTAGGCCACTCCACTGTCCCGCAGCCGTTCGACGGTGGCCGCCACGAGAGGGATCGACTCCACCGCGCCGACGAACTCCGCCGGCGGGATCACCCGGAGTGCCGTCAGGTCCTCGCGGAACAGGTCCGTCTGCCGACCGGCCAGGTCCCGCCAGTCCTCGCCGGTCTGTTCCGCACGTTCGAGCAGGGGATCGTCGATGTCGGTGACGTTCTGGACGTATCTGACCGTAAGGCCCGCGTCGCGCCACGCCCGCCCCAGCAGGTCGAACGCGATGTAGGTGGCGGTGTGACCGACGTGGGTGGAGTCGTACGGCGTGATGCCGCAGACGTACATCCGCGCTCGGTCGCCGCTGGCGCTGATCCGCCGCTCACCGCTCCCCTGGTCGTGGAGGAGCGGAATCTGACCCGCTCCAGGTAGTCGACGCACCTCCGGCGCGGCCCAGGCCTTCATGAGATCCGAGCCTAGCGGTCGCTGCCAAGTCGGCTCAGAACACCGGCCACGGGACGGACGGCCACCCGTCGCCGGGCTGGGGCAGGCGACCCTGCCGGTGCAGCCGGGCCAGCCGGGCCCGAAGGGCGGCGATCTCGTGGACCTCCAGGAGCTCTGACAGGGAGCGACCCACCTGCCCGTCGAGTTCGCAGCCGAGGCGTTCGAGAACGTCGAGATCGGCCTGAGGCAGCGGCTCGCCCGCCCACCCCCACAGCACCGTCCGCAGCTTGTCGTCCTCGTGGAAACACAGACCGTGGTCGATTCCGAACACGTGCCCGTCCTCGGCCAGCAGGACGTGCCCGCCCTTGCGGTCGGCGTTGTTGACGATCGTGTCGACGATCGCGATCCGCCGGAGTTGGTCGTGGTCGGCGTGGATGAGGAGTACCTCGTCGCCGTCGCCGTCGTACGCCTCCAGCACCGTCCTCCAGCCGTCGGGGACCGCTCCGCGGGGGACGATGTCGACCACGCCATGGTCAGGGTCGTGCTCGATCCACAGCTGGCACATGCCCTCGCCGAACGGCCCGTCCCGCAGCACGGTGGGTGGCACGAGGTCCCAGCCGGAGGCGGCCGAGAAGAGGTAGGTCGCCACCTCGCGGCGCGCCAGGCTGCCGTGGGCGAAATCCCAGAGGGGACGCTCACCACGGACCGGTTTGTAGACCCCCGCGACCGTGACGCCGTCAAGGCTGATCGAGCAGTAGAACGTCGCATTGGATGCCGACACCAGCCGACCCTCGACCTCGATCCGGCCACGACGAAGCAACTGGAGGGTGTCGGTGCTCTCTGGCAGGAGGTCCACGTCGGTCAGTCCGGATCCGGTCCGCGTTTCAGGCCGAACGCCGGAAACCGTTGAGCCGCGGGCACAGATGGCCCTCGGGGTCGAGCGGGTTGCCGCAGAACGGGCACGGCGGCCGGCCCTGCGACACCACGGCCATCGCCCGCTGGACGAAGGCCCGAGCCTGCGCACCGGTGATGCGTACGACAAGGGTCTCGGGGCCTTCGGCCTCCGGCTCCTCGTCGACCGGGGGTGGCGGGTCGGCCTCCTCCTCGGTCACTTCGTACGCCTCGATGATGACGCGTTCCTGCTCGCTGTCCCAGGCCAGACGCAGGGTGCCGACCCGGAACTCCTCGACGATCGGTTGCTCCAACGGCTCGTCATCAGACAGCTCCTGCGGGGCGACCGCCGGGATGACGGCGCTGCCACCGGTGAGGCGCAGGACCTCGTCCAGCATCGCGTCGACGCGCTCGGCGAGGACAGTGACCTGTTCCTTCTCCACCGCGACGGTGGTGAGGAGGTCCTCCGAACGCGCCTGCAGGAAGAAGGTCCGTTGGCCGGGCTGTCCGACGGTGCCGGCGACGAACCGATGAGGAGCGTCGTGAAGGTGAACGACACGGGCCATACCTAGAAACCCTACGCGGTTCGTGTGTCGACCGTGTTCAGGGTCTACGCAGTCGAGTCAGCGGCCACGCCGTTGCCCGAAATCGCAGGCGTCCGCCCGTCAGCCGTCGCCACTTCCCGCGCCACCACCGACGGCCGCGTCGCTGTCGCCCGCCCCCCGTCGGGAGCGACGCCGGCGACGACGCGGAGGCACCAGTGCGGCAAGGTCACTTCCGGTGTCGTTGACGCGGACGACGAAGGTCTGGAGTGGCGCATAACGTACGACGCTGACCGAACAGGGATCGATCACGATCCGCTGGAACTGGTCGAGATGGACACCCAACGCATCGGCGACGATCGCCTTGATCACGTCGCCGTGGCTCACCGCCACCCAGATGGCGTCGGGGCCGTGCTCGGCTTCGATCCGGGCGTCCCATTCCCGCACCGCGGACACCGCGCGGTCGGCCATCGAACGCAGCGATTCGCCCCCCTCGCCCGGGAACGTCACACCACTCGGGTGCTGCTGGACGACCTTCCACAGCGGGTCCTTCGCCAACTTCTTCAGCGGCTGCCCCTGCCAGTCGCCGTAGCGGACCTCGCCCAGGCGCTCGTCGACGACCGCCTCCGGGCGCCCGTCCAGCGCGGTCACGGCTTCGGCGGTCTGTTGGCAGCGATCGAGTGGGCTCGTGACGAGTCCCCTCACCGGGATCGTCCCGAACCGGCCGCCGAGATTCTCAGCCTGCTTGCGTCCGACGTCGTCGAGGCCGACGCCGGCGGTCCAGCCGGCGAGGACACCGTCGGCGTTGGCTTGGGTGCGTCCGTGCCGGACGAGGAACAACGTGGCCATGACTCCCGAGCCTACGAGGTCGCTGCGCCGATCAGCCGTACGGCATGAGGACGCCGAACGCCAGCAGGGTGAGCACCCCGGCGCCGAGCAGCGCGCGGTAGACCACGAACGGCCGGAAGTCGTGGGTGGAGATGTAGCGCATGAGGAACGCGATCACGAAGTAGCCGACCGCGAAGCTGACCACGGTCGCCAGGATCGTCGGACCCCACGCCGGCGCCGTCTCGCCGCCGATGTCGAGGACCTCGAGGAACCCGGAGGCGAAGACCGCGGGGATCGCGAGCAGGAAGGAGTATTTCAGCGCGGCCTCCCGGGTGAAGCCCATGAGCAGCCCGGCCGTGATCGTGCCGCCGGACCGGGAGACGCCGGGGATCAGCGCCAGAGCCTGTGCGCACCCGAAGAGAAGGGCCTGCGGGAACGTCAGCCGGGTCAGCGGCTTGCGGTTGGCGGCCTTGGCGTCGACGATCCCGAGGATGAGGCCGAACGCGATCAGCGTGATCCCGACGTAGACCAGGGACCGCAACGCCGTCTCGATGGTGTCCTGGAACAGATAGCCCATGATCCCGATCGGCAGCGTGCCGACGATGATGTACCACCCCATCCGGGCGTCGGGGTGCCGTCGCAGCGCCGGCTGGAACAGCGCCACGGTCCAGGTGCGGATGATCGCCCAGATCTCCCGGCGGAAGTAGACGACGACGGCGGTCTCCGTGCCGAGCTGGATCACCGCCGTGAACGCCGCACCTGGGTCGCCCCAACCGGGCACCAACGCGCCGGCGATCCGAAGGTGCGCGCTCGACGAGATCGGCAGGAACTCAGTCAGCCCCTGCAGGAGCCCGAAGACCAGGGCGCCCAGCCAGCCGACCGTGTGGACCTGTTCCACGCTCTTACTCCCCCACGCCGGACGCCACCAGGGCGCCGGCCATCGTCTGCAGTGTGGTGATCCGCTGCTCGACGGTCGCGCCGAACGGCAGGACGGACAGTGTGCTCACACCTGCCTCGGCGTAGCGGCGGAGGCGCGCCGCGATCCGCTCGGCGGGACCCAGGAGTGAGGTGTCGTCGACGAAGTCGAGCGGTACCGCGGCCGCCGCGTCGCGATGCTGGCGGGCGAGGTACAGGTCTTGTACCCGGGCCGCCTCCTTTTCGTAACCCATGCGTACGGCCAGGGCGTTGTAGAAGTTCTTGTCACGGCTTCCCATGCCGCCGAGGTAGAGCGCGGCGTAGTGGCGCACCGGGTCCGCGCACGCTGCCACGTCGTCGCCGACGACGGCTGGTACGCAGGCCGCGACGTCGAACTGCTCGGTGTCGTCGCGCCCGCCCCGGGTCCGGCCCGTACGAATGTGGGCCAACGACTCCGGAAGGTGGTCCGGTGCGACGAAAACGCCCAGCCACCCGTCGGCGATCTCCCCGGCGAGCGCCAGATTGGCAGGGCCCACGGCCGCGAGGTAGAGCGGGATACGGTCACGCACCGGCCGGACCGACAGGCGCAGCGCCTTCCCCGGACCATCCGGCAGTGGCAGGGTGAAGTACTCGCCGGTCCGGTCGAGCCGCTCCCGGTCAAGGACCGTCCGGACGACCTCGACGTACTCCCGCGTGCGGTGGAGGGGCTTTCCGAACCGGACGCCGTACCACCCTTCGGAGACCTGCGGACCCGAGACGCCCAGCCCCAGCCGGAACCTGCCGTGGGACAGCGCGTCGAGGGTCACGGCCGTCATCGCGGTCATCGCCGGAGTGCGGGCCGGGATCTGGAAGACCGCGGAGCCGACGTCCATCCGCGCCGTGCGCGCCGCCACGGTGGCGAGGATCGTCGCCGCGTCGAAGCCGTAGGCCTCGGCCGCCCAGCAGACGGCGTAGCCGAGCCGGTCCGCCTCCTCCGCGAGTGCCAGGTTGGCCGTCAGGTCAGCCGTGTCCCAGGCGCTGAGGGTCAGTCCCAGACGCACGAAGGGTCCCTCCTTGTCCGGTTGGACGTACGCAGGATCCTGCTCTCCGCGTGCTGCATGATCCTGGCGAGCGGCACGGTCCGGCGAGCCTACTTGTCACGGCGAGGGGCCGCGCCGGCAGTGCGGGTCGACTAATGTCCCATACGCACTGCCGCCGGAACGGTCCCGCCGGCTCGGGGCGGCTGGCGTGTCGGGGACTGATTGGGGATCGTCGATGGAGCAGCGGTACCTCGGGCGGACCGGCCTCAGGGTCTCCCGGCTCGCGCTCGGCACCATGACCTGGGGTCGCGACACCGACCGGCACGAGGCCCGCGACCAGCTGACGGCGTTCGTCGAGGCCGGCGGGACACTCGTCGACACGGCGGCCACCTACGCCGACGGCGACAGTGAACGGGTGCTCGGCAGCCTGATCGGTGACCTGGTCCAGCGCGAGGAGCTGGTCCTGGCGACGAAGGCGGGTGTCTCCCAGCACACCGGCCAGCGGCTCGTCGACGCCTCCAGGCGTACCCTCCTCGACGAGCTCGACGGCTCGCTGCGGCGGCTCGAGGTCGACACCATCGACCTGTGGCAGGTCCACGCGTGGAGCGAGGCCGTTCCGCTCGAGGAGACACTTGCCGCGCTGGACTTCGCGGTCTCCAGCGGGCGGGTCCGCTACGTCGGGGTGTCCAACTACACCGGGTGGCAGACCGGTGTCGCCGCGAGCCACCAGACCTCCTGGCCGGGGCGCTCACCGTTGGCATCGACCCAGGTGGAGTACTCCCTGCTCCAGCGGGGCATCGAACGCGAGGTCCTGCCCGCCGCGCGGGCGCTCGGCCTCGGCGTCCTCCCCTGGTCACCGCTCGGCAGGGGGGTGCTGACCGGGAAGTACCGCACCGGGACGCCCGCGGACTCCCGGGCCGCGTCCCCGCACTTCGAACGTTTCGTCGGCGTCTACCTCGACAAGCGCGGGCACCGCGTCGTCGACGCGGTGTGCCGGGCGGCCGACGGGCTCGGACTGGCGCCGCTCGAGGTGGCTCTGGCGTGGGTCAGGGACCGGCCTGGCGTCACCGCTCCCGTGGTCGGCGCACGGACGGCCGCCCAGCTGCGGGGCTCGTTGACCGTGGAGGACGTCGAACTCCCCACGGAGATCGTCGCCGCGTTGGACGACGTGTCGGAGATACCGCTCGGCTATCCCGAACGGACGATGTCCGAGCGGTGAACCTTCCCGCACCGGTGGCCGCAGACTGCTGCCACCCGGCTGTGCCGGTGTCGGTCCGCCACATGTCCGAATCGCGTGCCACCATGGAGCGATGGCGGAGTACGAAACGCATCAGCTGAAGCTGCCGCGCACGCTCTCCCGACGAGTGGTGCGGCAGTTGCTTGTTGAACGCGCGGAGTACGGCGGCTGGGAGCTGGCACGGGTGCGGGTCTATCCCGACGGCCGGCGCACCGTCACCCTCCGGCGCCGGATCATCAGGGTCCACAAGACACTGCCCACGGGGGCGACCGCAGTCGCCTGACCCGTGGCGCGTCCGGCCGCTGCGCCTGTCCGGCCGCCGGTCGGAGACAGGCTCAGGCGAGGTCGAGGAACCGGTCGAGGACGCGCGCGCCGAACTCCAGCGACTCGGTGGGGACGCGTTCGTCCACGCCGTGGAACATACCGACGAAGTCGAGATCCGGCGGCAGCCGTAGCGGCGCGAAACCGAAGCAGCGGATGCCGAGCCGGTCCCACGCCTTGGCATCCGTACCGCCCGACATGAGGTAGGGCACCGCGCGTGCCGCCGGGTCCTCCGCCGCGAGCGAGGTCTTCATCGCCTCGACCAGGGCGCCCGCGAACTCTGTCTCCGGCGCACTGTCGAAGTTGATCATCTCCCGGGTGACGTGGTCGCCGATCAGCTCGTCGATGGTGTTGAGGAACTCCTCCTGCGCCCCGGGTACGAACCTCCCGTCGACGGTCGCCGTGGCCTCTCCGGGTATGACGTTGGCCTTGTACCCGGCGTCGAGCATCGTCGGGTTGGCCGTGTTCCGGAGCGTCGCGCCGATCATCCGCGCGACGGTGCCGAGCCGCGACAGCGCCGCCTCGACGTCGTCGGTGTCGGGGTCGAGGTCGATCCCGAGCGCGTCCGAGATCTCACTCAGAAACGCCCGCGCGCTCGGTGTGATCCGGGTCGGGAACTCGTGGCGACCGATCCGGGCGACCGCCTCGGCGAGTTCGGTCACGGCGTTGTGGTCGTTACGCATCGACCCGTGCCCGGCCGTGCCCCTGGCCCGCAGGCGCATCCAGGCCATGCCCTTCTCGGCCGTCTGGATCAGGTAGAGACGAAGATCGTCGCGCACCGTCAGGGAGAAGCCGCCGACCTCGCCGATCGCCTCGGTACATCCGTCGAGGAGATGCGGGTGGTGTTCGACCAGCCAGTGGGCGCCTTTGTGGCCGCCGGCCTCCTCGTCTGCCGTGAACGCCAGGACGATCGGCCGACGCGGTGGCCGGTTGGTACCCGCCCTCGCCCGCAGTACAGACAGGACCATCGCGTCGAAGTCCTTCATGTCGACCGCGCCCCGGCCCCACAGGCAGCCGTCGCGGATCTCCCCCGCGAACGGGTCCACGCTCCAGTCCGCCGCCATCGCCGGCACCACGTCGAGGTGGCCGTGCACCAGCAGCGGCGACGCGGTGGGGTCGGCACCCTCCCAGCGGGCGACCAGAGTGGTACGGCCCGGCTCGGATTCGTACAACTCGGGCTCCAGGCCGGCCTCGGCGACCTTGGCCGCGACGTACTCGGCGGCCTTGCGCTCGCCCGGCCCATCGTCGTTGCCGAAGTTCGTGGTGTCGATGCGGATCAGGTCGCGGCAGAGTTGCACGACCTCGGCATCGGGGCCGGGTCCGCGGCCGAGGTTCTTGCCGGACGGGGTTACTGTCGGCTCGTCGGTCATACGTCACATCCTGCCGCGTACGGCTGGCGACATCGCCGGTTGGGCCCGGTGACTTCGCTCCCAGCCGCGGAGCGATGGCAGGGCCTCCTGTCGTGCGGTGCCTTCCGGACAGTTTGCTACAGTGAGCGCCGCGCACCGCGGCAGGTGGGTGCGACCTTGTCCGGGTGGCGGAATTTGGTAGACGCGCTAGCTTGAGGTGCTAGTGCCCGCAAGGGTATGGGGGTTCGAGTCCCCCCTCGGACACGACCATCACGCTACTAGGTGCCGGTTGGGCTTCCGCCAGCACGGTTTGTTTCGCGTAGGACGTTGATCATGCCGGCGAGCACATCGACGATGTTTTGATCTCGCTCGGGCTCATCCGTTGCCGCTGCTCGCTGTGCCGTGCTGCCTGGCTAAGCCCAGCTTCGGTGGCGCCGCGCTGAGCTTGGATCTCGCGGGTCCAGGCGGCTATCACGGCCGGGTCTGCACCGGCTTCCGGGGCGGCGCGGTGGCGAGCAGGTGGAGGTTTCTGCCGAGCCCCCTGCCTGCGGGCTGCGACATTAAGGACCAGCCGCAGCAGGGCGCGGGCAATCAGGGGCATCGACCACGGGTGCATCAGTGGACCGTCGTGGGCTAGACGGTCGGGCTGGGCTGTCGCGGTCCGGTGCGGTACCGCTTCGACCCGCGCAGAACCGGTCAGTGCCACCGTGCTCACGCGCTACCTCAGTTCCCGCTGGGTGAGCTTCGCCGCAGGATCGGTGATGAGTCCGGGACGCCGGTGTCGTGGAGGTTGAAGCCGTGCGGCCAAGCCGACGCCGTGTTCAGGGAGATCAGGCAGAGCTCCTCGACATACACGGTGCCGTCCTCGGCGAATAGATCGACTCGGCGGCCGCCCGGATTCGGGAATATCTGATCGGTGATGACGGACTCTCCGATGCCGCCGAAGACTTCGACCGAAGCCACGTCGACCAGGAGCCGGAAGGTCACCCTGCCGTCGTGCAGAGTGAGTGGTGCTCGGTGCACTCCGGGGAACTCGGGGTGGAGGTCGGTCTGCCCGGACAGGGTCCGGTCGACGTAGAGTGATCCATCCGAGGCGTCGTATCCGACTTCGGTCTCCTCACCCTCCACGCCCCGGAGCCGGATGCCGAATCTTTTGGCGGTGCCGGGGGTGAAGCTGGCGCAGATATCCAGATGCTCCCCGTCGTGGTGCTCTTGAAGCTCGTGTTCACCACCGTTGAGCTCCAGGTGGCCGTAGTGGGAGAAATCGGCTCGGAGGGTCTCGAGTGCGGGTGCTGGCTGTTGCACCAGCCGTAGCCGGCCGGCGACCCGCGCCAACCGATGGACACGGGGAAAGGACATGGCCCCGCGGAAGCCCTTGGTCGGCGTTACTGCCGCGTAGGCCCAATTGCTCATCCAGCCGATCAGGACGCGCTCACCATCTGGCGTGTCGCCGAACGAAACAGCCGCGTAGTAGTCGGCACCGAAATCCAGCCACATCGCCGCCGCGACGCCGTCCGCGCCGTCACCCACGACGAGGCTTTCCTTCCCGAGACCAAAGGTCGTGCCATCGAAGTCACCGACGAAATACTGCACGCCGGATCCTCCTGCCACGCCGCCGTCACCGACACTCACCACCAGCACCCACGCGGTCTCGTCCTCCTCACCCTCAACGGGGAGTGGGAACAGGTCAGGACACTCCCAGACACCTGCAGTGGCTCCTGCCGGCCCGAAGTCACTGAGATGACGCCAGTTCAGGAGGTCGTCCGATGCGTAGAACTGCGCGATTCGCTGGTCCGCCTGCGCGACCACCATCACCCAGTAGCCACCGGGCCCGTACCAAGACACCTTGGGATCGCGGAAGGCTGGCGATCGCACGTCGAGCACGGGGTTCCCGGCGTACCTGCTCCAGCTGCGACCGCGATCGTGGCTGACCGCGAGTGCCTGAGCCTGCCGCCCGGAGGCGGGATCGTGGGCGGTGTAGATGGCCACCATGGCAGGCGCGCCGTCCACACCGAAGCCGCTGGTGTTCCGGTGATCGACGACCACGCTGCCGGAGAACACGTGCTCGCTGTCGGTGCACGGGATCGCGACCGGCAGCTCGACCCAGCTGACCAGGTCCGGGCTCACCGCATGCCCCCATGACATGTTGCCCCAGTCGGTCCCGTCCGGGTTGTACTGGTAGAAGAGGTGGTACTCCCCGTCGAACCAGACAAGGCCGTTGGGGTCGTTCAGCCAGTTGCGTGCTGGGCTGTAGTGGAAGCCGGGCCGATATCGCTCGAGGCTCAACGAGGGTCTCCTGCGGTGGTCTGGGTGCGACGTCATTGCGATGCTTCTCATCCCTTCACGCCCCGGAGGCGATGCTGGCCTTCAGGGCGCGCTGGAGGGCGAGGAGGAGTGCCAGGACGGGGACGGTGCACAGTGAGTTTCACGCGGTCAGGACAGTCAGGATGCCCACTGTCGCGATGGCGGACCGGACCGCGGCATCACCACGCGCCGGTGGGTGCCGGTCACCGGAACGACCCCACAGTCACACCTTCCACGAGATACTTCTGAGTGAACAGGAACACCGCGACGCTCGGGAGCAGCGCGAGAACGATGCCTGCGAGGACAATCGAGACGCTGCCCGTGCCGAAGTTGCCCTGTAACGTGACCAGGCCGAGCGGCAATGTGAAGTTGGACGAGTCCTGAAGGAAGATCAGCGGCCGGAAGAACTCGTTCCAGTACGCCGAGAAGTTCAAGACTGCCAAGGTCGCCATAGGGGCCAGAGCGAGCCGGGCGTAGATCTGTAGGAACACCCGGAATTGCCCGGCGCCGTCCACCCGCGCTGCCTCGCCCAGCTCGCGCGGCATCTGCAGGAAGTACTGGCGCATGAGAAACGTGCCGAAGGCCCCGCCGATCACGGGCAGCACCAGGGCTGCCCGTGAGTCGACCAGGCCCAGCCTGCTGATGATGATGTAGACGGGGATGATCGTGGTCTGGGCGGGCACCATGAGCGTGGCCAGGACCATCGCGAAGAGCGCGTTCCTTCCCCGGAACCTCACCATGGCGAACGCATATCCGCTCATCGTCGATGTGATGAGTTGGAGCACCACGATCAGGCCGGTCACGACAATGCTGTTGATGAAGAACGTCAGCAGCGGGACCGCCTCGAACACCGCGGAGTAGTTCGACCACACTGGATCCGTCGGCAGCCACGCCGGGGGCTGGTCGTAGGAGGTCGCCGGCGTGCGCAGCGAGGTGCTGATCGCCCAGATGATCGGGACGGCAACGAGCACGGCCGAGACGACAAGGACGAGCACACCGAGGATCCGGCCGGCGGAGCGCGCGGCAACGCGGGCACGCAGCCCGGACTCGATCCGGGTTCTAGAGGTCAACACAGTGCTGGTCATGAGTAGAACACCCACTTCCGCCCGGCCACGAACTGCAGCCAGGTGAGGATCATGAGTAGGACGAAGAGCACGACGGAGATCGCCGAGCCGTAGCCGAACTGCAGATTCTGAAACGCGGCCTGGTAGATGATGATCACTGTCGTCCTGGTCGCGTCGCCCGGCCCTCCCTTGGTCATGACCCACGGCTGGTCGAACAGCTGCAAGGCGTTGATCAGCCCGATTACGGCCGCAAAGAAGACGGTCGGGCTGATCAGGGGCAGCTTCACCGCGAAGAAGGTGCGAATCGGCCCCGCGCCGTCGATGGCCACGGCCTCGAGGACGTCCTTCGGCATCGTGGAGAGCGCGGCGATGAAGAGGATGAAGACGAAACCGAGTTGCTGCCAGACCGCGACCATGATGACGGTCGCTGTCGCGCCGGCTTCGGATCCCAGCCACGAGACACCGCTCAGCCCGACAAGGCCCAGGTAGTAGTTGACGACGCCGAACTTGTCGTTGAACAGGTAGGTGAACACAATCGAGATCGACGCCGCCGACACCAGCAGGGGCAGGAAGAAGGCGGTGCGGAACAGGCCCCTCAGGAACGTGGAGCGGAACCGCTGGACGAGCAGGGCGAGGCTGAGGCCGATGACCACCTGTGTCGCCACGATGATCGTCGCGAGCTTGATCGTCACCCAAAACGAGCGGAGGACGGCCTGATCGTGGAGGAGCCGGTCGTAGTTCTCCAGACCGACGAACGTCGGTGGCGAGATCGCGTCCCAGCTCATCAGGGACAGCAGCACCGACGCGACGATCGGCGCCAGGGTGAAGATGATGATCACGGCGAGTGCCGCCGCGATCATCGCGTACCCGAAGAGGGTCTCGCGCCCCTGGAGCTGCGGCCGGCCCGCCCACGGGCTCGGGTCTCTGCGGGCGGGCGGAGCCGGCGCCGGCGCTTCGGTGGTTGGGGTCGTCATGTCACTGAACCGCGGCCGCGGCGCCCTCGAGGTCGCGCTGCAGGTCGTCCAGGGCCGACTTGACGTTGCCCGAGGCAAGGGCCTGTGTCGTCCGGGAAACCAGGGCCGTGGCCATCTCGTTGTAGTACGGAGGGGCCGGGATCGGCGCCGTGTCGGGCAGGTCGGTCAGCGTGTCGTAGAAGACCGGCCAGTGCTTGGGCCCGGTAGTCGCATAGCGGTCGGCCGTCATCATCGACTTGCGTGCCGGGGTGGTGGAGTTGCCCGCGGTGAGGATGTTGATGCCGTCGACGCTCGCCATCGACTTCATCAGCTCCCAAGCGAGGTCCTTGTTCTTCGACGAGCGCAACATGCCGTATCCGCCGGTGCCGAACAGGTGGCGCTGGGTCTTCCACTTGGGGAAGAGTTGGACGTCGAAGTCATCGATGCCCATGCCCGCGTTGTGCAGGCCCCCGGCCCAGAAGCCGCCACCGATCGACATGCCGATCTTGTCGTTGGTGAACAGCCCCTGGAGCGTGCCGCCACCGCCGGCATCGGGCTGGGGCGCCAGCCCTTCGCGCTTGAGCTGGAGCATGTACTCGAGGGACTCCACGACGGCGTCGCTGTTGGCGGTAGGGGCGCCCCACTGCCAGCCGCCGCTACGCCCCTGGGCCGCGGGGTCATTGGCGTAGAACGTGTCCCAGAGCCAGTCGCCGCCGCTGTACTTGCCCTCGGTCAGCAGGTTGCCGCCGTTGGCGTACATAAAGGAGGTCCAGCTGCCCCAGAGGCGGACGACCCAGTTGAAGGCAACCGCGCCCGGAGCGGCGGTTGAAATCTTCTTCGCGATGCCATGGAAGTCGTCCATGGTCCAGTCCGCTGCCGGGTAGTCGACGCCCGCCCGCTTCAGCAACGACGTGTTGAGGTACATGTTGCCGCAGTTGAAATCGGTCGGAAGCTCGTAGAGGCTTCCCTCGTACATCATCGCCTCGACAAGACTGGGGTGCACGTCGCTGAAGTAGGACTGGAGCTCACCCTTGTCGCGTTTGACGTACTCGTCGAGCGGCTCGGCCAGGTTCTTCGAGGCGAAGAGCTGGACTCCCTCGGTGGCCACGCTGACGATGTCCGGCGGGTTGCCGGCTGCGATCTGGGCCAGAAGCTTTGTGAAGAACTCGTTCCAGTCGGTGCCGGTCGTGCCGACGAACTTCACCGTCACGCCAGGGTTGGCCTTCCGGAACGGGTTCGCTGCCTTGCTGAGGCCGGCGGCCGACTTGGGGTCGCCGAAATAGGCGACAGTGAGCATCTTCGAGTCCTTACCCGAGCTCAGGCCGCAGCTCGTGAGAGCCGCCGTCGCCCCGAGGCCGAGAGCCCCTGCGAGAACATTGCGACGCGTGGGGCTCAAGCACGCAGAAGAATCCATGACAACTCCTTGGGACCGCGGTGGGGAGGTTCGTATCTTTGAGGCCAGCAAGAAAAGAGAGCGATGTGTGGCAATGAGCTCGAGCGATAGCGTGGCAAACTCTCTCGAGGGTGTTCTCGTTGATCTCGCCGTTGCCAGCTCAGCACCCGCGAGACAGTCGTCTTGCTGACAGCGGCACGCGTGGCCACGTCAGCGATGGGTGAACCTTCATGCACCTCCCTCCACGCTGCACGTGTTGCGCAGGGCGCCGCCGGTTGCGGCCATCACGGTCCAGGCATTGCCGGAACCGCTTGCCGGAGCCGGTTTCGAACCTAGTTCCGGCACGTACTAATTCGGGTTAGCAGCTGAAGCTAGCCGGTCCCTGATTCTCCCGTCAAGAAGTTGTTAGGAGGGAGTGTCCGCTGAACGCACGGAGTCGGCGTGGTCGGCCCGGCTCGGGCCCGAGCGCCCGCCGGCCGGGGCCGCCGTGGAGTCGCGCATCAGGAGCGGGCAGTGCACCAGGGTGCGGCCGGTCTGAACAACAGGCCCACCAGCTGCCAGCTGCTCGGCCGCCAGGCGGCCCATCGAGTCGTACGGCAGCAGCACGGTACTCAGGGCCGGGCGGATCTCCGCCGCGAGCTGGAACTGATCGTCGTAGCCCATCACCGACACGTCCTCGGGCACCCGGATGCCCGACTCCAACAGACCCAGAAGCGCGCCGACGGCCATGCGGTCGTTGCCGCACATGATCGCGGTCGGACGGGGGCCGCGCCGCAGCAGTTTCCGCACCAGCTCGTAGCCGGAATCGGCGTGGTAGTTGCCGGACAGCACGGTGTGCTCGCGCGGATTGAGGCCCGCGCCGCGCAGTGCTTCGCGAAACCCGCGCAGCCGGGCTTTGGTGGCCCACATGCTGGCGGTACCGGTGAGGTAGGCGATGTCCCGGTGCTCGAGGTCGAGTAGCGCCTGGGTGGCCTCCCGCCCGCCGCGCGCCTCGTCGGGCAGGATCGCCGGCGCAGGGTCGTGCGGGGCGAAGCAGTTCAGCAGGATGGTCGGAACCCGGCGGGCGGCGTCCGGGAGCACCACCGACCTGGTGCCACTCGCGGCGAAGATCAGGGCGTCGACCTGCCTGTCGAGCAGGTCGACGATCAGTTGTGCCGCCTGACGGTTCGAGCCGCCGGTGTTCACCAGGAGCAGCAGGTTCCCCTGGCGCATCGACACTTCGTGCGCTCCCTTGATCGCAGAGGCGGCGAACACACCGAAGTCGACGTCGTGACTGACGAAGCCGATGGTCGCACTGCGTCCCTGGCGCAGCCCTTGCGCGGCCCTGTTGGGGCGGTAGTTGAGTTCGGCGACCGCTTGCAAGACCCGTTGTCGGGTCTCGTCGCTGATCGTCTGCCCGGCTGTCTGGTTGAGCACGAAAGAGACGGTCGCGGGCGAGACGCCGGCCAGCCGTGCGACATCGACCCGGCGCGGTCTACCCGCCTTCGGTCGGTGACGTTCTCCGATTGACACGCCGCAAGAGTACGAGACCCCGCCCCCAGCGCAGTTGGCAACCTGAGCGATGGTCACTCTCGGCGTCGTTGTCGGTGGGCGTAACCGAGGAGGACTCTCGGGGGGCGTCTAATGTCGCGGATCCGCTGCGTCACGGCGGCTTCTTCGCTGGTGCGCTGACCTGGTGAGGGAAGTCGCGGCCCAGGCTCAGGTAGCCTACTCGCTAGTATGGCGTGGCGTTAATGATTGGACGGTTGTTCCTGGGAGGATGCTGGTATGGCTCATCCTCCTGCTGCGGCGTTGGTGTTGCATGACGGTGATCGGGACGTTCTTGGTTCGTGGGTGCGATCGCATTCG
>NZ_JBEFTW010000024.1:0-121739 GCF_040196095.1 Actinopolymorpha sp. B17G11
GATCTCGGCCGCATCGGTGGGCTCGTGGGCGACCAACCTGCCGAGGATCCGCATCCGCTCGGCGAGGATGCGTTGCGACTCGCGGAACCGGCCCGCGCGGATGGCGGCGACACCGAGCAGGTCGAGGGCGGCAGCGATCAGGGCCGGTTCGCCGGTCTGCCGGGCCGCGTTCACGGCAGCGCGCGACAGCGTGAGTGGGTCCGTCGGGTCCGTCGGCGCGGTGGGCTCGGTCGGCTCGTGCCAGGCCCGGGAAGCGGCGAGCAGTGCGGCCGCCGTCGGATCGGCGCCGGCGGCCGCGGTCGCCTCCCGCAGCAGCTCCGACCGCTGCTCGGAGGTCACCGCGCCCCAGAAACCGTTCGGGTTGCGAAGGTTGACGACGACTGCCTGGGCCAGGGCGGCCGCTCGGGCGTTGTCCTCACCTTCGACGCGCGCCCGCTCGGCGGCGTCCAGGAGGAGGTCGAACGCCGCCGGACCGGCGGAGACGATGACGGCGGCATCGGCCGCGGCGCGCAGGTCACGACCCGCCGCCACAGCATCGGCGGCCCGGTCGGCGGCGGCGCGGTAGTGGCCGCAGGCCTCCACGAAGAACCGGCGCGCGAACGTCAGATGGGCCAGGGACCGGCCCAGGTTGTGGGCGGTGACGTCCGGGACCGGCTCCGTCCCGGCCAGCGCGGCGCGGAGATCGTCGGCGACGGCATCGAAGTCCGGTTCCCACGCGTGGGAGATCCGAGCCTCCAGCGCGGCCGCGGTGTCTGCCGCCCACTCCAGATGCCGCCGCCGGGCCGCGTCCGCCTCGCCCGCGTCGGCGAGTTGTTCCAGACCGAACGCACGCACCATGTCCAGCAGGCGCCACCGGCCCGGACTGGTGCCGTCGTGGACGAGCAGGCTCTGGTCTGCCAGCCGTCCGAGGAGGTCGGCCAGTTCGCCGCGGGTCGCGCCCGGTGTGGTCGCCTCCGCGGCGGCCAGGTCGAATCCTCCGACGAACACGGACAACCGGCGAAACAGGGCCCTCTCGTCCTGGTCGAGCAGGTCGTGGCTCCACCCGATGACCGCGCGAAGCGAGCGGTGCCGCTCGTCGGCCTGCCGACCGCCGGTGAGCAGGCGCAGCTGATCGTCCAGCGCCGCGAGCAGGCCCTCGATGCCCAGGGACGCCGATCGGGCCGCGGCGAGCTCGATCGCCAGTGGCATGCCGTCGAGCCGGGCGCAGATCCGCGTGACGGCCGACGGGTCGGCCGTGAAGTCGGGCGACACGGCCAGTGCCCGGTCCAGGAACAGGCGCTCGGCGTCGGAGTCCAGCGGCAGCGGTCGTACCGGCGCGACGTGTTCCCCGGTCAGCCCCAGCCGCTGCCGGCTCGTGGCCAGGACCGTGGTGCCCGGACACTCCGACAGCACCCGCTCCACGAACGTGCCGACCTCCTCCACGAGGTGCTCGCAGTTGTCGAGCACGAGCAATGACCGCCCCACGCCAAGCCGTTCGACGACGGAGTCCTCCAGCGACCGTGCCGGCCGTTCGGTGACGCCCAACCCACCCGCCACGGTTGGTACGAGGAAACCGGCGCGGACCGGCACCAGGTCGACGAACGCTCCGCCGCCGGGGTACGAAGGCGCGGCAGCCTCGGCCACGACCGCGGCCAGCCGCGTCTTCCCCACGCCGCCGGGACCCAGCAGCGTCACGAGCCGCGCCCGGGCCAGCCGCTCCAGTGCGACGTCGAGGTCTCGCGACCGGCCGACGAACGTGGTGCGGCTGTCCGGGATCCCGGTCAACCGGCCGCCGGTGGCCGGTGGCTCCGCCACTCGTGTGGCCAGAACGGCCAGCTCCCGGCGGTCGACGACACCGAGCTTGCGCAGCAGTGACGAGACATGGCTCTCGACGGTGCGTACGGAGATGTGCAGGTGGCCGGCGATCTGTGCGTTGGACTGGTGTTCGCCGACGGCAGCCAACACCTCCGCCTCCCGGGGCGAGATCTCCATCGGCTCCACCACAACATGGTCCCTCACCCGGTGTTCTGAGCTCGTTCCGTGCCCGCATTTGGCGGTGATCCGTGGTGGATCCGTGGTGGATCCGTGCTGGCCACGGATGGCCCACCTCGGCCGCCGGGGCCATGCTCGACAGGCCGGCAGATCGCCGGACCACCAACGAGATAACAGGGGTACAGACATGAGCAAGACCGTCTTCGACATCAGCATGTCTCTGGACGGCTTCGTGACCGCGTCGAACCAGACACCGGAGGAGCCGATGGGCGACGGGGGCCTGCGGCTGGTCGCCTGGGCGTTCGACACGGACGAGACGAACCGGCACTTCCTGGAGCGGTCCGGCGAAGCCCTGGGGGCCGTGATCTGCGGCCGCCGGACCTACGACCACTCGCTGCCGTGGTGGGGCGCGGACGGTCCGAGCGGGCTGGCCCGGCGGCCGGTGTTCGTCGTCACGCACGAGACCCCGGCCGACAACCCGCCGGGCGGGGTGTACCAGTTCGTGACCGACGGCATCGAGAGCGCGCTCGGGCGGGCCCATACCGCCGCCGGGGACAAGGACGTGTGCGTCATGGGCGGCGCCGACCTCGGGCGGCAGTACATCGAGGCCGGCCTGGTCGACGAGATCTCGATCCACCTCGTGCCCGTCCTGTTCGGCAGCGGCACGCGGATGTTCGAGGACCCATACGAGAAGCACGTACAGATGGAGGTGGTCGACGTGCTCTCCACGCCGTCGGCGACCCACCTCAGGTACCGGATCGTCAGGTAGCGAAGGATGTTGGGCATGACAGACCACGACATCGCGGCCCACGCTCAGGCCATCATCGACACGAACCTCTACCTGACGCTGGGGACGGTCGATGCGGCCGGCCGCCCGTGGACCTCCCCGGTCTACTTCGCCTCGGCCGGGGGCCGGGAGTTCTACTGGCTCTCGGCCACCGACGCCCAGCACTCACGCAACCTCGCCGAGCGTCCGCAGGTGAGCATCGTCATCTTCGACTCGACCGTTGCGCCGTACCACGGACGCGCCGTGTACGCCGCCGGCGAGGCGCGCGAACTGTCGGGGAGCGACCTCGACCGCGCGCTCGAGATCTACCCCCGTCCCGATGGAGAAGGCGTGACTCGATTCAACCGGGACGAGGTGGCCGCGCCAGCCCCGTACCGCCTCTACCAGGCAACGGCGGCGGACCTGTGGGTCCTGTGTCCCCGACAGCCCAGGCAGCCTTGCCCGCTCCACGGCCTCGCCAAGGACCACCGGACCCACGTGGCACCGCCCACCCCGTAACGGCACCATTGCACGATGGGTACGAGGGGTCGCGCTGGCCACTCTTCCCCGGCGGCAACTCTGCGGGGACGGTCCAGGCGAGGGATCGCCGGCCAAGATGGTGCGGGCGTCACATTTCGCCCCTGCACTCTGGTCCGCAGTGGTTGTAGCGTGATCCTGTGCTTGGCGTTGGCCGCGCGACCAGTGGAATCAAGCCGCCTGCATTACTCGGAATGCAGGTCTTCGGTGTGGCTGCGGCATATTACGCCGGTACGTACCTGGCTGTCCTCACGACACCGCCCGGTTTGCCGGTTACCTCGCTCTGGGTATCGGCGGGAGTTGCCTTGGCTTGCCTTCTGCTGTTCGGCGTCAAGGTGTGGCCGGGCATATTCGTCGGATCTTTCCTGTCAAATATGACGGCTGTGCCAGCACTCGAGGCGGTATTGGTCGCTTCTGGCAATACGATCGCCCCGGTATGCGCCTACTTACTCCTACGCCGGGTGGGCTTCCGGATCGAGTTGGATCGGATCAAGGACGCGGTTTCGTTTGTGCTCCTGGGCGCATTCGCGGCGATGTCACTGAGCGCCTCCATCGGCACTGCGGCTCTCGTAGCGGCGGAGTCCTGGCCGGCGAAAGACTTCCTGCGCCTGTGGTTCGCGTGGTGGTCGAGCGATGTGCTGGGCGTCCTGGTGGTGACGCCGCTCCTCCTCGTTCTGCGCGAATTTCGGCTCGCCAGGCACGTCGGATGGTCGAGACGGATTGAGTTCGTCGCCCTCCTCCTTGCCACCCTTGCTCTCACAATAGTCGCAAATTTCACCTTCGGCCTGGTATTTCTCGGTTTCCCGCTCATTGTGTTTGCAGCACTGCGGTTCCAGTTGGGTGGAGTGGCCCCCTGTGCTTCATTGGTGGCCGCAGTCACCATTGAATCCGCGGGTCGCGGGTATCGACCTTTCGAGGGCCGCGGCCTGCTGGAGAGCGTCTTCATCCTTCAAGTTTTCAACGGTGCCCTCGTGCTCACCGGCCTCCTCCTTGCCGTGGTGATAACGCAGTGGCACCGCGCGCGGGTCGACGTACAGCTCACCTGCTTCCAGTTGGCCGACGCTGTAGGCCGACTACAACGAAGCATGCTCCCGGACCTGGAAAAACACGGAGATGCGGGCAAAGTCCCTTCCCGAACAGTGGGTGAGGAGGGGAGTCCGCGCAGGCTGCGAGACTCTGGCCGGAAGTGGCGTGAAGCCAGCTGACAGTTCCGACCTTCCCCAACGATCAGAGGCTCCGGACCCGCCGCGGTGGATCATTGTGGCCCGCCAGCGGGTGGGTCGGGCGACGCTTGGGGCGCAGGACGGCGAAGAGGCCCGAGGCCAAGGCCATACCGACCAGCACGAGGAGGCCTCCAAGCACCTGACCGGTGGCGAGCTTCTCACCGAGGACGGTCACGCCCAGCAGGGCCGCCGTGACAGGGTTGAGGAGGAGCAGCGAAGCCGAGGTTTCCGCGCGCACACGACGCACGCTGGCCATCACGAGGGTCTGTCCGGCCACCATCACGAAACCGAGCCACACCAGCGCTACCACCGCGTCGACGCGCCAGTGTGTGGGCATGATCATGCTGCGCTCGAACGCCGCCAGCCAGGCGAGCACCACGACAACCGTCAGCACGGCAGCCGAAAGGGCGGTCTGTTCTGGCCTGATACCGAATGGACTGAGCCACCGACGGCCAAGGACCAGATAACAGGCGTAGCTGACGGCCGCGCCCAGCCCCGCCGCCATCCCCGAGGCACTCGTGTCTGCCAGGGAGAGCTGAGCGAGCAGACCCGTGCCTACCAGCGCGCTGACGAGACCGGCGACGGCGCGGGCGCGGAGCGGTTCGTGCAGAAGCAGCGGGGCGATGGCCGCTGAGAGGATGGAGTAGAGCGCGACGACGAAGCCCGTGATGGTCGAACCGACGCCTGCGACGGCAAAGTTCATGCCGACGATGAAGATCGGACCGCTGAGCGCACCGAGCACGAGTACGCGACAGCGGCGGGCCCAACGCGCAACTGGCTCCCCGTGCCCAGGTCGCGTCGCCCGACGCCTCCTGGTCCGCTGGACCAGGATGAGGGCAGCGAGGAGAAGGGCGCCGACGCCGCCGCGCCACATCGCCGCCGACGTGGGCGTGAAGGAGCGCAACTGGAACGCCGTCGCCACGAAGGCACTGCCGAACAACACCGCGGCAGATGCCGCCGCCCACGCGCCGACCCGCACCTGCTGAGAACTGGGCGTGGCCTGATGATCCGCCGCCAGCGGGCGTTCGCTCCCCTCGCGATCGCTCACGGATGGATGAGTGGGACTCATGGGCCGGCCTCCCCATCCCTGCACGATCCACACCGGCGCGCGGGGAGGTGCGGACGACCCACCTACAACACCTGGCCGGCCAGGGCTCCGGTGACCGCGCCATTCGCGACCGCGTGCTGACCGTTGACGTAGACAGCCGAGATCCCCCGTGGATTGCGGGCGGGAGTTCGGTAACTCGAGTCGGTCGAGACCGCGTCCGCGTCGAAGACCACCAGATCGGCGGCATAGGACGTACGGACGAGTCCTCGGCGTTCGAGGCCCAGACGTTCGGCTGACCGTCCCGTCATCTTGGCGATCGCCTGCTCGAGGGAGAGAACACCTTCCTCGCGGACGTAGTGACCGAGCACGAGGGGAACCCAGCCCCAACAGTTGGGGTGATGGGCGACTTCGCCCGGCCCGCCGTCCCTGGTGCCGCGCCAGCCATCCGATCCGATCGTGAAGAGCGGATGGGTCATGCAGTCGCGCACGTGCTGCTCGCTGAACAGGCGTCCGTTGACGGTGACACGGCCCATGCCTTCGCCTTCGTCCTCGAACAACTGCAGCAGGGCGTCGTACGCGTCGGTACCCAGCCTTTGGCCAAGGACGTCGAGACTCTCGCCGACCCATTCCGGATGGGCGCTGGAGTAGGCGAGGGTCACCCGGTCCCAGGCGCCGGTGGCCGCGAACCTCCAGTACCGGTCGTTGTCGTCGTGGATCCGGGCTCGCAGCTTCGGATCCTTCAGCCGTCGCAGCGTGCCCGTAGCCCCGCCCTCGAGAGCCCACCCAGGCAGAAACGCCGTGGCCAAGCCTGGTCCGGTGTCGAAGGGAATCATGTCCGCCTCGACGTCGAGACCGGCTCGACGTACCTCCTGTAGCTGGTCGAGGACCCGCTCCGTCGCACCTGGAGCGTGGCCAGGCTTCGCCATGAGATGTGAGAGTTGCAGTGTCGCCTGGGCATCGCGACAGGCGCGAAGAATCTCCGCCGTGGACTGCTCGTAGTGCTCGTCCCGGTTCCGCATGTGGCAACCGAGGAAGGCATCGTGGCGTCCAACGACCGTCGCGAGTGCGGACAACTCACTCACGTCAGCGCGGCGGGTGGGCGGGTATTCCAACCCGAACGAAAGACCGCGTGCTCCATGGTCGAGAGCCTGCTCGGCGAGCCTGACCATCGCCCTGACTTCCTCCGAGCGCGCGGGACGATCGTCGAACCCCATCACCGCACTGCGGATGGCGGCATGCCCGACGAGGTAGTAGCAGTTGGTGCCGGTACCTTCACGCACCCGTTGCAGATACTGGTCGACGTTCTGCCAGTCCACCCGTACGCCTGGCTGCCAGGCAAGGGAGCGCTGGGTCAGGCCATCGGCGTTGAGGTCACTGATGGGAGCGTAGGACTGGCCGCAGTTGCCGACGACCTCGGTCGTCACGCCCTGCCGCAGAGCCGACCTGCCGTGGCGCTCCTCGAGCATGGTGAAGTCGGAATGCGTGTGGATGTCGATGATGCCGGGAGCGACGACCTGACCCGACACGTCGACAGTGGTCCTGGCGGCAACGCCTTCGTCTGTTCCGACATAGGCGATCACGTCGCCCTGGATTCCGACATCGGCCCTGAACCGGGGCTGTCCGGTGCCATCGACCACGACGCCGCCCTCGAGCAGCACGTCAAGCGGGGCGGCGGTCACGACTGATCACTCCCCGCCGGAATGGGCATCTGGAACCGCGCCATCTCGCACAGGACTCCGGTGAGCTTCTCGACGATCAGGTCGGCCGTTCCGCGGCCACGCTCCGGCGTGGACTTGCGTGGGTCGCCCATGACACCGGTGGTCGAGACGTCCTGCGAAAGCCAGGCGAAGGTGACCGGTCCTCGCAGGGTCAGGTGCTCGATTCCGTCGGCCATCTTGGGGAGTTGTCCCAGCGACTCCGTCCGCTCTGTCCGGACCAGGTCCGGCGCGAGATGGAGCAGGAGGGATGTCTCCCACTCACCCGCATGGGTTCCCCATCGGGCTTCGTCATCATCGTGTTCTTCGTCGTGAAGACCCATGAGAAAGACCGTCAGAGGAAACACCATCAGTCCGGTCTTCTCCCGCACGTCGCGGGCAACGTGACTGAGAACACCGGGATTTCCACCGTGACTGTTGAGGAGCACGAGCCGTCGAAAGCCGCTCCTCGCCACCCCGTCCGCGATGTCGTGGATGACGGCGGAGAGCGTGGACGCCGAGAGCGTGAATGTCCCGGGAAACGCCCTGTGCTCGTTGCTCTTGCCGTAGACAAGGGGCGGCAGCACCCACAGGCGTGCGTTCTGCGGTGCGCGCTCGAGCGCTCGGCCGAGCAGGACCTGGCCGATCAGCGTGTCGCTCACGATCGGCAGGTGCGGTCCATGCTGCTCGATGGAGGCCACCGGCAGAATCACGGCGGCGTCGGCTTTGGGCAACCCCTCGATATCGGTCGTCGTCAGGTACGGCAGGTATCTTTCCTCCGGGATCGGCCCATGAAGGTTCATGGTGTTCTTCCCCACACAGGGCATCACTCCATCGGCCAAAGTTTGCGGACCTCGAGCCCGGTCCGCTCGTACAGGTTCCGGGAGTGCTCGGCCGCGTCGCGGAGCACTTCTTCCTCATCGATGTGAAGCAGGTGGCGGCCTTCCATCACGATGTCTCCGTTGAT
Source organism: Actinopolymorpha sp. B17G11 (assembly GCF_040196095.1). Lineage (NCBI taxonomy): Bacteria > Bacillati > Actinomycetota > Actinomycetes > Propionibacteriales > Actinopolymorphaceae > Actinopolymorpha > Actinopolymorpha sp. B17G11. Next base: position 8,207 of record NZ_JBEFTW010000024.1, read on the forward strand.
GACTGCCGTGTCCACGTCGGCACCCGTCGCTGAGTAGACGAGGTTGGAGACGGGGTAGTCCGCGGGCGTCCAGTGGGGGGCGTCGGTGCGTAGCACGATGAAGTCCGCTCGCTTTCCCACCTCGATGGAACCGATCAGATGGTCCATGGACAGGGCGCGGGCGCCACCGAGGGTGGCCATCTCCAGAACGGCCTCGCCCGGAACCACGGTGGGGTCGTGGTGACGGAGCTTCTGGAGATAGGAGACCCACTTGAAGTCTCGAATGAGATCGGCACCGTTGTTGGCGGCGTTCGCATCCGTCCCCAGCGCGACGTTGACGCCCGCGTCGACGAGCTCACGAACTGGCGTGATCCCGCTGCCCATCTTCGCGGGCCCGGTGGGGCAGTGGACCACGCTGGTACCAGTGCCCACCAGAGCGGGGATCTCCTCCGGGGGCAGGCCGCTGCAGTGTGCCAGAACGACGTCCGCGCCCACCAGGCCAACTCGGTGCAGATACTCCCCCGGCGTGGCGTCGAAGTTGTTCCTCAGATAGGCCAGCTCCCGGTCGGTCATCGCGTAGTGCTGGCAGATGCCCATGCCGCGTGACCGAGCGGTCTCGACGACCTCGCGGAGGAGGGGCTCGGGGCATCCACCGGTCGAGCGCGGACCCAACCAGATCTTGATCTGTTCGGAATCCTTCCACTGACCGGCTACGGCGACGGCCTCCTCCATCGCGATGTCCGGCGGCTCCCGTAGCCCTTCGTGCAGCGGCGCCTCATCGAGGTAACCCCCTCCATCTCCAACGGCGCGTGGCAGAACCGCCCGCATTCCGGTCTCGGCGATGACTTCGGCAAGTTCGCCCAGCGCGTGCCGGCCGAGCACCAGCGTCTCCAGGAAGGTGGTCGTCCCTGCCTTGAGCATCTCCACGATGGCCAGCCGGGTGGACACCTTCGCGTCCGCAGATGTGAAGTTGCCTTCGAGGACGAAGATCCGCGAGGACATCCACTGGTGGAGTGGGAGCTCGTCGGCCGATCCGCGGAGAAGTGCCTGGGGCAGGTGAACGTGCCCGTCGACGAGCCCAGGCATCACCAGCCAACCCCTCAGATCCTTGACCGGCTCGTCGGGGTACTGCGCTCGCACCGTCACGCGGTCACCCACCGCCACGATCGAGGACCCGACCACTGCGATCGCTCCGTCCCGCAGAATCCGCCGTCGCGGATCCATCGTGACGACCACACAATTGTCAAAGATCACGATATTATTTTATCTGCCGATAAGACCCCCATGCAATGCATGGTGGGTACGAGCCGCTTTTGTGGCCCGACCTATGGAGCAATCCGGACAATCTCTGAGCAGTCAGGCCAACGGCATGCGGCCCCGAAATGCGAAGGACTGTGATCAGCCCGCAGAGCGTTTTGTCCGCCTGGACCGCGGCTGTCGCATGCCGACCACGAAGCGTTCGAGCGGCTCGAGGTGGTCGTTGACCGCCTTCTCGATGATGTCGACGTCCCTGGTGATCAGGGCGTCCAGCAACTCCCTGTGCAGATCCAGCACGGTTTCGCGGCTCTCGATCCGTGTGACGTAGTCGCCGAACTGGATGACGAGCTGTTCGAGAATCTGGTGCTGGTATCCGGCAAGAGCTTCGCTCCGCGCACTTCGACCGATGACGTAGTGAAAGCGGTGGTCGTAATGCGTCCAGCCGTGCTTCCCGACTCGTTTCTTCGTTCTCATTCCTTCCATGCGTGCGAGCGAATCCTCGAGCAGATCGAAGTCATGCTGAGTCGCACGGAGGCCGGCCAGCCGAGCCAACTCGAGTTCGATCGGACGGCGAGCCTCGACGAGTTCGGCCGGCGTGAGGTCCCACCGATTCGCCGTCAACCCCAGGACGTCGACTGGAATGATGTCGCTGATGACAATCACGCCCCCCGTCGCCCCACGTCGCGTCTCGATCACCTTCGCCTGCGACAGAACCTTCAGCGCCTCACCCACGGTCGGTTTGCTGACGCCCATGCTCAGGGCGAGTTCGTCCAGGTAGGGAAGGCTGTCGCCAGGTGCGAAGTAGCCTGCGCGGATCGCATGAGTGATCTGGTCGACGACCTCCTCGTGCGCCCGGGAGTTCACGACCGGATGGAACCGTGCACGTGGCTCTTCAGAACGCATCACGTCTCCCCTGGCTGTCGCCTCGCTGGTCCGCACCAAAGGGAGTGAACCGCCTCCCCTGCGTGAGGCGTCGTGTCCCTGCCCTGCGCGACACCTCGTCGGCTCGAGCCTGCGCCTCGCGCATGAGCGATCCCTCGTCCACCCTGGTGGACACGCCATCCTGGATCACGATCTCGCCATTGACAAGCACCGTGTCCACGTTGGCCTGCGTCGCGCCGTACACGATGCTCGAGATGGGGTCGTGCACAGGCACTGTCTTCACGTGCCATGGGTCGAGGAGAAACAGATCGGCGTGCCGTCCGACCTCGAGCGCGCCCAGATGCTCAGACAGTCCGAGTGCCTTCGCCCCTCCCATGGTTGCCAGACGCAGCATGTCGCGGGCGTTCAGGGCGCGCGGGTCACGCTGCTGGGTCTTCGCCAACACGGCGCCGAAGCGTAGCGCCTCCAGCATGTCCTGGGTGTTCCCGCACGCGCCGCCGTCGGTCGCCAGGCTCACGTCGATGCCATGCTCGAGCATCCGGACGACCGGTGCGATGCCGTTGCCCAGGTAGCAGTTGCTCACCGGGTTGTACGAAACCTGCATCCCCGTCCGGGCCATGATCTCCATCTCGGCCTCGTCTACCTGAACGCAGTGTGCGGCAACGACGCGGGGACTCAGGAACCCGATCTCCGCACACTTCGCGAACGCGTTCATCCCCCAGCGATCGATCGCCAGGTCCCGCTCCTCGACGTACTCCCCCATGTGGATGGTGATCTGGGCGCCCTCGGCATCCGCGTACTCGGCGATGCGCACCAAGCCCTGCGTGGTGACCGTCCGGACCGTTCCTGGGGCCGGAAACACACTCGGGACAGGGAGCCCGCTGGGGAACTCGGCCGCGAGCTCGCGCATCTGGTCGAAGACCTCGTCCAGCGGGAGGTACCACGGATCGCGATAGCCACTGTCGGGATTGAGATCGCGGATGGCACGACCGAGGAACCCACGCAGACCGCTGTCGCGGAAGGCACGCAGCACCGCTCGGTGATATTCCGGGTCGGGCAGTCCGAACATGAAGTCCAGCAACGACGTGCACCCACTCTTGAGCGCTTCGACACAACCGAGCAGCGCGGCCGTGTAGACATCCTCGGGTCTCATCACCTCGCTCGTGGTGAGGATGATCGCCTCGACCCACGGCAGGAGATACATCTCGTCGCCCAGACCCTTGACGAGGTTCTGGAACAGGTGGTTGTGCGTGTTGACCAGTCCCGGGACGGCCATCTTGCCGCGCGCGTCGAGCGTCCGTCGGCTCGTCAGGTGGCGCGCCTCGCTGGTGGGGCCGATCCAGGCGATCCGGCCGTCGCGGATGCCGATCGCGCGTCCGTCGACGACGTGGTACTGGTCGCCGTCGAGGTCCCAGAACTCGCCCGTTCCACCGAGGACAGCGGTGGCATCCGTGAGGAGAAGGTCCAGCGGCGCGATCGGACGGGACTGCTCTGGCGGCGACTCCGACTGGTGGGAATGGGACTGTGCCTCGGTCATGTCAACCTCTTCCACGGAAAACGTACGAGAGAAGCAAGCCGCGCCCTTGTGGGTTGATCCCTCGATGATCGCGTCAGCCCGACGCCACCTCACATGTCCTCACGCTCCTCGACGCGGCGCCAACGGACCACTCGCCTCTCGACGAAGGTGACGACGGAGAAGAGCAGCACACTGGCAAGAGTTGCCACGAGGATGCCGGCCCACACGTTGTCGGAACGAAATCGGACGCTCTCGTTGATGATGTACTGCCCAAGGCCCTGCGAGGCGGTCAGCCACTCGGCGATCATCGCACCGGGGACGACGACACTGACGCCGACACGCAGCCCGACGAAGACGAACGGTAGGGATGCCGGCAGTCGCAGCTTCCACAGCACCTGAGGTTCGGACGCGGCCAGAACGTGCATCAACTCCCTGCCCTCGTCCGTCACCGAACGGAGACCGCGAATCATGTTCACCATGATCGGGAAGAACGAGATCATCCCCGCTACCAGAAGGGCGGTAAAGGTGTTCCTGCCCACGATGAGCGCGATGATGGGCGTGACAGCCACGATGGGTACCGCCTGTAGCGCCATCACCCAAGGCAGCAGGCTCAACTCGAACGTCCGCGAGCGCTGCACGCCGATCGCCAACAGGGCCGCCACGAGAATCGCGAGGACGAACCCACCGATCGCCTCCATCAACGTGGCCAGTAACGCGCTTCCGAGAGTGGGCATCTCATGAAAGACCGCCGCGGCGATGACTGACGGCGCGGGAAGGATGAACTCCCCCACGTCCAGGAGGTGAACCGCTGCCTCCCAGAACCCCACTACCAACGCGATGATGAAGAGGCTGATCCCCCTCGCGACCAGCTTCGTGGGCGACCAGCTCATCCTGGGCCCCTCAGGCGAGCCGACAGTCTGGGCCATCACCCGCTCCTGCCGGAGGCGAGGGTCGTCGCCCGCGTGGCTGAGCGGCGCTTCGCTGCCACGTCTACGACTCCAGTCGGGAGGTCTTGACCGACTCGTGCCAGGGAATGAGGACCTTCTCCGCCAGCCCGAAGATCCCGTAGCCGGCCAGCGCCACCACCGTCGTCAGGATCATGGCGGTCCAGAGAATGTCGACCTGATACTGGAACAGCGAGTACAGCAGGACGACACCGAGTCCCTCGTTGGCACCTACCCACTCACCGACGACCGCCCCGAAGACAGCGGCCGGTGCCGCGACCTTGAAGCCGTTGATGAGGTACGGAAGGGCTGACGGGACGCGAAGATATCGCAGGGTCTGCAGCGGACTCGCCGATACGACTCGCAGAAACTCGACTCGGTTGCGATCAACCGCCCGGAGCCCGCGGACCGCGTTGACGAGCACACCGAAGAACACGGCAAGGGCACTCAGCGCGACTCGCGGACGGGCACTACCCACCCCCAACCAGAGCACGAAGATCGGCGCGACAACGATGAGGGGCACTGCGTACAGTGCCAGTCCCAGACGAAGGACGGCGTGTTCGACTGACGGATGCACCAGCGACATGAGCGCCAGGATGATCGCCAGCGTGCAACCGATGACGAAGCCGAGGACGGCGACCGATCCGGTGCTCACGGTCGCCGACCAGAGTGACGCGGCACGATCGACCAACACCTGCACGATCTCCGATGGTGCGGGCAGGAACTCGAACACGGGGGCTCCGATGAACTGCCACCCGAGAAGTGCGCCCGCTGTGATCGCCACGGCCCGGGTGACAGGACTCCCGAGTCCGCCGGCGAGCCTCGGACGGTCCGGTCTGCCAGGTCGTTCGGCGGCTGCCGTCGAGATCGGGCCTGCCGGATCATCGGCCATACGTCACCTCTGGGCTGCCGGCAGTCAGGTGCAACGCGTCGCTGATCCGCGTCTCGAGCGCGAAGAAGCGTTGCTCGCGATACATCTCGATCTGCCGTGGTCGCGGCAGGTCGATGCGTACATCGTCGGTGATGGTGCCTGGGCGCGGTGACATCACGAGGACGCGGTCGGAGAGGAAGACAGCTTCTGACAAGCTGTGCGTGATCAGCAGAGCCGACGTGTGTGCCTGCGTCCAGATCCTCAGCAGTTCGAGGTTCATCCGCTTGCGGGTGATCTCGTCGAGTGCGCCGAAAGGTTCGTCCAGCAGGAAGAGTCTGGGCTCGAGTACGAGCGCGCGTGCGATGGCGACTCGCTGTCTCATGCCGCCGGAGAGTTGGTCAGGGCTGGCTTCGAGGAAGTCGCCCAGGCCGACGAGGTGCAGCAGTTCCTCACTCTGTCGGCGTGAGTCTTCGTTCAGCCGGCCGGCGATCTCGAGCGGCAGCGACACGTTGTCGAGCACGTTCCGCCACGGGAAGAGCGCCGGGTCCTGGAACACCATCCCGAGCTCACGCCCCAGCCGCGCCTCGCGAGGTGACCGTCCGTTGACCGACAGCTGTCCGCTCGTGGGTTGGTAGATGTCGGCGATGAGTTTCAACATCGTCGACTTGCCGCATCCAGACGGGCCGATGATGGAGACGAACTCACCCGGCTCGACCGCGAATGTCACGTCATCGACCGCGGTCAGGGCCTGCTTGCCGACGTTGAAGGTCTTCGTCACCGCATCCGCGTGGATCACGTGCACCATGGCGACATCCCCGGTCGCTCGTTCTCCATCTGACCGATCACTCAGACTTCCAACAGTGAGCTTGCCCCGTCCATGGCCTCGGCCTGAATCTCAGGCGTGAAGATGTCCGTGGCGGGAATGCTCTTCGGGAGGGAGCCGGCGTCGGCAAGGAAGTCAATCATGTCCTGCCACCTCTTCTCCCTCGTGTAGAACAGCCCGTTCTCGTCGGTGTCGGAGCTCGTCACGTCATCGACCTGGAACTCGCTCTCCAGCTTCTGCTGCTCGAGTTGCAGCTCGTCGGTGCCGTACTTGTCGACGGTGAGCTCCGCGGCCTTGGCCGGGTTCGCGACCACCCACTCCCAGCCCTTGATCGTGGCCCGCATGAACCGGACGAGCAGATCCCGCTCCTTCTGCAGGGTCTCTTCCAGCACGAAGATCGGTGCATCGTAGGGGTCGAAGCCGAACTGCTCGTAGGTGATGTAGTTCATCTCCATGTCCTGGAGCTCCAGGGCCACGCCCTGGTCGGTCCGAAAGCCCTGGAAGAAGTCGATCTCGCCCTGGACGAGAGGCGAGGGGTCGAATCCGCTCTGGACGAACTTCCAGTCTTTGCGTGGCAGCCCCGCATTCGCCAGCAGGGCTTCGATGAGTGGCACGCCTTCAGGCGTTGTCCCGATGCGCTTGCCTACGAGATCCGCGGGCTTGGTCCAGTTGTTCTGTCCCAGTGACATGAAGACGGCTGGCGTCTTCTGGTAGAGGCATCCGATGATCCTGAACTGGAGGTCCTGCTCGATCTTCCCCCGGATGATCCGGTCGGTGATGCCCTCACCTATCGGCACGCCACCGCCGGCGACCACCTGCTGGACGTCGAGGTTCGGGCCGCCAGCAATGACGTTGAGGTCGATGCCCTCTTCGGTGAAGTAACCGTTCTCTATCCCGGCCCACCAGCCGCCGAAGGCGACGGTCTTCAACCAACGGATCTGGAAGTCGAGTTTCCGCACCTGCGTGGCCCCGCTACCGGAGTTCCTCGCGCAGGCCGCGGGGCCGAAGGCAGTCACAGCCAGCAACGCCCCGGTGGCGCCGCGGATGAGCGTCCGCCGGTCGATGCCTCCGTTCGCGATGGTGATCTGGTCGAGCTGGTTCTTGTCGCTCATCGTGGTCCCTCCACGCCGTGCCGATGGGCAGACACACCTGCGACGCACCTGCCCTGACCCGCCACGGCGATCCGCCGATGTGCCGGCCGAGATGGCGCAATTGAAGTCATGGCCAGAGAAAAAGTCAAGTAGCTTAAACTTTGGAACATTGTGACGATATCGCGTGTCCTGCCCGGATATGCGTCGCGCATGGGGCGAGTCAACCTGCTCCGGCGCGGCGGAGGAAAAGAGCGAGTCTGGAAGAACCTGCGAACAATCTGAGGCTTGGCTACTTCCTCAGCGTCCTTGCCGTAGATAGGAATCATGAGGGCTCTGACCGAGTGGGGACCTTGGCCCGCTCCTCACCATGGCCATCGCTGCACGCTTCTTGCCATTCGAGTGAGCCTTGCTACGCTCCCCCTATTGCCATCTGTGAGCAGATCGATGTGCGACAACCCGCGGCCCCCTGAGTCAGTTGCGCTGTTCGTGCCGCATGTGTAGAGCGCTCCTCATGGAGGTGCGGCACAGCATCAGATGGGCCGTACGAGAAATGTGGCAATCAACAACTCGGTGGTCATATGGTCCTTCCGATCTCGTACGAAGTAGAGGATCGTTCGAGAAACTGGCTTATGGCGGCATCGGAGATTACTCGGGTGTTGCTGCGAGAAACCAATCTCCGAAAGTCGTTACGGGTGGTAGCTCGGAGGCTGCGGGAGGTCTCCGCGGCTGACTATGTATCGATCAGCCTGGCCGACCCGAGGTATCCGAGAGGAACCGCGATCGTCGAAGCTGCCGACGGAATGGGGGCCGAGCACCTGGCCGGCCATATCCTGTTGAACAACAAGCAGGCGTTGTGGACCCAGGTCGCCCAGTCGGGCAAAGGCATCATCAGCCGCGACATCACGAGTCATCCTGCCTACAACCCACCCAGTGAGTTGGCCGAGACCATGTCTGCCATCGGCCTTGCTATGTACCTTCCGCTGGTTGCGGGTGAGACCGTCCTCGGCGTCATGTGTGCCGGTTGGCGATGCGGCTCGCCGTATACCGATATTGCCGAGCAGGAAGTCCCCTGGATGGAAGTCTTCGCTGGCGAGGTGGCACTGGCCCTGCAGCAGGCCCGCGCCCAGATGCTGGTGATGGAGGATCGCGACCGAATCGCCAGAGAGCTGCACAACGTTGCTGTCACCCGGCTGTTCGCCATCGGCACACACCTGCACGTGCTCACTGGTATGGCCGGTCAAGCGGAGGTCCGCCGACGCCTGGGCCACGCCATCAACGACATCGACGAGACGATCCGACGGATCGGCCCTGCGGTCTTCGCCTGCAGTGAAGGCGCAGCCACGGACCAACAACCGGTGAGTGTGCAGTTGGTGGAGGAGGTCGACGCTGCCAGCAGTCTGCTGGGCTTCACGCCGCGCCTCGTGGTGTGCGGCCGACTGGATGACCGCCTGCCCGCGCACGTGGGATCTGAGCTCGTGCTCGCGGTCCGCGAGTCGCTTGCCGACGTCGCCACCCACACAGCCGTGAGCAGGATCGACGTGAACGTACAGGTGGCGGCGGACCAACTCACTCTCACCGTCAACGACAACGGCCAGTCAGGGGAGCGCATTGTCGGAGGCAGCACGCTTGGTTGGCTACGGGATAGAGCCGAGCGGTTGGGAGGAACCGTGGCGGTCCAGGCGGCAACGCCGCCGGGAACGACGCTTTCCTGGTGCGTGCCCCTCGAACGGCAGTCGTAGACCGTGATCAGGCCCGGAGTTGACGCATCGGGGAGGATGCGCGGAATCAGGTGGGAGCAGCACGGTCGCTAGAGTGCGGTCTCGTGATCACGGTTGTCGATTATGACCCTGCATGGCCGCAGCGTTTCGAGACCCTTCGACAGGAGTACGCCAAGGCGATGGCCGAGGCTGGCGTACCTGTCATGGCGATCGAGCACGTCGGGAGTACCTCGGTGCCTGGCCTGGCCGCGAAGCCGGTGATCGACTGCGACATCATTGTCGTGGAGGCTGATGTCGCTGCCGCCTCGGATGTCCTGGTGTCTTTGGGCTTCGGCCCGCTGGGTGAACTCGGGATTCCGCAGAGGTGGGCCTTCAAGGAGCCTGATCGGTTCGCCGGCACCAACACCTACGTGGTCGTCGCCGGGTCGTTGTCGCTGCGCAACCACCTCGTCGTCCGGGACACGCTCCGCTCCGACGCGGACCTGCGGGACGAGTACGCCGCGGTCAAGAAGCAGGTCGGGGCCACGGCGGCGAATATCGACGACTACGGCCGTGGAAAGAACGCCATGGTGCAGAAGATCCTCGCCGAAGGCGGTGTGAGTGACGCCGAACGCGCATCGATCGACGGTAACCAGGTGCCGTCGCACGAGGACGTTCCTCGGTAACTCCGGTCATGGATCCCCGGGCGCAACGTCCCGTGACGCGTCACGGAACGACCCACACTCACCTCGGTGGCCGTCGTCAGCCTCGCATCGCCTGACCACCATCGACGGTCAGGGTTGATCCGGTCATGTACGACGCCAGATCGCTGAGCAGAAAACACGTCGGCCCGGCGATGTCGTCGGGAAGCCCGGTCCGGCCCAGCGGACACCGCGACCGGATCGCCTCACGACCGAACTTGTCGATGAGGGCGGTCGCGGTCTCCGTTTCGGTCCATGCCGGCGCAATACAGTTGACCCGGATCTGGTCGGGCGCGAGTTCGCTGGCCGCCGAACGCATGAACGCGATCTGTGCGCCCTTGGACGTGGCATAGGCCGAGTTGCCGCCCGCGCCGGACTGGCCTGCTGTCGAGGTGTAGATCACCATGCTGCCGCCTCCGGCCGCGCGCATGTGCGGTGCAGCCAGTTGCACGGCGGTGAACGTCCCGCGCAGGTTGACCGCCATCACGAGGTCCCATGCCTCGGTCGTCAGGGTGTCGATGGGCAACCAGGTGTCGGCATAGATGCCTGCCGAGACGACGAGACCCTGCAACGGCCCGAGGGTGGCTACCGCGTCACCGAACGCCCGGGTCATCGCATCGGCGTCGGCGGCATCAGCACAGTAGGCACTCGCGCGTCCGCCCAGCTGCTCGATGTCCTTGACCACAGCGACCGCCTGGTCGGCGTGCTGTCGATAGGTCAACGACACCGCCGCTCCGACAGACGCCGCCATCCGTGCGGTGGCTGCGCCAATGCCGCGGCTACCGCCGACGATCATGACGTGGCGGCCAGAAAGATCGATCATCGTGTCTCCTGTCCAAGCGCCAGTGCCGTTTCGTACCCCGGCCTAGGGATACACGATCGGGTTCCTGGCGCCATCGAGCGGAACCTTCTCGCTTCCCCAGTTCTTCGTGACGCCGTGCGGCCAGCGGGTGTCTGCGGGTGTGTAGGAGAAGATGTAGCACCAGCGTGCCCGGTCACTCGTGTTCGGCGGCGCACCGTGAACCATGTAACCGTGATGGACGGTCGCGTCCCCGGGCTGGTAGTGGAACGGCGGCGACATCTCATAGAGATCCAGTAACTTCGGATACTGCTGGAGAAGGTCCCGCTCGTCCCTCAGCACGGCACCCAGCGGGCCAGCGCGGTGGACGCCGGACAGGAACCGCATCGCACCCATCTCCGGGGTGACCTCGTCCAATGCAAGCCAGAACTGCAGCTCTCCGGCCCGATCGGAGCCGTGCTCGACCGAGTCCTGGTGGTAGGGAGTTCCGTGGGCGCCGCCCGGCGGGCGACGGACGAAGTGGTCGGCCCGGTATCGCAACGGCACCTGCACGTCTGTCAGGCGCCTTCTGTTGATCAGTCGCTCAGCGTTGCGACCCATGCGTTCGCTGAACATGAGCGCCCGAAACGGCTCGACGCCGGGATCGGTCGCGAGGGAGTTCCACGAACCCGGCGGATGGATGCCGTCTTCGTGCGCTTCGCCCACGCGCCGAAGTTCTCGTGCGTACTCAGGAGTGACCAGCCGGTCCAACTTCACCCAGCCGTTCTCCTCGTAGAACGCGACCTCCTCAGCCGTCACGTCGCGGATGATCGCTGCCATGTCGACGGCATCAACGCTCTCCGCCATCACCATCGTCCCTTCCGCCACTCGTGTCGTACTGATCGTCGACATCAGTCTCACCTGCCACAGCTCGGCCAGGCAATGGCGAGTGTGGGACAGCCTGATCTCCCCTGATCCGGGTCGAGCACGCCAGGTAGTCTCCGACGGCCACCTCCCAGGTGAGCGTCTATGTTGGGTGCCTTGACGAAAGAACGGGGGCACATGGCCGAAGCAGTCGTCTTTCCGCAGCCAGGCAAGGTCGAGTTGTGCGAGGTCGAGCTACCCGGTCTCGATCCTGGTCAGCTTCTGGTACGCACTCGCGTATCTCTGATCAGTACGGGCACCGAGGGGATCGTGTACAACGGCACCTTCGCACCCGGAACGCACTGGGACCGGTGGTTCAGCTATCCCCATCGACCCGGGTACTCGCTCGTGGGCGAGGTCATCGACGTCGGCAGCGACGTCACGGGCGACTTCGGTCCAGGTGACCGGGTTGTGGCGCTCCTCGGCCACGCGTCGCACCATGTCGCCGACGCCAGCTTGTGCACGCGGGTGCCTGACGACGTCTCAGACGAGGATGCCGCGTGGTTCGCGGTGGCCAAGGTCGGGTTCGTCGGCGCGGAAGCCTCGCACGCCCGTCTTGGCAGTTCGGCGCTGGTCGTCGGGGCCGGCCCGATCGGTCAGATGGCCGTACGTTGGCTGGCGTCTTCTGGAGCGGCCGAGGTTGTCGTGGTGCACCGCAGCGGGCGACTACGGCTCGACCTCGCCCAGGCGGGCGGGGCCACCACGGTCCTGCAACAGGACCTGGCCGACGGCCTGTCGGGAATCGCGCCGCCGGACACCATCATCGACTGCACAGCCGACCCGAACGTTCTCACTCATGCGCTGGCTGCCGTGGCCGACCATGGCCGCGTGGTCGTCGTCGGCGACGTAGGTGATCCTTCCCAGCAGCGGCTCAGCTCCGACCTGATCGTTCGTGGCCTCACGGTGGTGGGCGCACATGGCCGCCACCTCCTGGGCGAACGTGAACACGAGGTACGCCGGCTGTTCTTCGGCCTCGTGGCGTCGGGGCGCTTCGCGGGAATGGCCAACCTCGTCACACACAGGTTCACGCCCCTCGACTGTGCCGATGCGTACGCACTGCTCGACGCCGACCGTTCAGCCACCATGGGCGTGATCTTCGACTGGCGGTAGAGGAAGCTCCGCGGGTGCCACCTCGCGTAGGTCAGGCGGGTCCTTCGAAGTCGGGTGGCTGTTGCCGGCCCTGGTAGGGGCGCACTGGGAGTGGATCGTCGGCGAGGAAGGCCCGGACGGTGGCGAGGAAGGCGTTCGGCCGCTCCTGATAGGCGTTGTGTCCAGCACCACGGAGGTAGACCAGCCGGCCCTTTCGAAGCACGTCCAGATAGCCGATCGCGGACGACCACGACAGGTAGTCGCAGGATCCCTTGATCACCAGCCCTGGTACGCCGGCGCGGGCAAGGTCGGCTCGGCGGTCGCGGGTCCGAGACCGGACCGCCGACTGCGGATACAGGTTGGCGTAGGCGCCCAGGCCGTGCAGCTCAGGACCGGGCCGCCCGTCGCAACGCAACGCCGAGCGGGTCCGGTTGTAATGGGCGTCGAAGCGGGCGTCCATGTCCGCGTCACCGGTCAACGTGTGTGCGGCTTTCGGATTGACCTGGACCACGGTGTACGCCAGCAGGTCGCGCGGCCGCATCAGGTACGCGTACACCTCCAGCTTCCGGCCGAGGCTGAGCCGAGGGGTGAGGCTCGCACCTCCCGCCGCCGGGTCGAGGTCTCCGGGTGAGGAGTACACCGTCTTCACCACCCTGGACGGGTGGTCAGCGACATAGGCGGCGGCCAGGCTCGCGCCGAAGGAGTGGCCGATCAGCGTCACCTGGTCGGCGCCGATGTGGCGGCGGAACGCCTCGAGGTCGGCGAGGTGCCGGTCCATGGTGTACCCCGCCGGGTCGGCCAGCCGCGCCGACGCCCCCGAACCGATGTGGGCGTAGACGTAGACGTCGTGGCCGTCGCGGGCGAGCTGGCCGAAGTACGCCGTGTCGCCGGCGAGGTCGGGCACGCCAGGACCGCCGTGCAGGAAGATGATCGGCTCGGCGTGCTCCCGAGGTGTCGCCGGACGCCGGACGTAGGCGATCCGCGAACCCGTCGGCAGGAGGACGGATGTCTGGCTGGCCACCGGCTCGGGTGGGAGCGCCGGCTCGGCTGGAGGTACGACGACGGTGAAGGTGAAGCCGATGATCCCGGCAGTCGTGCCGATGAGCATCGCTCGGCGTCGCCCGCGGGTCCGGTCGGGCCAGCCTCGGGTCACCAGAGCGACCAGGGCGATGCTCGCACCTACGAACACCACAAGCCCCGCGGACAGGTACAACGCCTGCGTCGCGCTGACCGCCGCGACCGCGACCAACGCACCGAGGCCGCCAAGACCGGAGACGCCGAACGCCAGAATGAGGGGAAGTAACCGCTTCATGGTGCCCGATCCTCGCCCGACGGCACCCTGCCGGCCATCTGCCGAAGGACGGATCCACCCCCTGTTCATCGCCGGCCGCAGACGGCACATTGGCCGCGACGTCGCAGGTAGTAGGCGTACGTGGCGGTACCGAGGCCGATGCCCCAGAGTGGCCAGAGGGCGCCGGGAGCGACAGTCCCCCAGTCCTCGCCCATCGCCCCCTCCGGGAAGTAGCCGAGTACCGCCGAGCGGACCCAGCCCACTCCCGGCCCGGTGATCAGGAACGCGACCGCGGTCGCGGGAATGATGGCCGTACGCGGGCGTACGGGCTTGTTCCGCAGCCACGGTACCCAGCGCGGATACACCTCGCCCCAGCGCTGCACGAGCCCGAGGGTCAACGTGGCTCCGCCCAGGGCCAGCGCGGCCATGAACGCTCCGGCGACGAAGATCTCGGGGGTGTCCACGGCCTGCTCGGTGAGGAACCTCCGGGAGACGCCGAGCGGGATACCCGCGGCCCACGCGAGGCGGGTGGCGGCGTACACGGCCGGGACCGCGATGGCGGCGCCCACTCCCCAGCGGCCCCACCGCGCGGCCGACTGTGGGGTCGTCCAACTCGCCGGGACCTGGGTACGACCGCATGCGCTGCAGGCCCCCACGGCGCGGCGCCGGAAGATGACCGCCGATGCCGCCCAGGTAGCGCCGAGGAACATCAGGATGAGCTGGTTGGCGACCGGCCATGACACCTGGCTGGAGATCGTCACCCCCGGCGGCCACCCGAACGGCTTTCCCGCCAGGAGAATCGGGATGTGCGCTGCCGCCACCAATGGTCGCCCGTCGGGGATGACGAGGGAGTACACAACCGCCTGGAGCCAGGCCGCGCCCAGGAGCAGCCGTCCGACGACTCCCATCGCGCGCAAGCGAACCATCGCCAGTGCGACGCAGACCCCGAACAGGCCGGCCGCCGCGACCCAGGGAGCGGCATTCACGCGGGTCACGTGTTCGAGGACGGACTGATGGTGGGCCAACGGATCGTTCTCGGTTCCGAACGGAAATCCATGACCTCCGCTGGTCCAGTACAACCCTGCCAGGGCGTAGCCCGCGCTCAGTGCCGCAGCGACATAGGGGACCATCCCCGCCCGGGCGCCAAGCCGGTGGTGCCGGCCGGGTGAGTGGGGCCCGCCCAGCTGTTGATCGGGCAACCCTTGTCGATCGTCGAAATGCGCGGTTCCTGAGGAAACGTCGATGCTGTTCATGGCAGCCACTGTCCGCGTCGCGGCCGAAGGCCACCATCCCCCGATCGGCAGGTTCGCAAGGCATCTGCCGATCGGCCGATGCGGTCGGCCGCCTGCCAGGCCCTAACCTGACGGGCATGCAGGTCATCCGATGGCGACCCGATCTTGCTCGGCCGCGCCCGTGGGTCGTCATCCCCGCGGTCGTGGTCGCCGTCGCCTCCCTCGCTGCCACGGCCTACGTCGTGCACACCGGCTCCGCACCCAGTCAGGTCGCTGGTCTCATCGGCAGCGTCGAGGTGGTTGCCCTGCTGCTCCTGCTCGCCTTCGTCGTCCGGTGGGCGCCGGCCCGTACGGCCTACCTGGTCGGCACGGTCATCGCGGCCGCGCAAACCCTGTGGATCGTGCGCTTCCTGCCGACGGAGGAGCTGACGCCGCTGAGCGTGATCGGTGGCTGCGCGTTGTGGTCACTTGCCTCGGTGGGTGCGGTGGTGACGGGCGGTTACCCGCGGATCGCGGCCGTACGACTGGACCGGTCGGTGACCGCTGCCCGGCAGGCGCAGCGGCTCGACCTCGCGCACGACCTCCACGACTTCGTAGCGCACGATGTCAGTGGAATTGTCGCGCAGGCGCAGGCCGCGCGGTTCGTCCACGCCGACGACCCCGCTCGACTCCGGGCGGCCCTCGAACGGATCGAGACGGCTGGCCTGCAGGCACTCTCCGCCATGGACGATCTGGTCGCGATGCTCGCCGACAGCCACGACTCCCACGACCACCGGCCGCCGTTGGCGAGGCTTTCGGACCTCCCCGACCTGGTGGAGCGCTTCCGGGTCGAACGCCCGCAGAGTCACGTGTCGCTGGCGCAGGACGAACGCAGCCAACGTCTGGTGCTACGACGACCGCAGGTGGAGATGACTGCGTACCGGATCGTGGTCGAGGCGCTGACCAACATTCGGCGGCACGCCCCGTCGACGGAGCAGGTCACCATCGAGGTGCGGGTCGATGACAAGGATGTCCTTCAGGTCCGCGTCAGCAATGACGTCGGCCACGGCGCTCGGATCACCAGCGTCAGCCGTACCCACGGGGGCAGAGGGCTGCTCAACCTCCGCGAACGGGTGCGCGCCCTCGGCGGCGACCTGAACGCCGGGCCAGACGAACACGGCAGGTGGACGGTTGCCGCCTGCATGCCCATCTCGCGCGCGGGAGCGAACCGTGGTTGACAAACCGATCCGTGTCCTGCTGGCCGATGACCAACGCGACATCCGGGTGGCGTTCAAACTGATCGTCGACTCCCAACCGGACATGCTCGTCGTCGGCGAGGCAGCCGACGGCCGCGCCGCGCTCGACCTCGCCCGCCATGTACGACCGGACGTCGCCCTGATGGACATCCGGATGCCGCACCTCGACGGGCTTGAGGTCACCCGTACCTTGATGGAATCTCCTGCCAGCGCAGGGATCCGGGTGATCGTGGTGACCACGTTCGATCTCGATGAGTACGTCGCGAAAGCGCTCTCGCTCGGCGCCTGCGGATTTCTGCTGAAGCGGTCCGGACCCCCGCTCCTCATCGAATCCATCCGCGCGGCGATGAGCGGTGACATGCTCATCAGTCCCGAGGTCACCGTACGCCTGCTCAGCCATCTTCTCGGCGGCACAGCCCGACCAGCTGGCGACACCGCACGAGCGACGTTGAGCAGCCGCGAGATCGAGGTCGCCCGCCATATCGCCATGGGAAAGACCAACAGCGAGATCGCGTCCGACCTCTACATCACGGCGGGAACGGTGAAGACCCACATCGCCAACATCGGCGACAAGCTCGGCATCCGCAACCGGGTCGGAATCGCCGCCTGGGCCTGGGAACACGGAATCGCCCAACCCCGCAGCGGTAACCGTTCCTGACGACGAGGTCCGTGCCGGCCCCGCATCGTGCCGCCGCGGCTCCCGGTCACGACTCGCCGTCCCCTCGAGGAGACCCCGCGTCCGATGCGGGGACCGGCGCCGCGATCATGATGAGGTTGCCGCACGTGTCATCGAGGACCGCCGTCATCATCGGCCCCATCGCCGTGGGCGGCTGCACGAACGTCACTCCCTTCGCGGTGAGGTCGGCGTGGGCCTTCTCCAGGTTCTCGACGGCGAACGACGTCGCCGGAATCCCGTCCTCCACCAGGGCCTGCTGGTAGGCCTTGGCCGCCTCGTGGGCGTTCGGTTCGAGGAGCAGCTCCACTCCATCGGGGTCGGACGGACTCACCACCGTGAGCCAGCGGTACTCGCCCGTCGGCACATCGTTCTTGGGCAGGAAGCCCAGTTTGTCGGTGTAGAACGCCAGAGCCCTGTCCTGGTCGTCCACGAAGACGCTCGTCACGTTGATCTTGAGCACGCCGGCTCCCCTGTCTCGGTTGGGCTTCCATCGCTGGCCGATGAGATCCAGCTCGTCAGTACGCAGGAAGTGCAGTTTCGTGCGACCCTCGCGCTGCACCACGAGCAGGCCGGCCTCCTCCAGCACACCCAGGTGATGGGAGACCCCTTGCCGGGTGATCGCGACGCCGTGTCGCGTGATCAGCCGCGTACACAACTCGAACAGCGCCTGACCATCCCGGGCAGCAAGCTCGTCGAGGAGCAGGCGCCTTGTCGGATCGGCCAGCGCAGCAAAGACATCTACCATCAAGGACATGATAGGCAAGTTGTGGCTTGCGTATCAAGTCTCAGGCACCACTACGCCTCGCCTGGGGCGCGACGTCGCTCTTTTCGGCAGTAGGGCCGGCCCGGGGACCGATGAGTTTGCCGGTTATCTGAGGTCTCCCTGTGACACTCCCGTTTCTACCGAGGATCGGGAACGGTCCCACAGTCATGGAGGAGAGATGGAGACCAGGGTGAGCAATCCGATCCGGCTGTACATGTCGATGTCGCTCGACGGCTATATCGCTGGTCCGGACGACCGACCCGGCCAGGAGCTCGGACGCGACGGTGGACGCCTCTTCAACTGGCTTGACGATCGGGAGTCCGACGGCCCCAGCGGGCAGGTATTCCGCGAAGCGATGGCCACCGGCGCGGTGATCTCCGGCCGTCGTACCTTCGAACTCGCCGGGCGTTGGCAGGGCGACCATCACGACGGCGTGCCGATCTTCGTCCTCACCCACCACGTGGACGACGAGGACGTGCCGCCCGGCCACGCGCGATTCGTCACCGACGTCGAGGCCTGTGCCCGCGAGGCTCGTGCCGCCGCCGGGGACCGCGCGGTCATGGTCCATGGGGCGGGCGCGGCCCAAGCGCTTCTTCGAGCCGGGCAGATGGACGAGATGGAGATCCACCTGGTTCAGGTCCTCCTCGGGGAGGGCCGGAGGCTGTTCGACCACCTCGGAAGTGATCACATCGAACTCGATCTCGTCCGCCGGCTCGAGGATCGAGACGTCACGCACCTCCGCTACCGCGTACGCCGCACCAACTGAGACCGCATGAAGCCGATCTTCGTCCCCTACCGCCATCGCGGATGAGCTGGAAGTCAGGCCCGGTCGAGGCGCTCCATCTGGTCCGGAGTCAGCGTCAGCTCCGTCGATCCGAGCGACTCCTTCAACTGGGTGACCGAACTCGCGCTGAACAACGGGAGGATCGACGGCGAGCTTGCCCGCATCCAGGCGAGCACCACCTGGTTCGGTGTCGCGCCCAGCTCGTCCGCAACCGAGCGAAGGGTCGCGAGTCGCGCGGACGCGCCGGGATGGTCGTACATCGGGTCGATCCGTTTGTCCGCGCGGCCGGTGTACGCGCCGCCCATCAACGACCAGTACGCAACCAACGTCACGTCTTCTTCTTCTCGTACGTAGTCGAGCAGTTCGTCGCTCGCGGCCGGCATGAACGCGTCGTAGGCACCGGGGCGCGGCTGCAGATACGTGTGGCGCTGCTGGACGCAGACATAGGACGGCCACGCGTGTGAGGCGGCGATCCGCCGGGCGCGCTCGATCCGCCACGACGGTTCGTTGCTGACGCCGAGCGCACGAGCCTTGCCGGACTCCGCAACCGAGGCGAACGCGCCAACCGTCTCCTCGAGTGGGACTGTCCGATCCTCGTGATGCGAGTAGTAGAGGTCGACGTAGTCCAGGCCCATTCGTCGCAGGCTGACGTCGACCTGGGAAGTCACCACCCGGGCCGAGAGCCCCTCGATGTTGGCCGGCCACGAGTCCCCGCGCCCTGGATCGGGCCGGGCGCCGGCCTTCGTCGCGATGACGATCCGCTCGCGTCCTGCTCCGGTGGCCAGTCCGCGGCTCTTCAGCCAGCGC
Organism: Actinopolymorpha sp. B17G11; assembly: GCF_040196095.1. NCBI lineage: Bacteria > Bacillati > Actinomycetota > Actinomycetes > Propionibacteriales > Actinopolymorphaceae > Actinopolymorpha > Actinopolymorpha sp. B17G11. The sequence continues at coordinate 27,547 of NZ_JBEFTW010000024.1, forward strand.
CCGAGCAGCTCTTCGCTCTCATGCCCTTGCCCGTCGCCGGCCCAGAACTGATAGCAGTTCGCCGTGTCGATGAACGTCCCGCCTGCCTCGAAAAACGTGTCCAGCAAGGCGAACGACGTGTCCTCGTCCACCGTTGTCCCGAACATCATCGCCCCGAGACACAACCCGCTGGCCTCGATACCACCGATTGCTCGCTTGTCCATGCCGCATGACTGTACGGGCCGAATGGCCCACCAGGACCGCCAATCCGATCCCAAAATTCCAGACCAATACGCGTCACGCTGGTGCACCACGACGCGCGCGAGTCCGGAGCGCGTTACCTGATGAGCTGATCGCACGCCGCGAGTCGCCTGACCACCCGCTCGTTGGTGTCCACGCCAGCTCGCCGTAGGGCTAACAGTGCCGCGCCCGCAGCGGGCTTGAGCACCGGGTCGACAACGTCCATGCGTTTCCCTGGTGCGGCTGCCAGCTCGGTCTCGACACTCTTTGCAAATGCAGCGGACCGAGCTAGGCCTCCCTGCAGGGCTACTGAGACGGCTGTCGATTCGAAATGCCCGGCGAGCAGGCGAATACCCACACAGGTCGCCACGGCAAGTTGGCAGCATGCGGCAGTGGCAAGTGGAGACGTCTCCGCTGCGGCTGTTATCAGCTGAGCCATTCGGCCGTAGAAGTGTTTGACATCATTGCGGTCCGCAGACTCGTGGTCACGGACTATCTTGCGGAGCCCCTGCTTGTCGGATGCTCCCCAGAACTGGAACACCTCACGCACCAGGTCCGCGTCTGCGTCGGTGTCCTCGTCAATCAGAATGCGTGCCATGGCGTCGAAGGACAAGTGCCGAGCACCGCCGGCATAGTGGAAGTATCGGTCGTTACGAATCTGTTCTCCCGCTTCAGTAATTCCAAAGATCATGGAGCCTGTACCGGCCACCACGATAATCCCCGAGTTGCCAGCAAAAGCTCCAGCGTGGGCCACAACTGCGTCATTGACGATGTAGCGCGGGCACGCGAGGCCAACGACGTCGACATATTCCGAAGCCCAGTTCAGGTCGCGGTCGCCATCGAAGCCAGCCATGCCGGATACCAGTCCAACGGCGTTGCCAACCTCAACGCCAGCTCGTCGTATCGCCTCGTGAATGGCGGACTGAACATGGTCCTTAGCATTGACGTTGTGCGTAGGACTGCCCCCAGCGGCCTGCGACGACCCCCTCATTTGTCCGTCGAGGTCTACGCACACAACCCGAGTGTGGCTGCCGCCAGAGTCAACACCAATCACGTACTCGTCGCCCATTACCACCTGCCGTCGTCCTGCTGCGCTCGAAAGACCGTTGTCGTAGGCATCCCTCACACTACCGTGCGCCCGGCATTGAAGCTGTAGCAGATCGTCCGGAACATGGCCTACCGTGACACCCATGACAGAGTTCCGCGACCAGGACCTCACCGGCGCACGCTTCGAGCGGGTGAGCCTTCGGGACGCCACCTTCACCGAGGCGTACCTCAACAACTCCAGGATGCGCGCGGTCGACTTCACCGGAGCCCAGATCCGCGGCGGCCGGTTCAGCGAGAGTCAGCTGCGCGGAGTCGAGTTCGTGAACGTGGAGATCTATGGAGAGCTTCAGAACGTCGTCGTGAACGGTGTCGACATCGCACCGCTCGTCGACGCCGAACTGAACCGTCGCATGCCCGACCGGGCGAAGATGCGCCCCGACGACGCCGACGGGTTCCGTACGGCGTGGGCCATCCTGGAGCGGCTGTGGGAGGGCACCGTCGCGCGGGCGAGGACATTTTCCGAATCGGCGCTCCACCGCAGTGTCGACGACGAGTGGACGTTCATCCAGACGCTGCGGCACCTGAACTTCGCGAGCGCTGCGTGGGTGGATCGGATGATCCTCGGCAACGCCTCGCCGTGGCACGCGTGGGACCTGCCGTGGGACGAGGCGCCCGGGTGGGACGGCATCCCGTGGGACCGCGAGGCACGACCCTCACTCGACGAGGTGCTCACCGTCCGCCGCGAACGCCAGGCGATGGTCCGCCACGTCATGGAGTCACTCACCGACGAGTCGCTCGGATCCGAGGTGACGCGCACCGAGCCGGGCTGGCCCCGGCTGGAGAACTTCCCTTACGCAGAATGTCTGCGCATCGTCCTCAACGAGGAATGGGAACATCGGCTCTACGCCGAACGCGATCTGACCGCCCTGGAGAATGTGAACTGATCATGGACATCGTCCTCATTGCTGGTCTCTGGCTCGACGGATCCGTATGGAACGACGTCGTGCCCCCGCTCGAGAAACTCGGCCACCGCGCCGTGCCGCTCACGCTGCCGGGCCAGGGCGACGGATCCGCGTACGCCACGCTCGACGACCAGGTGGCAGCAGTGCTCGCCGCGGTGGACTCCTTGTCTGGAAAGGTCATGGTGGTGGGGCACTCCGCCGCCTGCACCCTTGCTTGGCTGGCCGCCGAGGCGCGACCGGACAAGGTCGCCAAGGTCGCCCTCATCGGCGGCTTCCCGTCTGCCGACGGGGAAACCTACGCCGACTTCTTCGAGTCGAAGGACGGCGCCATGCCCTTCCCGGGCTGGGAGCCATTCGACGGCCCGGACTCCGCTGACCTTGACGAGGAGTCCCGGCGCCGCATCGCCGCATCCGCGATCCCTGTCCCCGAGGGGGTGACCAAGGGCGTCGTACGCCTCGTGGACGAGCGACGATTCGACGTCCCGGTCGTACTCATCTGCCCCGAATTCACTCCCGCGGAAGCTCAGGAGTGGATCCGCGCCGGCCAGCTGCCCGAGCTGGCCAGGGTCAAGCGCCTTGAATTCGTCGACATCGACTCGGGTCACTGGCCGATGGTCAGCAAGCCGATCGAGCTCGCCCCGCTCCTTGTCGCGGCGGCCCCCGCGAAGTGACCTGGCTGCGCCGGCACTGCTCGTACGTACGCGGCCGTCCACGACCCGCCTGCGGCGGACCCGGTGACCTACTGGTCTGCGGCGAGATCGGCCACCTCCCCCGCCAGTTCTGTGCACATGTGGCTCAGGTGGCCGTTGTCATGCGGTAGTCGTTGCCGTCCTCGCGCAGTCGTCGGAAGCCGAGCCGTGCGTAGAGCCGTTCGGCATTCGGGTTGTCCTTGTTCACGTCCAGCTCGACAAGTCGACCAGTTGAGCAGGCCTCGTCAAGGACCTGTTTGATGACCGCGGTGCCGACACCCTGACTCTGCCACGCCGGGTCGATCTGGATGCCGGCGATCTCGATGTGTTGCTCGGTGCGGACGAGGCGAAGCCGCCCCACAGGTCGATCATCGACGCAGACGACATAGGTGATGCTGTTCTCGATCCGTCCTCGGATCTGATCGAGAGCGTCCGGGCGATGGCTGTCGCCGAGCAGGCCGACGAGGAAGTCAACGTCCGCCAAGGACGCGGCACGAGTCGTGATCTGCATGGGGGTCGTGTCTAGCACCTGGGAAGCGCCCCTTGCCAACGCATTTCTGCTCGTCAAGGTCACCAGCCCGTGTAACGCTGTGGTGATCACGAACGGACTGGAGTCCTGCGCGGCCGGGTCGACTACCCGGCCCGTTCCTCGTGAGGTGCCGATTGTTGTCGACCGACCGGCGACCGTCATATGATCTGCGGCCACGGCTGATCCTGGCCGGTGGACTCAACTTCACATCGTCGTACAGGGACAGAGGCGGGCACGCGTAGGAGGCATGCGTGCTCAACCGTCTCGATGGCCTGTGGCGACACCCTGACTTCCTCAAGTGCTGGTCCGCACAGAGCCTGTCATTGCTCGGTATCCAGTTCGGACGGATCGCACTACCTCTCGTCGCCATCCTGACGCTGCAGGCGACTGCGGCTCAAGTCGGACTCCTGCTGGCGATCGCGGGCTCACCCTGGCTCGTGTTCGGGTTGTTCACCGGCATCGTCATCGACCGACTGCCGCGACGACCAATCCTCATCATTGCCCACGCCGGTCGAGGCATCCTGGTCGGCTCGGTGCCAGTGTGTGCCGCGCTTGGCATCCTCACCATGAACCAGCTCTACCTCGTGACGTTCCTTGCCGGAACCCTGGACGTCTGCTTCCAGGTTGCCTATCGCTCCTACCTGCCCTCGCTGGTCCCGGCCGTACACCTCCCCGACGGATACGCCAAGCTGGCCGTTACCGACGGCGCCATGCGTACGGTGGGTCCGAGCTTGGCCGGCGGACTCGTGCAGATCCTCAACGCTGCGGCCGCCCTTGGCGTCCAAGCGCTGGCCTTCGTCAGCTCCGGCCTCCTTCTGTGGCGTATCCGCCACCAGGAGCCAAGCCGCTCGGCGACCACCCGAGAAAGTGTCTGGCCCGCGCTTGTCGCAGGACTGCGATTCGCATGGCGTCAGCCACTGGTCCGCGCGTTCACGCTGTCCGACGCCACCTTCGTGTTCTCCTTCGCCATCGTCTACGCGGTCCAGATGGTCTTCTTCGCCCACGACCTCAACCTGTCCCCCGCCATGATCGGTGTCATCTTCACGGTCGGAAGCCTCGGCGGACTGCTGGGTGGCCTGGCCGCTCGAGCAGTTGGCGTGCGGCTCACGACCGGACGAACCATCCTCACAGGATCGCTGCTCCGCGCGGCCGGCATCGCCCTGGTCCCGCTCGCTGCACTTGTCGGGCCGGCTGCCCTCCCGTTGCTGGTCCTCTCCCGCCTGGTGAACGCGTTCGGCTGGACCTTGTGGGAAGTCCACCAGGAGACGACACAACAACTCCTCACCCCGAGCACCCTTCGGGGAAGGGTCAATGGCAGCGTCCTGTTCATCGTCCAAGGCGTAGACGCACTCGGCGGATTCGTCGGCGCCGGATTGGCGGCGCTTCTGGGAGTCCTCCCCACGCTCGCAGTCGGCGCAATCGGCGCGCTGGCTGGGACTGCCTGGCTCGCCACGTCGAAGCTGTGGCGCCTACGAACGCCGCCGCCCCCAGCAGGCTGATCCCGTGGCGGACGCCTCGTCGGAGCCTTTGCGCCCGACGCCGCGTGCATGCACGGTGAGGATGATGACGGCCGACACGAAGGCGAGCGCCGCGGAGACGAGGAAAGACGCCGCCAGCGAGCCGAACGCGATCACGGCCGATGCGGTAATGAGGCCGACGGACTTCGACGTACGTAACAGAGCAAAGCCTTCGGCGCGTCGGGCCGGCGGGAGCACGTCGTCGATGAACAGCGAGAACGACATCCCGAGCGGGGCGAGAAACAAGCCGACGAGGACGACCCCGGCGATCACGGAGCCGATCCACGCGTCCCAGGCGACGGCGACCATGCCGACAACGGTCAGCAGCATCATGGCGACGACGGTCCGCTGCCGCAGGCGGCGGTTGCGGACACTGACCCAGACGCCTCCGAGCACCGATCCGACACACAGTGGAACCGTGAAAAGCAACGCTGCGCTTGGCGCGAGTTCGTGGCGCAGTGCCAGCGCCACGGCGCCGACCTCGACCGAGGCCACGCAGGCGGCAGCGCTGCCAGCCGCCAGCAACCAGACCATCGTGTCCACGCGTATCAACTCCGGTGGAACGCGGGTCGACGCCGGCGGTGTGCGATGCGCGATGCGAGGGAGCGCCACCAGGGGCAGCGCGCTGGTGATCGCCATGATGGCGACTGCTGCGATCACCGACGCGCCTCCGATCGTCGAGGCGAGAATCGGTCCGCTCACGAAGACGAGTTCGTTGGCGGTCGCGGCGACGCCGAGCGCGCGCGGCAGCTTGTTCGAGGCCACCATGTCGTTCAGGAGCGCCCGCAGCAATCCGAAGATCGCCCCATTGACCAGCCCGGCGAGACTGGCGGCGACCACCAGGACAGCCACCGGCGCTCCGCCTGCGATGGCGAGAACGAGGCCGACGAATGCGAGCGTCCGGAACGCGGTGAGAACTCGGGCGTAGGCAGTCACGCAGAACCGTCGGCCCGCAGCGGCGATGGGTACCGCACCGATCACCTGCGCGACGGTCATAGCCGTCATCATCAGGGCACCCCCGTTGAGGTCACCTTGCGACAGAGTCGCCAGCCCAAAGGTGATGGGCGCCATCGACTGAGGAACCGCCGAGCCGACATTCGCCGCGATCCAACGGGTGAAACCGCGCGGTCGATCGGGGGGCGCGGTCGTGGATGCAACCTCCGCGTTGGTACGCCCCTCTATGTCTGTCACCAGAACAGGGTCCCAGAGCCCACCCTTACCGGCCCGTTGATCTCGATCGCCAGCCGTCCCGGTCGTGTCAGACGGCAGCACGCAACAGGACTCAGGCCACATTCCACCGGCGAGTTGCGCCGACGACTGGGCCCGTACCGCGGCCGCGCTGCGGCACAGTAGAAGGACGGAGGACAGATCCAAGGTTCCCACGGTCGGTGTCCGATGTTCCGGTTCGGAGCGTTTGGGGGGAGGAATGGTGACTTCCATGAGCGGCGGAGCGTTCAGGGATGGAACAGCCGTCGGCGTCGATATCGGAGGCACAGGGATCAAAGGTGCGCACGTGGATCTTGGTGCGGGCCGATTGGTCGCCGATCGCGTCCGGCTGCGCACGCCGTCTCCAGCCACTCCCGACGCGACCGCAGGTGTGGTGGTCGCGGTGCTCGACCAGGTCGGGGTCGGTGGGCCGATTGGGCTGACCCTGCCCAGCGTGATCCGGGCCGGCGTGGTGGAGACCGCGGCGAACATCGACCCAGCGTGGGTGGGAACGAACGCCGCGGAGTTGTTCGCACACGCCACTGGGCGGGCCGTTGCGGTGGTGAACGACGCTGACGCGGCGGGGATCGCGGAGATGCAGTTCGGTGCCGGCAGGGGCCAACGTGGTGTCGTCGTCGTTGTCACGCTTGGTACCGGCATCGGCAGTGCGCTCTTCTCCGACGGGACCCTGGTACCGAACAGCGAGCTGGGCCATCTGCCGCTGCATCACGGCGACGCCGAGGACTGGGCCGCCGAGTCGATCCGGGAGCGCGACAACCTTTCCTGGAAGAAGTACGCGCAGCGCCTGCAGGAGTACCTTGCCCTGCTGGAGAAGCTACTCTGGCCGCAGCTGATCATCATCGGCGGCGGGGTCAGCAAGAAGGCCGAAAAGTTTCTGCCACGCATCAAACTGCGCACCAAGGTCGTCCCCGCACAGCTACAGAACAACGCCGGCATCGTCGGCGCGGCGTTGCTCGCTCCCAGTCTCCCCACCCAGTCGCTCGACCGGTGAACCCTGCGGCGTACACCGTCGTGCGCACGGCCATGGGTTGAAGGGGCCGCAGCGCAGGCGACTTCAGTCCACGGTGCAGGTCCGAACTCAGGGACTGCAGGCCGAATTCAATTCCTCAAGAAGGAAATAGTTAGACTGCCCTCATGCCTGCTCGCCGGCCGAACCCGCTCACCAGCCCCGCGGCGGCGACCGTCTTCAGCATGGTGCTCACCCAGGGGCCAGTCTCGAGGGTCGAGATCGCCCGCCGCACCGGGCTTTCCTCGGCCGCTGTCACGAAGGTGGCCCGTCCCTTCATCGAGGCCGGCTATCTCGAGGAACTGCAGGCGAGTGAGCGTACCGGGCCCGGGGCGGGGAGACCGGCGAGCCCACTCGCGATCCGGGGGGACCGAGAGTTCTTCGCCGGCGTGAAGATCACCGAGAACGAACTGATCGGCGTGGTCACGGACCTGCGCGCGCAGGTGCAGGCGTCCGCGCACAGGCAACTGACCGCTTCCGCGCCGGAGCATGCGGTCGCCGAGCTGGCTGGACTGGTGGCCGACCTGCTCGCGACCTCACCCACGTTCGGCGACCGCTGCCACTCCCTCGGCCTCGCGGTCTCTGGGGACGTCGACCGGGGGGCAGGCCTGGTCCGCTATTCGCCGTTCCTCGGCTGGCACCAGGTCCCGCTGGCGAAGCTGGCCGCGGAGGCAACGGGCCTCGACGTGACCGTGGAGAACGACGTCAAGTCCCTCACCGTCGCAGAGCAATGGTTCGGTGAGGGCATCGGCGCCTCCTCGTTCGCCCTGGTCACGGTCGGCATCGGGATCGGCTGCGGCCTGGTCGTGGGTGACCGCCTCGTGGCGGGCTCGCACGGTGTAGCCGGGGAGATCGGGCACATCCCCGTCGGCGGCGACGAAGCGCCCTGCCATTGCGGCGGGAAGGGCTGCGTGGAGGCGATCGCCGGAACAGGCCCCATTGTCGAGGCGGTACGCAGGGCCACGGGAGATGAGTCGCTGGACGTCGACGCAGCCATCAGGATCGCGCATGCGGGCGACCGGAATGCACTGGCAGTCTTCGCGCGGGCCGGGTCGGCGATCGGGTTGGCCATGGCGGCGATGGCGAACCTCTTCGGCCCCGAGCGCATCATCGTGACCGGCGACGTCGCGGGGCTGTCGGCGTTCGACCTGTTCGAAGACCCGCTCAGAAGCGCCTTCGCCAGCCAGGCGTTCGGCGCGGCCGCGGAATGCGAGGTGATCCTGCGTCCGAGACCCTTCGAGCAGTGGGCTCGCGGTGCCGCCGCGGTAGCCATCGAGTCGATGTTCACTCTGTAGAGCCCCGACGGTAGGAAAGGTGAATGACAAGCCCACCATCCGCCACCCCATCGCGAGGAACCCCCTCGCCCGCGACGGCTTCGCCGGGTCCGAACCCAGGCACGTCCCCTGAGACGGGCTGGCAGCCGTACGACCAGCTCCCGCGCGACACCACAACGGTGTCGTCCGGGCTGCTCGCCGGCGGGACCGAACTCATGCTCGACGTGACAACGTCCACGGAGGTCACCTGGGCCGTGCGTCCACTCGGCAACGGGATCGCCGAGGTCGAGATCATGCCCGACGCGCCCGCGGCCGTACGGGTCGCGTGGCAGGTCCCGTGTGTCGACACGACCGCCTACTGGACGCCGGACAGCAACGAGCACCGCGGTCTCCCCCAGTTCTGGCGGCGCCCCAGGACCTCCGCGCTCGAGAAAGCGGCGCCCGTGGGCTGCCTCGTCGGCGCCGACGATGTGGCGGTGTGTACGTTCGCCCTGCGTGAGGTCGTCCGGCCGGTGCGCATCTGCGCTGGGGTCGTCGAGGAGACGGGGTACTTCGGGTTCTGGGCCGAGCACGACGCCGAACCCGGAACCGGCCTGCTGCTCAGACTCGACCTCAGTGGGCGACCGTTCTCGCACACGTTGGCCGATGTCGCGACGTGGTGGCTGGCGAACGCCGTACCCACGTGTTCGGCCGTGCCACGGGTGGCGCGAATGCCGGCCTACTCGACCTGGTACACCATGCAGCAGCACGTCGACGCGCCCGGTGTGGAGCGGCAAGCCCGCCTCGCGGCCGAACTAGGCTGCCAGGCGATCATCATGGACGACGGCTGGCACAGCGACAACCGGCAACGTGGCTACGGCTACGTCGGAGAATGGGAACCGTTCCCAGCCTCGTTCCCCGACATGGCGGCGCACGTGGCACGGGTGCACGACGACGGCCTCGCCTACCTGCTCTGGTACTCCCTCCCGTTCGTCGGCAAGCACGCGGCACTGTGGGACCGGGTCCAGCCGTACATCTTGGCGGACAAGGACCGCATGGACGCGGCCGTCGTGGACCCGCGCTACCCGGTCATCCGCGACCTGCTGGTCGAGAAGCTCGCCAGGGCGGTGCACGAGTGGGGCATGGACGGACTGAAGATCGACTTCATCGACCAGTTCGCCGTCGACGATCCGCCGCCAGCGGGCCCGGACGCCGACTGCGCGACGGTGAACGAGGGCGTCCACCTGCTTTTGAAGGAGCTCGGTGCCGCCCTGCCGCCGGACGCGCTGGTGGAGCTGCGGCAGCCGTACGTGAGCCCTGGTCTCTGGCCGTACGCCACGATGATCCGGGCCTCCGACTGCGCGTTGAGCCCCGCGCACAACCGGCAGCGCACGGTGGATCTGCGACTCGTCGCCGGCCCGCTCGCCGTCCACGCCGACATGATGATGTGGCACTTTGCGGAGAGCCCGGAACGTGTGGCGGCCCAGCTCATCAACGTACTGTTCGCGGTCCCGCAGATCTCCGTCGACCTCGCGACGCAGACACCGGAGCAGCGTGCGGCGCTGCGGTTCTGGCTGCAGTTCTTCACCGAACACGCCGACATCCTGCAAGGTGGACTGTTCGAACCCATGCGTCCCGACCTCGTGTATCCGCTTGTCCGCGCGGTCGGCGAGGAGACCGTCATCGTCGGCAGGTACGGGCCGATCCCGGTACCTTTCGAGCCGGGCCGCACGCTGCTCCTCGCCAATGCCGACGACTCGACCGACGTACTCCTGACAGTCGCGCGGCCCTGTACCGCCAGCGCCACCGTGCTGGACTGTCAGGGACGACCGGTCAGTGAGCGAACCATCGAGCTGGCATCTGGGGTCCACCTGATCGAGGTACCGACCGGCGGGCTGCTCACCCTTGCCGACCTCCGGAAAGAAGCTGCCCGCGACTGCTGAGGTCGTCGCTCATGCGGTTGCCTCCGAATCGCCATGCCGCAGGCGGAGCGTGAAGCCGCCGTTGGCGGCGACCGGAACATCGACCTTGCCGCCGACGTCGACGGTGATGGTCTCGGCGATGATCCGGTCGACCGGGCCGTCCCGGTAGACGTCTGCCGTCCACGTGCCATCGCCCAGGAAGTCGAGCGACACGGTGGCGACGCGCGCGTTCCCGGAGAAGCCAGCGCCGACGTACCACTCATCGCCGCGACGCCTGGCGAGCACGACGTGACTGGTGGGGTCGCCGGACAGCAGCTTGGTGTCGTCCCAGGCGGTGGGGACCTCGGCGAGCAGCCGCCGCACCTCCGGCCTGGAGTCGTACGCCTCGATGCTGTCGGCGAAGTGCTGGACGCCGGATTCGAAGAGAACGGCCAGCGCGAGCTCGAACCCGGCAGAGATCTCGCGGACGGCCGTGAACGTACAAGGCGTGAAGTCCATCGGGCCCTGGACGTTGCGGGTGAAGACGAGCGACAGGTAGTGCGTTGGCGGATAGAGCGGTTCCTTGCCGGGCTTCGGCTTGATCCACTCCGCTCCCTTGACCGCCTCCGCGGTCATGAAATGGGGCCACGTACGCTCGGTGCCGCGCGGGATCGTGCCGCCATGGAAGACGACCATCAGTTTCAGCCGGGCGGTGGCGGCGAGGATCGAGTCGAACCATCTCATGCGGTCCTGTCCGTCGGACTCAGTGAAGTCGATCTTGACCCCGACCGCACCCCATTCCTTCCAGAGCGCGAGCTTCTCGCGGTGCTCGATCTCGCTGTCGACGTGCTGCCAGTGCGACCACAGCCAGATGCCCACGCCCCGTTCGGTGGCGTACGAGATCAGCTCGGGTATCCAGTCCGCGCGCCAACCCGCGTCGACCAGGAGGTACGGCCAACCTTGCGCCGCGGCGAAGTCGACCCATCTCCGCTGGGCCTCGGCGTCGCTCGCGGACGCGCCGTCGGACCACCAGGACCAGGCGGCTGCTCCCGGGTTGATCCACAAGGTGTCCTCGACCTCCGACGGCTCGGCCAGGCTGGTGACGAGGTCGCTCTCCACGATCGTGGCGAGGTCGCCCGTGATCATCGTGCGCCATGGCGTCACGAGTGGACTCGCGGTGGTGACGTACGAATCCGGCAGGTCCACCCGGAACGCGGCTCCGTCGAACCGCAGCCGGGATCCCGCATAGGTGGCGTCGAGATTCGACTCGGTGACCAGCACCCAGACGTCGCCGACCTCGAACAGCGCCGGGCAGCCGTACAACACCTCTTCCGCGTCGGCGACAGACGTGTGGTGGTGGATCTCCTCGTAGTCGCATCGACCGTTGTCGTACGGCAACAGCACGGCGCGGGCGCTTGACGGAAAGACGTACTCGGAGACCTCCTCGCAGACGGTCACCGGGCCGGTCCACGGCACGGAGTACCGATAGGCCACGCCCTGCTCGCTGATGCGTACCTGGAGGTCGAGGCGGTGGCCGCGCTTGGTGAACGACAGCGTCCACTCCTTGGCGACGTAGCGATGCTCCCGTCGCTTGCCCGTCACCGTGGCGTAGGAGTCGTCGATCTCGCCGGTCGTGATCGCCTCGAAGGCAAGTCCCTGACTGAGATCCTCATGGGCCGCCCGGAGTCCCAGCCTCGACGGTGCGATGACGTCGCGGCCGCCATGCCGTAACGCCAGCGAGAGTTCGCCCGCGTCCGAGAGCGTGACCTCGGCCTCCAGGTCATCCGCGGCGAGGGTCCAGTTCGGCATGCGGGCAGTCCTTCCACACGAGGAACGTCACACGGCAGAACACGGGAGGCGTGCCCGGCACCTCCCGTGGCCGTGCGGATCCGCCGACGCGCCTGTGTGGCCCTTCCCGCGTTCGCCCGAGCCTATGTTGCAGTCACGTTAGATTCAATTCTTGACGAAGTTAATTAGTGGGTCTACGGTTCCGGCAAGCCTCCGGACCGGAGGCACCACAACGACCGGAAGCGCCACCCAATCATCGGAGGCTCTCAGGTCGACCAGTCGCCGCCGCGAAGGCCGAGGTCGCACGAAGTGCAGACCGAAGCGACGGCCAGTTCGACGACTCGACCGGCAATGCCTCCACCAGCCGGCCGCACTCCACCCGTACTCCACCCCAGGGCCCTCCGCAGCCCACGGCGCTGACGATGCCACGGCTGGGCAACCGCTTTCCAGCGACGCCTTCCGCCGTGATCGTGCCGGTGATCGAGGTCTTCCCGCGAAAGGCAGCCGTTCCATGGACCAGCGCACGATCGTTCAGACCCTCCAGGGGTTGGACACCACAGGCATGTCCCGCCGACGGGTGCTCAACCTCGCCGCGATGGCCGCCCTGGCCGCGCCCCTTGCGGCATGTGCCGGCGACGAGCGGACCAGGCGAACCGCCCCGACAACCGACCCCGCCGGCAGTACCGCACCCGTCGACACCGATCGCCCGGAAAACGACACCTATCCGTACGACGAAGCAAAGACGCTCTTCGAGTCGCTGGACTGGCCGACGACCAACATCCCCGATCCCCAGTCCAAGGTCACCGTCACGATGGCGATCACCTCCGACGAGAACGCGGAGGTTCGGCACGCACAGTTCGCGAAGTTCTTCCGGGAACTGCATCCGAACATCGAGATCAAGCGCGAAATCACCCCGTGGGACGACTTCCTGACGAAGTACATGACGCAGGCGGCCGGCGGGTCACTGCCCGATCTGATGTACTCCCACTACAGCTGGGGCCAGAACCTCATCAAGAACAACATCATCGCTCCGCTCGACGACTTCATCGCCGCGACACCCGACTTCAACACCGACGACTTCACGGCGACCGCGCGAAGCTATTGGGAGAAGGACGGAAAGCTGCACGGCGTACCGACCGACTCCGCCCCGAAAATGCTCTGGTACAACAAGGAGATGTTCGACAAGGCGGGTGTCGAATACCCCGACGAGTCCTGGACCTGGCAGAAGGTTCAGGAGGCGGCGATCGAGCTGACGTCAGGCAAGGGCATAAAGAAGATCTTCGGTATGGTCCAGATGCCGGTTCCCTACCCCGACCTCACCCCGATCTATCTGCTTCCTTTCGGAGCCCGTTTCCTGTCGCAGGACGAAACCGAGGTGATGATCGATTCGGATACCGCGCGCGATGCGCTCAAACCATGGGTGGATCTGCAGGTGAAGCATGCGGCCATACCCAGCATCGCGGAAATGCAAGCTCGCGAGAATGCCGATCCGTATCGCGCAAACCAGGCGGCCATGGCGATCAATGGCACCTGGATCCTGAACGACCTCCTGAACCTGCCTCCGGAAACGGAGTTCGATTGGGGTATGAGTCACATGCCCTCAGGCCCAGAAGGACGGTCTGCCCCAGGTGTCGGCAGCGCCTTCGGACTCACCACCAAGGCAGCCAATCCGGAGGCGGCATGGATCGTGCTCAACGCCTTCCTGTCGTCGGCCGGCGCCCAGTACTTCAGGTTCAGTCCGCCGGCCCGACTGTCGGCCATCGACGCCAACCTCACGGCCATGAAGGTCCCTGACCAGGTCATCACGGACACCAAAGCGGCGCTACAGGACTACGCCACCAGCGACGGCGTGCTCAAGATGCCCGCCACGCAGAAGGTCGTCGACACCGCCACGCCGATCTGGGACCGGGTGCGGACAGGAAAGCTGTCGCTCGACGATGCACTGAAGCAGATCAAGGAACGCGTCACGCCGGTCGCCAAGGAGAACGTGTGAGCACGGCTGTCTCGCCGAGACGCCTCTCGCGGCGGCGCCAGGCACCCCTGGCCCGCCGCGAGGCGCGCAGGTTCCACCTGTTCGCGCTGCCGTGGCTCATCGGGTTCATCTTCTTCACCGGTGGCCCGATCGTCGCCTCGATCGTGATCAGCTTGACGAAGTGGGAGTTGCTGTCGTCCCCCGAGTGGATCGGGCTCGACAACTACCGGCGGCTGCTCACCGACCCGGACTTCTACGTGGCACTGAAGAACACCGTGTACTTCGGTGCGGGCTCGGCCCTCGTCGGCGTCGTCTTCAACTTCGTTCTCGCGCTGATGCTCAACATGAAGGTGCGCGGACAGGCGATATTTCGCACCATCATCTACATGCCGTCGGTGCTCAGCGGAATCGCCACCGCGCTGCTCTGGATCCACGTCCTGCATCCCGACTACGGCCTCATCAACCACCTGCTGGCCTATGTCGGAATCCAGGGGCCAGGCTGGCTGGTCGACGAGGCGTGGGCAATTCCCGGCCTGGTCATCATGTCGGTCTGGACTGCCGGGAACGCGATGGTCATCTTCCTGGCCGGTCTTCAGGGCGTGCCGCCGTCGCTGTACGAGGCGGCGGAAATCGATGGCGCCGGCTGGTGGGGGCGGTTCAGGCACGTCACAGTTCCGATGATGTCCCCCGTCATCTTCTTCAACATGATCGTCGGATTCATCGGCAGCCTTCAGGCGTTCACCCTGGTGCTCTTCATGACCGGCGGGGGGCCCGCCAACGCCACCCTGGTGCTGGGCTTGTACGTCTACCGTTACGCCTTCCAGTACTTCGACATGGGCTACGCGTCGACAATCGCGTGGGCTCTGTTCCTTCTGATCATCATCTTCACCGCCGCGCAGTTCTGGCTTGCCAGGCGGTGGGTCCATTACGAGTTCAAGTAGGGCGTCACGATGGCACTGGAGACAAAGCCCACTCGGCAAACAAAGCCCACCCGGCCCCGCATGCCGGTGGCGCGGACCGAGCCTCGCTCGCTGTCGGCGGAACAGTCCGCGCAGATACAGCGCATCCAGCGCGTCGGCGCGTACATCCTTCTCGTCCTCGCGTCTGCTGCCTTCATCCTGCCGTTGCTGTGGATGTTTACCACATCACTGAAGAGTTCCACGAGCGTCCTGGAGTTTCCCCCGAGGTTCTTCCCCAACGAATATCACTGGGAGAACTATCCGAATGCCTGGACGGCGATGCCGTTCACCAGGTTCCTCCTGAACAGCATCCTGGTCACCGTACTTTCCGTTCTGGGAAATCTGATCTCCTGCATTCTGCCGGCGTACGCCTTCGCCAGACTGCGGTCACGCGTGCGCGGGGTGATGTTCGCGGCCATGCTCGCGACGATGATGATTCCCGCCCAGGTCACCCTGGTCCCGAGGTTCCTTCTGTTCTCCCAGGCCGGGCTGGTGGACACCTACTGGCCCCTGGTGCTGCCCAACTTCTTCGGGACCGCGCTGCTCATCTTCCTGCTCCGGCAGTTCTTCACCACGATCCCTCAGGAGCTGGTGGACTCCGCCCGGATCGACGGTGCCGGAGAGCTGCGGATCCTGTGGCGGATCATGATTCCGTTGTCCAAACCGGCGATCGCCACCGTGACGTTGATGTCGTTCATCGCGACGTGGGGCGAGTATCTCGATCCGCTGATCTACCTACGCAGCACGGAGAAGTTCACCATTCCGCTCGGCATCGCGCTCTTCAGGGGCGAACACGATGACCAGTACCACCTCATGATGGCGGTCTCCATGATGGCGCTGGCACCGATCATCGTCGTCTTCCTCGGAGCCCAGAAGTACTTCATCCGCGGCATCACACTGACCGGCATCTCAGGACGATAACCGGAGGAACCCATGCATAAAATCACCCTGGCACAGTACCGCCCGCTGCCCGGCTACCGAGTCACCTCAGGTGGCGTCGCCGTCCTGAAGCCCGGCGAGGTCAGCCATCCCGGGCGGCGGCATACGCACCCGGATCCGGAAATCTTTCTCATCCTCGAAGGCCACGGCCGGATCCACATCGACGCGAGGCCCGTCGACATCGCCACCGGTGACGTACTCATTGTCGAACCCGGCGAGGACCACCACCTGGAGGCCGCTGACACCGTGGTGACCAGCTGGCTGCACCTGGAGCGGGCATGACTGTGCCACCCGTGAACCTGCCACAACTCGGTCTCGGCGGCGGCCCGCTCGGTAACTACCTCGTGCCGATCACGGACGACCAGGCGTACGCCGTGGTGGACGCTGCGTGGGAGGCGGGGATCCGCTACTTCGACACCGCACCGTTCTACGGGAACGGGCTGTCCGAGCGGCGGATGGGTATGGCGCTGCGGGCCCGCCCGCGCGACTCGTTCGTCCTGTCGACCAAGGTCGGTAGGCTCGTACGCCCGGGCCCCGGCGAGCCCGGCATCTTCGACGTTCCGCCTACTCATCACTGCGAGTGGGACTTCAGCCGCGACGGCGTGCTCCGTAGCGTCGACGAGAGCGTTGAACGGCTCGGAATCGACCGCGTGGACGTGGTGCTCCTCCACGACCCCGACCGGCACTGGCCGCAAGCCCTCGACGAAGCCCTTCCCACCCTGGCCGAGCTGCGCGCCCAAGGCGTTGTCAGGGCCGTCGGGGTCGGGATGAACCAGGCCGAGATGCTCGACCGCTTCGTGAAGTACGCCGATCCGGACCTGGTGCTGGCCGCCAACACGTGCACGCTGTTACGGCGTACGGCGTTGGCCGAGCTTCTGCCACGATGCGAGAGCCAGGGCGTGGCGGTCGTCGCGGCCAGCGTCTTTGACCGGGGGCTGCTGGCCACCGATCCAGGCGCCGACGCTCCCGGGGAGATCCAGCGCATCGGCCGGGTCTGCGCCCGCCATGGCGTACCTCTCGCGGCGGCCGCGATGAGGTTTCCCCTGCGCCAGCCGGCGGTCCGAAGCATACTCGTCGGTGCCCACCTTCCCGGTCAGATCCGCGCCAACATGAACGCGTTCGCGCGCGATATTCCCGACGAGTTCTGGGCCGACCTCGAACGCGTGCTGCCCTGAGTACCGAGAGAGCGCCCTGGGTCGCGAGGCGCTCAGCCGTCGGGTCCAGCAAGGTTGACCAGCCGGGCACGCGGCGGGCCGTCGCCCTCGTTTCGCCTCAGTACCGCAGGGCCCGCAGGTTCGCGTAGCTGGCCCTCGCCGAGGTGATGCCGTCTGGCTTCGGACTGTCGTTCTCGACGAAGTAGTACTCCACACCGGCCAGCTCGCTGTGGGCGAAGATCCGCGCGAAGTCGATCGTGCCCGTCCCCACGTCGGCGATGGAGCCGTCGGGCGCGCGGTCTTTCACGTGGAGCAGCGGGAACCGGCCGGGGTACTCCGTGAAGAGATCCACCGGGTCGACGCCGCCGACGACTGACCAGTACAGGTCGAGCTCCAGATCGACGAGGTCCGGGTCGGTCTCGCGCACGAGGATGTCGTACAAGCGTCCGCCGTTCTCGGCCTCGAACTCGAAGGCGTGGTTGTGGTACGCGAGCGTGACGCCGTCGGCATGGGTGCGGGCACCGGCGTCGTTGAGGACGCCGGCCACGCGCGAGTACTCCGCGGCGTCCCACGATCGGGAGCCGGAGATCCGCACGTAGCGGGCGCCGAGCGCCTTCGCGGTGGCGAGGACGCCGTCGAGGTCGTCCTCGATCTCACCGAGCCCGAGACCGACCGACGGTGCCTTCATGCCGGCGGCGTCGATCAGCGCACCCAGCTCCGCCCCGGTATAGCCGTAGAGCCCGCTCGACGGCTCGATGTTCACGTATCCGCACGACGCCAGTGCCGCGAGCGTCGCCTCGGTGTCCGGTGCCGGCATGGCGGCACGCACCGTGTAGCCGACGACACCGATCCGCTCGTTCGGTACAGCCCGGTCACCCGGCGCCGACCGCGTGCCGCTCCCGGATTCCGCGGCGTTCATGATCCTCACCCGCTCCCTCGAATGTCGGTCCCCGCGAGCCTACCGACGCACTCGCGCGCCCAGCCGAGGGTGAGCGGTAGCGGACAAGTTTCTTGACGGCCGAAAATAACGAACCTACGGTCGCCTGAGTCGCCTCGTCCACGCCGTCCATGAACGCGCTCGCGTTCCCGATCCGGCACGTGCACGTCCGCGACAGCCAGGACACGAGGGGCGCCAACGAGTCGAACACCCTCGGCTTCGTCGACCACCTCCAGTTCACCCGCGTCACCGTCCACGGGGACCAAGCCTGACGCCGTCGGTCGAGCGCCAGACAAGAGCAGCGAAAGGAACGCCTCATGGGCAACCGTGGTCCCCGTCGTCGTGACCTCCTGCGGATGGCAGGTGGCGGTCTCGTGGGTGCGGCCACCCTGGGCGGTTCCGCCCGCGGGGCGGTCGCCCAGCCGGCACCGCCGTACCTGGCACCTGCGCCCCACCCGGCACCGGCTCAACTCTGGCAGGAGTACCTCGCCGCACCCGACACCCATCCCCAGGTCCCGAACGTGTCGTACGCCGGCTACCGCCGCGGCGAGCGGGACATCCCGCGGCTGCCCGAACGGGTCAACGCAAAGACGTTCGGCGCGACGGGCGACGGCAACACCGACGACACCGTGGCGATCAACGCGGCCATCGACGCGACCGCGGCGGCCGGCGGCGGTGCGGTGGTGCTGCCGCCCGGCACCTACAAGACGTCCGGGCTGATCCGGATGCACCACTCCGGTGTGGTCCTGCGCGGACTCGGTACGAGCAGGACCGTGATCTTCTGCGACAAGTCCCTGGAAGAGGGGTACGCGTTCAACCGCAGGGAAGGCGATCTGAGCCAGTGGTCGTGGAGCGGCGGCCTGGTCTGGTTCGTACCGAAGCGCCTGCTCGAGTCGATGAGGGACGCCGAGTTCCTCGGCAACGAGGGCTGGATGGACAACGAGACGCTCACCCCGGTCGTCGCCGACGCTTCCCGAGGTGCGCGCACGCTCGCCGTCGAGGACGCCGGAGACATCCGCGCCGGGGACCATGTCCTCCTCGCCGTCCGCAACGTCCCGGACTCCAGCCTCCTGGCCCATCTGGCCGGAGACGTCGACGGCACCGCGGCCTACGACTGGAACTCTCGGGCCACCCGGCTGCGCCCGGAAATCAGTACGTGGGCTGGCGCACCCAACTTCGTCGACTACCGCTGGCCGGTCGAGGTGACCCACGTGTCAGGGGACCAGGTGACGCTGGCCCAGCCGCTGAAGTTCGACCTCCGTACTGTGTGGGAGCCGCGCCTGCAGACGCTCGGCCCGGTGGTGCGGGAGTCCGGGATCGAGGACCTCACCCTCCGGATGCGGCTCACCCAGCAGCAACCGCACAACCGCGACTTCGGCTTCAACGGCCCCGCCTTCTCGGCGGCCCTGAACTGCTGGGCGCGCAACGTCCACGTGGAGAACGCGGACAACGGCTTCGGCCTGCACTCGTGCAAGGGCGTCACCCTACGGGACGTGTCGGTCGGCGGCCGGCAGCGCCACCACTCCTACATCTGCCGGGTGCAGGCCCACGACAACCTCGTCACCCGGTTCCGGATCGACCGGGCCACCGTGCCGCTGCCGTCGGGCTCGACGCATCACGGCATCAACGTCGAGGGACTCGCGTCCGGGAACGTCTGGTCGGACGGCGTGATGGAGAACGGCACCTTCGACTCCCACCGGGCACTGCCATTCGAGAACGTGCGTACCGACATCACCGTGACCAACGACGCCTTCGTCGGTGGCGCTGGCGACGCGGGTCCGCGGTTCGGCGCGCGGTTCGCACACTGGAACGTCCGGGTCACCAACGGCCGTACGTACGCGGTCGCGATCCACGACATGGCACCACGGGCCGCCGTCGTCGGCATCGCCGGCGCCACCACCTTCGCCAGTGGGCTCCCCCGCGACTTCACCGGCGATCTGGGGTCGGTGTCGGAGGCGCTCGGCTCGGGAGCCGTCCCCGCGGATCTGCACGCTGCCCAACTCCGCGCGCGGTTGTGAGGCGGGCACTCGCCGCGGCGGCGTTGCCGGTGTGCATCGTCGTGGCGATGACACTGGGCGGAACCGGCGCGGCGGCCGTCCCCGCGGTCGAGGACACGCCGTCGACCGGGGCACGGCCGCCGGGAGAGCAGGTCCGCGGGTGGAACGTCCTCACCGACAGCGTGCCGGACGGCCTTCGCGCCATCGGCGCCGCGGCCGGTTACGACATCAACCACCTGCAGATCAGCCACGACGTCATCCACGACCTCCGGCACGTCAGGGACTCTCGCCGGCTAGGTATCGCGGAGACCTACACCGCCGCGGCCCGCGAGGCCGGCATCGCCGAGGTCGCCTTCTGGGACCACTCGCTGTACTCCCTGAGTTACTACCCCGACGAGTTCAAGACCGGCCCCGGCGGCACTCTCGACCTCGACGACCCGGCGTTCTGGGAATGGTTCAGGGCCGACTACCGCGAGATGCTCGACGTCGCCCCCGACATCGACGCGCTCATCCTCACCTTCGTCGAGACCGGCGCCCGGGTCGAGAACCAGCACTCCGACGTTCTCGTCACCGCTGAGCAGAAGCTCGCCTACCTGGTCGACCAGGTGGCCGACGTCGTGGTGGAGGAGCGTGGAATGAACCTCTACGTCCGCGACTTCGGCTACTACCCCGAGGAGATCCAGCGGATCCTGGGCGCGATCGAACTGATCGACAACCCTCGCGTCCGGGTCATGACGAAGGAGACGCCGCACGACTTCTTCCTCACCCACCCGGTGAACGCCTTCACCGCCGGGCTCGACCGCGGCGTGCTGGTCGAGTTCGACGCCACGGGTGAGTTCCACGGCCAGGGCATCATCGCCAACACGTTCCCCGAGGTGGGGATGCAGCGTTGGCGGGCGTTCGAGCGGCAGTCCAATGTCGTCGGGTACGTAGCCCGGACCGACCGCTACGACACCTCCGGGATCGTCGACACACCGACCGAGATCAACCTCTACGGGCTGAAGCGCGCTGTCGAAGACCCTGCGGCGACCGCCGACGATGTCTACCGGGAGTTCGTCACCCGGCGGTACGGGTCCAAGGCGGCACCGATCGTGGAGAAGGCGTTCCACAACGCCCGGAACATCATCACGTCCTCGATGTACACGCTGGGAACCAACATCGCCAACCATTCCGAACTCGACTACGACCCCTACTGCTCCAGCTACTACCGCCACGTGTCCGGGAAGTGGCTCGACCCGCCGGTCGTGGACGTTCGGCACACTGTCAACCGCAGCTTGCACTACTGGACGGGTGTGGTCGACCACCTCGGTCCGGTCAGCTGCAAGAGCGACTCCGGCGTCGCCCGCGAGGTGCCGTGGGTGCTCGAGAACGGCTGGCTCGACCAGGAACACGACCGGATGGACGCGACGTATCTCGGATACGTCGTGAAGGAGAAGGACCACGGCGTGCGGCTGGCCGAGGAGTCGCTGGGGCTCGTCGACTCGGCGCGGAGCGTCCTCGCGCCCGACCGTTACGCGGAGCTTCGAGGCTACTTCGAGCGAACGGTGCTGACCGCGAAGATCCATCGGGCGGTCGCCACGGCGTACTTCGGCTACCGGCTCTACGCACGCGGCGTACCGCCGGACGACGAGGAGGAGTTGGCCCGCACGATCTGGACCGGGTTGGACGAGGCGCACGCGGTGGCCGAGCAGATCCGCGCCTACCCCGGCCCGGTGTCGGAGGGGCAGTGGACCTGGAGGGTCGACGCCGACCAGGCCGACCTCTACATCGACCGGATCGCGAACGGCTGGGACAAGTACGGCGGCATCGCCGTGCCCCGGCCGGCATCGACAAGCTCATACGGGGTCGGACCTGAAGGAGGACTTCGATGAACGCTGCAGACGGTGCCGCGGCCGGTCGGTCGCGGTGGTGCCGGATGGCGGTGGCGCTCGCCGGCCTCGCGGTCGGCGCCCTGGTGATGGGCATGGTGGCGCCACCCGTCGCGGCCGCCGAGCGCTGGACGGTACGGGCGCCCGATCCGGGTGGTCCCGTCGCGGACCTGACCTACGACGCGGTCACTGGGACCGTGGCGCTCTCGGTGTCCCGGGGCGGGACGACAGTGCTGGAGCCTTCCACGGTCGGCATCGTGACCGAGCAGGCGAACCTGGCCGCCGGGTTGCGATTCACCGGACGGTCCGACCGCGTGGTCCTGGAACGCTATGCCACGACGGTGGGCAAGCGGATCCAGCGCCAGACTCCGATGACGGAGGCGAGGTTCGGCTTCGAAGGTGAGGGCGGCGCCAAGCTGTCGCTGGTCGTACGCGTGTCTGCCGACGGGGTCGCTTACCGGTACGTCCTGCCGGCCGACTACGGCGCGGTGACCGGTGAGGCGTCTGCGTTCACGGTGCCCGCGGATGCGTCGGCGTGGCTGGCCCGGCACCGGCGCGACTACGAGAACCCGTTCCTCGAGTACACCGCGGCGTCCGCGCCCTTGGCGGACTTCCAGGTTCCGGCACTGTTCGAGGTCGACGGCACGTATCTGCTGCTCACCGAGTCAGCCTTGGACGGGTCGTACTCCGGTCCGAGGTTGCTGCACGAGGCGGCAACTGGCACGTACCGCCTCGACGTGTCGTTCTGGGATCCGCAGATCGCGGTGGACGGGCCGCTGGCCACGCCGTGGCGGGTGATGGTGGTCGGCGACCTCGCGACCGTGACCGAGTCGACGATGGTCGACGACGTGGCACCGGCGTCACGGCTGGCCGACACGTCCTGGATCCGGCCGGGGAACGCGATGTGGACGTGGCTGGCCGGCGGCCGGTCCGCCCAGCAGAGCCTCGAACGCCAGCAGGGATTCGTCGACTACGCCGCCGCGCGCGGCTGGCCGTACGTCGTGGTCGACGCGGGCTGGTACGACGACCTGGAGACCGGCGAGCGGGCCTGGACCGACCGGGTTCCGGAGTTCACCTGGATGCCGGACCTCGTCGACTACGCCAATGCGCGCGGTGTCGACATCATGACGTGGCTGCGGTTCTCCGACTTCGACACCGCCCCCGAACGCGCCGAGCGGTTCGCGCTGCTGGAGCAGTGGGGCGTCAAGGGTGTCAAGCTCGACTTCATGGACTCGGAGTCGCAGGAACGGCTGCGGTGGTACGACGACGCCCTGGCCGACATGGCCGAGCACCACCTGCTGGTGAACTTCCACGGTTCCACGGTCCCCAAGGGCTGGCACCGCACCTGGCCGCACCTCATGACGATGGAGGGTGTCCACGGCGCGGAGAAGTCGAGCAACCTCACGACGAGCCACCTCACCGCCCTGCCTTTCACGCGGAACCAGATCGGCTCGATGGACTACACGCCGATGGCGTTCCAGCGCGAGAGTCGGCCGACCTCCGACGCGCACGAACTGGGACTGTCGGTGGTGTTCGAGTCGGGCGTCCAGAACCTCGCTGGCAGCCCCGAGGCGTACGACGCGCGGCCGGAGGCGCGGCGGTTCCTCGAACAGGTGCCGACCGTGTGGGACGAGACCAGGCTGCTCGCCGGCCGGCCCGGTGATCACGTGGTGATGGCTCGGCGCAGCGGTGAACGGTGGTTCGTCGGTGCGGGGACATCGGGAGCCGCGCGGACCCTTGAGGTGGCGTTGGACCTCCCCGACGGGCTCTGGCTGGTCGAGGTCGTCAACGACGGCGCCGCCGGGCTGGTCCGCGACCCGGAGGTGCTGAACGCGGGCGAGATGCTGTCGGTCGATGTCGTGGCCGAAGGCGGGTTCGCCGGTCTCGCCTGCCGGTGGACACCGCAGCGCACCACGTGCGACTCCACGGGCTGAGCGACGGCCCTCCGCCACTCCCAAGCCTCGATACGCGCGGTCGCGGGCCAACATGGCCACGAGGAGCTCACCCTGAAGCTGGGATCGGAACTGGAGGGAGCCAGGATGAGCAGCGTGGGGACGTAGACGTCGACCGCGGCCGGGAGGTTGCCGACGTGCTGGCCGGTGTTTACGGCCTCAGCGTGCGGCGACTGCGCCCGGGCCCGGACGGCACCCACACCCGCAACTACCTCGCCGACGCCCACGACGGGAGCGTGTGGTTCGTCAAGACCTACCCCGGGGCCGACCGGGCGGAGCTCGATCGCCAGCGCGCGGCCGTGGCGCTGGCGGCGTTCGCCGCCACCGGCAACGTGCCCGTACCCGCTGTATTGCCCGCCGAGAACGGTGAGCTGCTGCACCACGCGGCCCCACGCTGACGGCTTCATGGGCTGGGCAAGGCAGGCGATCGAGGAGCGGCTGACCTGGTGGCCGACCTTGGCGCGACTGCTCGACGGCGTGCCGCCGCTGACGGTCCAGGTGGTGCACGGGGACCTGGCCTCGCCGAACCTGTTGCTGGACGGGGATCGGGTGGCGGGCATCATCGACTTCAGCCCTCCGAGCCCGCGGCCGGCGGTGTGGGAGCTGGCGCGCATCGGCTGCGACCCGCGCACCGTGCTCGCCTGCGAGGACTGGCCGTACGGCGTTGCCCGGCTGGTCGCCGCGTACCAACACGCCTACCCCGCGGTCCCCGCCGCCGAGTTGGTGGCGTGCGTCCGGGTCGGGCTCGTCTACTCCGCCACCTCGTCCTATCCGCTCGCCGAACCGCTGGTGAACCCGACCGCCGTCACCCCCTCGCTGCAGACCTACGCCCGCGCCCGCCACCGCGCCGCGGAGTTGATGCTCGAACGACTTGCGGAGGCCGAAGCCGTGCTGCGCATGGGGACTGGAGAGATGCCGAGGTAGCCGGTTGTCAGGGCCAGGCGTGTTGTGACACGCTCGGCTCGTTGTTGAAGAGTCGTCTCGTGGCGTTCCGCCGTCGAGATGGCAGTTGCTCGCAGCTGCCCACTTCCCGATCGAGGGGTGGGTGGGATGCTGCGCTCTTTTTCTCAGCCGGCAGTTGGCCGTGCGCACCGCCGTCGTCTTGGCGAGCTGCAGGCGGCGCTCGAGGCCCATCAGGCGTACTGGCACCCCTCGCCGTTCCACGTGCGCCGCCCGGACTGGTGTGCGGCCCGACCTGAGTTGGCCGACGCGGTGCTCGGCATCGACAGCCTCACGGTCGAAACGCTGTCCCACGACCCCGACGCCTGCCGCGACTGGCTCACACCCTGGCTTCCGGTCGTTGACACACTCGGCCGGCTGGTGAACCTCCCGCCTCTGCCTGTCCGTGATCTGCCGGCCATGCCCCCTCGCCTCGACCGACGTATCCGCGGCCGCAAACGCGACCAGATCGAGGCCTTCGCCGCGCACGCACCGCCTGCACAAGGGCCCCTGCTCGAGTGGTGCGCCGGGAAGGGGCACCTGGGGCGGCGGCTCGCAATCGCCGACCGAGTACCCGTGCAATCGCTGGAGATCGACCCAAAGCTGTGCGCCGACGCCACCCAGCTCGCCGAGCGCGCCGGCATCGACCAGACAGTGCTCTGCGCCGACGCCCTGGACGACGACTCCCATGCATTTGTGAAAGGCCGTACGGTACTCGCCCTGCATGCCTGCGGCGAACTGCACCGCGCTCTCGTACGCGGTGCGGCACGCGCTGGCGCCAACGGCTACGTCATTGCCCCGTGCTGCTACCACCGCGGGATTGCTGACGCCTATCGTCCGCTCGCCCGCGACGCCTCGCTGCCTCTTGACGCCGACCTCATCCGGCTGGCCGTGACTGAAACCGTGACGGCTCCGCGTCACGACCGCCGGCGCCTTGCCCGTGACCAGGCCTGGAAGTTGGGGTTCATCGCCTTGCGCAACGAGCTCGAAGGAGAGGCGGCTCGCACCTTCCGCCCAGTGCCTTCGCGCTGGGTGTCAGGCGACTTCACCGACTTTTGCCGCACACTGGCACAGCGCGAGGGTGTAGACCTGCCGGCCGCAGTTCAGTGGGCGCATTGGCTCGCCGTCGGTGAGCAGCGCCGTGCCGAGATCCGCCGCCTCGAGCTTGTCCGCCACGCGTTTCGCCGCGCATTGGAGTTGTGGCTCGTCATGGATCTCGTCGTTGGACTCGAAGAGGCCGGTTTCGACGTGCAGGTCGGCGACTTCTGCGATCGCTCGATCACCCCACGCAACCTGCTCGTGCTTGCGCAACGCTAGGTCACTGCCCGTTGTTGGGCTCAGTTGCGCACAACGACGTCGGGCCAGCGTCGATGGGCGGCCCAGTCGTCAGCCAGGATTGCCATGATGTCAGCGTCGATCCAGGCTCCTTCCCAGCGCAGAGCATGGCGCTTGGTTCCCTCGTGGACGAAGCCGACCTTCTGATAGACGTGCCGGGCTCGAGGGTTGAACGCGAAGACTTCCAGGCCAACTCGGTGCACACCGACCGTCTCGAAGGCGTACGCCAACACCAGCCGGGTCGCTTCGGTGCCCAGCCCGCGTCCGACCGCGTGAGCGCCGATCAGCGCGATCCGGAACGAGCACGATCGATTGTCCTGATCGAGCTGCATCAGGACTACCTCGCCGACATACTGCTCCGTGGCCCGCTCCACGACCGCCAGATCGAGGCGGTCATCCTGCTCACCCCGCGTCGCATACCACCGTTCCAGCCGCTCCCGATCCAACGCCGCATGCGTGCCGGTTAGCCGGACCGTCTCCGGATCGGTGACCAACTCGGCCGCGCCATCGACGTCGGCCACACCGACCGGCCGCAGCAGTACGAGATCGCCGAGCAAGGTCGGTTTGGCAGCGAGCGTGATGCCGTTCACCATGACCACGATCCTGCCCTGCTCGATGATCCGAGCGCGAACTGTGCAGCGGCCCCTGCGTTCTCTGTCGTAGCGATCCGTGACGGTGTACGCAGGAAGGGAAATCGTGACGACCGTGACCGGCATGTTCCCCTCCTTCGCCGGTGCGACGGAACAGGCTCCAGGCGACCATCCGCCGGTGCCTTCAACTCCACTGGCGGAAGACGGGTGTGAACGGAAGGATGTCACCTCGTGTTCGCATGCCTTCCCATCCTCGTCGTCGTGCCTCATGCTGACGCCGGCGACCGCACCAAGTGGACATCTGATCAGGATCTCCGGCCGTTGACCGACCTGGGCCGCGCCCAAGCAACGATGCTCGCGGCGGCCGTGGGACGTGTCGATGCGATCGTGAGTAGCCCCGCTCGCCGCTGCGTGGAGACCGTCGAACCGATCGCAGCTGCCTCCGGTGCGGAGATCGAGTTGGATGAAGACCTACGCGAGCTGACCTATGTCACCGAGCACGAGAGTTGGGACGCCTGGACGCTCGATCCACGGTGGCGCGCCCAGTTGCTTGCCGCCGCAGGTCTCGGACGTGCAATACGGACGCTCGCGAGGATCGAGGAGTCCGTGGGCGCCGGCGGTCGTGTCGCGATCAGCGCGCATGGCGACCTCGTTCCGCTCTTCGGTCTGCTCGCGGCGGGATACTTCCGGGTTCCCGCTCCCGTGCCCGCCGCGCGCGGCGGGTGCTACGAGATCGACCCAACGAACGCGTCCCGCCCGATCAGAACGCTCGGCGCACTGGTTCCACGACCCGACCCAGCCTGACGTCTCGGCATCCGGTCGAGGAAATCGCCAGACCAAGATCCACCGTTTGGTCGGACGCCCGCTGATCGGGACCTGCAGGTCCTCGCTCGGAGCGCGGAGTCCACGCACCTGGATCTTCTTGCTGTAGGGCACCAAGTGCCCGCAGGGGTCCAGCTGGGCGATCAGGTCGTCGAGGTTTCCTCGGCCTGCGTGGTGTGCGGGCCTGCGCCGAGTTCGGTGTCTGGCTCGCCGTCGAGTGAGAGGATGCCGGTGACTCCTGCGGGGAGTTCGGTCTCGACCGTCAGCCCGCCGTTGTCGGTGCGCCAGCTGACCCGGATTGGGCCGTGTGGCGTGTCGAGACTGGTCTTGGCCCAGGTGAGGCCGCCGCCCGGTCGCGGTGCGATCAGGACCCGCGAGTAGCCCGGTTCGAGCGGCGCGATGCCGCCGATCACCCGGTGCATCCAGTCCGCGACCGCGCCGAGTGCGTAGTGGTTGAAGCTGGTCATCTCACCGGGGTTGATGGTGCCGTCGGGCAGCATCGAGTCCCAGCGTTCCCAGACCGTGGTGGCGCCCATCGTCACCGGGTACAGCCATGACGGGCACTCGCGCTGCATGAGCAGGGCGTAGGCGGCGTCGAGGTGACCGGTCTTCGTCAACGCGTCGGTGATGAACGGAGTGCCGGCGAAGCCGGTCGAGATCCGGTAGCCGCTCTCTGCCACCAGCTCGGTCAACCGCTTGCCCGCGAGCTGCTCGGCCGGCTCGTCAAGCAACCCGAAGGTGATCGCCAGCGTGTAGACAGTGGTGCAGTCGGAGACGATGATGCCGTCGCTGGAGACGTAATGGGTGTTGAACGCCGTGCGGGTCCGGTCGGCCAGCGCCTGGAAATCCGCCGCGTCCTCCGCACGCCCCAGCAGCGCGGCGGTCTCGGCGACGATCCGGGCGGAGCGGAACAGGCACGCGGTAGCGACCACACCCCTGTCGGCCTTGGCGTTCCACGGCTCGTGCGGTGAGGCGTCCGGGTCGAGCCAGTCACCGAACTGGAAGCCCGTGTCCCACAACCCGTTCGGCGACGTGAGTGTGCCGACCCGCCGCACGTGCGCGGCCATCGAGTCGTACTGGCGCTCGAGCACACCGCGATCGCCATAGGCCTGGTAGAGCGTCCAGGGCACCCACACCGCGGCATCGCTCCAGACCGCCGTGCTGTCAGGCTTGGGAAACTCCGGCGGGCTGGGCAGGAGTTTCAGCACGTCCGGGATCACGAACGGCACCACGCCCTCGTGGTGGCGCTGCTCCAAGGCCAGGTCGACCAGCCAGTCCGACAGGAACGCACCCACATCGAACAGGTACGCCGCCGACGGTGCGAAGGCGGCGATGTCGCCAGTCCAGCCGAGCCGCTCGTTGCGCTGCGGGCAGTCGGTCGGCAGATCGAGGAAGTTGCCCTTGGTACCCCACACCACGTTGCGGTGCAGCTGGTTGAGCAACGGCTCAGAACACTCGAAGAACCCGGTACGCCGCAGCTCGGAATGCACCACGACCGCCTCGACCGAGGCGGACGTCAGCTCCCCCGGCCAACCGCTGATCTCGGCGTACCGGAACCCGTGGAAGGTCATCGTCGGCTCGAAGAAGTCCTCGCCACCGCTGAGGATGAACCGGTCGGTCGCCTGGGCATCCCGCAACGGCCGGACGCCGAGCTCGCCATCCTCGAGGACCTCGGCATGTCGGATCCGGATCTCGGCGCCGCGCGGGCCGCGGACGGTGAACCGCAGCCAGCCGACCAGGTTCTGGCCGAAGTCGACCAGCGTCCGCCCCGATGGTGAGCTCCAGACCTTCACCGGCGCGAGCACCTCGTGCCGCTTCACCGGCGGACCGACGTACGGCACCAGCCGGGCCACCTCGAAGTCGAGCCCGCGCGCGTTCAGAACCCCCCACTGCTGCTTCGCGCCGAAGGCGTACCAGTCCGGGTCCCGCCGGCGGGCGTCGATGGTCTGCCCGTCATAGATGTCGTCAGCCAGGACGTCGGAGCCAACAACGGTCCAGGTCCCATCGCTCACGACCACCTGCCGGTGCCCGTCGGCGAAGCCGATCTCCAGCTGGGCGATGATGCCGAGCCGGTCACCGTACAGCTCGCGCATCCCGGAGAAGCCGAGCCGGCCGCGGTACCAGCCGTTGCCTACAGCAACGGTGAGGACGTTGCGGTCCGCCAGGTGTGCGGCGACGTCGTAGGAGCGGTACCGCAGCCGCCACTCGTAGCTGCTCCAGCCGGGGCTGAGCACATCGTCGCCGACCGGGCGGCCGTTGATAGCAGCATCGAAGACACCGAGGCTGCTGATGTGCAGCACTGCAGACTCGACGCGACCGTGACCGGCGTCGAGCTCGACCTCCTTGCGGAACAGCGGAGCCGAGCCAAGGTCGGCGTACGGCGTGATCATCGAGGCGGACCAGGAAACGGACATGTTCACCTTTCGGCCGGGCGGTCGCGGTGCGGGCTCAGCCCTCACGAGGTGCGCGCGCAACCGCGAGTGCGAGGTCCGCTGTGTAGGCGGCCTCGAGGTCTTCGTCCCATGGCTCTGACTCTGCTGCCAGCGAGTCGAGAACGGTTTCGGGTCGGGTAGCGCCCGAGACCACTGACAGCACGGGCGACGATGCCAGAAGAGCGCGTAGTTGCAGGCGTTGGAGTGAGACACCACGCGCGTTCGCCATGCCCGCGAGGCGTGGTGCCTGGGCCGCGGCCGAGGACCGCACGGGTGAGTATGCGAAGAACGGAACGTCGTTGGCTTCGCACCAAGCAAGCACGTCAGCTGACTCACGCCCCATCGAACTGTGGTGATTCTGTACGGCGTCGATGCGAGCGACTGCAGTAGCCCGCTCGAGCGCGCCGATGCTGACGTTCGACAGTCCGATTCGGGCCACCTTTCCCTCGTCGCGAAGCGATGCGAGAGCTGAGACGCCTTCCTCTACGGGTTGTTCGGCGAGATCGACTCTGTGCAGGTAATAGAGATCGAGGTATTCGCCGCCGAACACGCGCAGGCTTGTCTCGACGTCAGATCGGATCCGACGTTCGCTGATGTCCGCATCCCAGGAGGTCGCGCCGATTCGCGAATGTCCTCCCTTCGTCCCGACCATGACGCTCGTACCTCTGGCGGCCTCAGCGGCCAACTCTTCGCCGTACAAGGTCGCATCGACGTGGGCGTACGCACGTGCGGTGTCGAGGATCGCAGTGCCCGCATCGATGCCGGATCGGATCGTGGCGAGGTCAGCCGACCGGTCACGCGGAGCGAACGAGAAGCCGGCAACCCCGAGAGCCACGCGGCCGACAAGTGCCGTCATACGGCCCCCTCCCTCACCGCCGATCTTGGTCTGCGATGGGTCTTGACCTGATACTTCGCGATGCCTTCCGCAGCGGCCTGGCTCGCGATCCAGGTCCCGGCACCTGGGCTTGGCGTTCGAGTCGGAGGTGACCACCCAGGCGACGCCTGCGAGGAGGCCGACGCCGCAGACGGGCCGATCTCTGCGCTGAGAAACGTTACCCCAGAGGGACTGATGTCCGCGACAACTGACCGCCTCCACGGTCGGGCTGTCAGGCCCAGCCATGCTGGGCCGCGAGGCGGTGCGGCGTCACTCAGGTCGAGGACTTTACCTGGAGTGGTGTGTGCTCGGCGATGGTGTCGATCAGCCTCGGTTGATCGAGCTTGGGGACCACCCGATGCACGGTGGACAGGACCACGGCCATCACCAGGAACGTGGCACCGGTGACGCCGGTGGCACCGGCGACATAGGCACCGAGCAGTCGGCTGGTATCGAGGTCGACCGGCGGTGTCAATTCACCCTGGTCGGTGGGCCGGTGGCGAGCACCGCAACAGCAAGCAGACTGCCACCCACCAGAGCCAGGATGGCGACCGTTCGGTGATGAGAATCGGCAGGTTCGCTGACCGGTTGGTTTCTCTGAGCAACAACCAGCAGATAGCCACCCCCGGCCGCCCACGACCCCACGATGAGCAGAGAAGCCAGCGCGTCACTGGGCCTGTGCCAGCCAGCCGACAACGTGGCGATACCCGTCAGCGCCGTGTACGCCGCGCCGACCACCGCAGTCGGACTGCTCAGCCGCGACGGCAACACCAGCACAGCCGCAACGGTAATTGCAGCCGCCACCGTCACATGACCACTCGGCATACTGTTCGGTGCACCGATGTTGGTCCCTGCGATATCGAAATCCGGGCGCTCGATCAAGAAACGCTTCAACACCTGGCTGGTGACATTGGCACCGACGACCAGCAATGTGGCAACAACCGCGAGACGATAGCGACGACGAGCAACCGCAACAAAGCCGATAGCCACCGTCGCCACCACCAGCGAAACGACCGTCACTGCGTTGAGTATCAGGTTGACCAGATCCTCGACCTGGCTCCGACCAATGGTGCTGGCCCGCAACACACTGGCATCAAGCACCTGGCCACGGGGCGTACGGATAAAGATCCACCAGACCAACGCCAACCCGACGACCTGCGAAAACGCCAACAGAAGCAACCAGCCGGCAACCAGCCCACGCACAAGACGCATCATGCGCGCACGTTACCCGGGCATTCACCGGAATACCCCACAAAACATGGCACAATCCGGCACGCCGGGCCTGGATACGCGGCCCGGGTTCTCCTCAGTCAACGACGGTTCACTACTGGTGACCGCACCAGGAGGAGGATGGCCGCGAGCGCTCTTAGGACATTGGGAGGCTACGCGGCGAGTCAACGGACGCTGCTGTTGGACGGACTCGGCCGGCCGTGCGGATCACCGGTCGCGCGGCTTCGGCCCTGGGACCTCCGAACCGCCGGGCGGCCGGTGCCGGTCATGTGCGTGGGTCTGCTGTGGAGCCTGGGTATGGACTCCGGGCGCGGAGGGGCCGAGGGTGAGCGGTCGCGCTGATCGTGCCGTCAACGGATGGCGGCGGCCGGTGGGTCAACGAAAGGGGAGGGGCGGGTGGATGCTGTTCAGGCGGCGTCTCGTGACGATCTCGTGGTGGGCGAACGATACGTCGTTCGCGACCAGCTGGGGACCGGCGGTTGCGCTGTCGTCCACCTCGCCGACGACCTGCGACTCGGCCGTCGCGTCGCGGTCAAGATGCTTCACCCACACCTCGCTGCCGACGCGGAGATCGCTTCGGCGTTCGTACGTGAGGCGTGGATAGCCGCGTCGCTGAACCATCCAGGCATCGTGGCTGTCTACGACGTCTGCGATCCGGAAATCATCGACCAGGATGTGCCGTGGATGGCGTTGGAACTCGTCAACGGTCAAACGGTCCGGGAGATCCTCGAGACGAGCGGGCCGATGACCCCCCGAGAAGCCTTGACAGTAACCGCGCACGTCCTGGACGCGCTCGGGCACAGCCATGCCAGCGGGATCGTCCACCGCGACGTCAGTCCCGGGAACGTCATGATCACGGTGTCTGGTCAGGTGAAGGTGACCGACTTCGGTATCGCCGCCGCGGTCAGTTCGACGACAGGTGCCGGTTCACGAGCTGACGACAGCCAGGTGGTACTCGGTACGCCTTCCAGCATCTCTCCCGAACAGGCACGTGGTGCCGAGATCGACGCGCGTAGCGATCTGTACTCGGTCGGATGCCTGCTCTTCGCACTGCTCACCGGAACGGCGCCGTTCACCGGCGAGTCGGCGCACGCCACCGTGTGGGCCCACGTCCACCAGGAGCCGCCATCTCCCTCGGCGATCAATCCGGACGTTCCGCGCTCCCTCGACCCACCGGTCCTACGGGCACTCGCCAAGGATCCTGCCGACCGCTTTCCGGACGCTGCGGCGATGCGAGCGGCGATCATCGCCGCCGCTCACGACCTGCCTGTCGACGACCACTCGCGGCCCCTCGCCGCCGACCTGCTACCAGACACCCAGGACCCTCCCGCGCGTCAGCCAGGCCGGCTCGTGCTCGCCATGACAGGCGCCGCCCTGGTGTTGTGTCTGCTCTCAGGGTGGTCACTCTGGTGGTCCACGCTGGATCGACAGGCGCCGGACGGGAGTGGCGAACTCGCCTCAGTCGTCGTTCCGGATCTTGCGGGTCTGACGGTCGCGGAGGCCGAACACCGCCTACGTGCCAGGGGGTTGCGTACCGGCGAGCACCGTGTTGTGGAGAGCGATGCTGTGCGGTCAGGGCGGGTGATTCGTTCCGAACCGCCGGCCGGTGCACTGGTCGCGCGGAGGGATACGGTCCGGCTGGTGGTGTCCTCCGACGCCGCAGAGGTGACAATGCCGCAGCTGGCGGGTCTCTCCCTCGACCAGGCCAGCATCGCCTTGGACCGAGCTGGGCTACGGCTCGGCGCGACCACCGAACGGGACGCATCCGACAGGGCACGAACGGTGCTGGATACTACGCCGGTGGGCGGCGCCACCGTGCTGGCCGGCACCAAGGTCGAGCTCACCGTCGCCAGTGGGTGGTCGTCTGTACCAGACGTGACCGGATACTCCGTAGCGGACGCTCGCCGCGCGCTGGAGCTGGCCGGCTTCCGGCCACACCTGACCAGCGAGGGAACGTCGTCATCGTCGGTTGCCAACCAGCCAACGGTCCTGAGCACCCGCCCGCAAGCCGGGACCAGGTCACGAGTGGAAAGCGTGGTACACATGCTGTTGGCTGGCAAGGAGGTGTCGCCCACTCCTCGCGCGTCGACGAACGGTCCGAAGCCGACCCCCACTCCGTCCTCCCCTCCGCCGAGACCGTCTCCACAGCCGACGCCAAGCACGCGCCCAACCACTCCGAGGCCGACAGAGACGCCCACTCCCACACCCACACCCACACCCAGTCCGAGTCCCTCACCGACACCCACATCCGAACCGTGACAGCGCTCCTTGTGGATGCCGCCGCTACTGCATCGGGTGGGCACGTGCGGTGAAACCCCACAGACGCCTTTGGTGCCAGATGGCCGTCAGCTGAGCTGAACCCAGATGGACTTTCCGCCGGCAGTATCTGTCGTGACCCCCCACCGAGCGGCGAGCTTGTCCACGATATGCAGGCCCCGGCCACCCTCGGAATCACTCGTCAAGTCCCTCATGGCCGGAGCAACTGCAGATCCGTCGGAGATTGCCAGGTAGACGCCGCCACTCTGATCCGCGCGGACGAGGAGATGCAGGACCCCTCCGTCACTCGCATGCCGAACTGAGTTGGTGACGAGTTCGGAAACGACCAGGCGCGCAACTTCCACCGCATCGTCAAGATAGGGCCGCCCCCAGGTGAGCAGGAGTTCCTCAACAAGGCGTCGGGCAGCCCCGGGCGAATGCACCGTAGCGGGAAGGTCTATCTCGGCCCACCACTCTGTGTCCGCCATGGACTTCACCACTTTTCCGTCCCCGATTGCTACCGAGTCACCTTCCCGGAGACGGACGACAACGACCCAGATGTCCGGTACAGGCCGCCATGGCCCCCAAGCGTGACCGGGCAACTGCGCTCTGGAGACAGCCCCCACAGTTCACCCGAACCAGTCCAGGCACACGGCGGTGGCGTCGTCCTGCAGCTTGCCGTCGCAGTAGTCCATCACGCGTGAGGTGATCTGCCGCACGAGTTCGGTCGGGGCGTGCGCCCGGGAGTCGGTGAGGACGGAGGCGACTCGCGAGCTGCCGAAATGATCAGAGCCGTCCCCCGCTCTTCCGTCAAGGATGCCGTCGCTGACCAGGAGCAACCTGTCATCGGGCCGAATGTCCACGCGATGAAGGGTGTAGTCGTAACCAGGCTCGACGCCAAGCGGTGGGTCTGGCGGAAGGGCGAGGGGCACCACCTTTCCCTTCCGCAGGAGGAGAGCTGCCGGATGTCCGGCGTTGATGGCGCACGCCTCGCCGGTGGCCGTGTTCAGGTGCACCATGAGGCTGGTGACGAAGGCGTCCTCGCCAAACTGCTCCACCAGGCGATCGGAGGCCGCTTCGGCCTGTTGCCGAATCCCGCCGTTGCACCGGCGGACGTTGCGCTGGGTCGACACCGTGAGGCTTGCCATCAGTGCCGCGCGCAGGCCGTGGCCCATCGCGTCGTTGACGGTGGTGGTGACGAATCCCCTGTCGACGGCGTAGTCGAAGCTGTCCCCGCCGATCTCATAGGCAGGCTCGAGGTTCCCGGCGATGGACAGGGTTCGATCCTGGTAGGCCAGCACAGGAAGCAACTCCCACTGGATCTCGGCAGGGAGTTGGAGGTCACGACGCCGGCGTACCCGCTCGAATCGATCCGTGTAGCGGCGCGCTTCGGCTATGACATAGCCCAGCAGTTGGGCCACCAGGCGCAGCTCACTCCAGCAGTCCGGCTGTTCACGCTCGAGTCTCACCGCAAGGACTCCGAGGCGTTCCCGCCGAACGGAGACCGGGACGAACACCAACGTTCCCGACCCGTCGTCGACGCTCACGGGTCGTTGGGTCCGGAATGCCTTGCCCGCGGTCGGCCCATCCACCTGATGGACCTCGGCTGCCAGCGGACCCCACTGCCCAGGAACGGGTTCCAGGGTGGTTTCCGCGTAGTCGGCGAGAAGCAGGACGCCTGCGCTGGCACCCGTGGTGTCGCGGAGACGATGGAAGAGAACATCCATGAGCTCGAAAGGAGGAGAAGCATCCAGCTCCACCAGCAGGTCGCCGAAGTGGCGGCCAAAGCCAGCTCCAGCCGTATCCGGTTGACCGTTTCCGCTGACGCCGTCCTGAGGGTGGCTCGGACCAATCGGGCCGTTGCGGCTCATTCCCATCCCACCGACTGCCGGCGCCCCCGCGGCCCGCCCTGGGCCCGCCGCCACCCTACGTTGCGACCCGAGGCAGGTTCGCTGTCAGTCGCGACGATAGCGGGCGTCGTAGAGGCAGTAGGTGCCGAAGCAGGCCAGGCCCGCCGCCACCAGTCCGAGCAGCACCCGTCCGTACGGCTGGCCGGCCAGCGTCTGCAGAGCGGCATCAAGACCGAGGGGCTTGGCGGGATCGTGGGTAACGGCTGCGACGATGACCAGGCCGCCGAGTGTGCCGTACGCGACGCCGAGAGCCGGGTAGCCGATCTGTCCGAGCCGGACGGCAGCCTTGCGGGCAACGGGTCCGGTGCCGGACAGGTCGAGGTCCTCGGTGAAGCGCCGCGTCAGTCCTCGGTGGACAAGGAAGACCGCGATGACGACCACGGCCGCGCCCACGGTCCCGACCAGCAGCGGACCGTACGGAAGTGCGAGGACCTGAGCGGTCACGGTCGTGTCGACGCCAGAAGAGCTGTGGCCGCTCGTGGCGACCTTCCCGGCGGTGTAGGCAAGGACGCCGAACACCACCGCTTCGCCGACGCTTGTCAGGCGCTTGCGGATCCGCGTCGTCCTGGACCTGGTGCCGCGGTAGCCCCAGACGGCCTCGGCGACCTGCCAGAGAGCCAGCGAGCTCAGACCGACCACGACGGCCCAGAGGATGAAGGGACCGCCGGGCTGGGACGCCAGCGCCTGCAGGGCACCTGACTTGTCGGTCTTGGCGCCGCTGCCGGCCTCGCCCGTGGCGACTTTCACCGCCAGGAAGGCGATCAGCAGATGGACGAGCCCGTAGGCGATGATTCCGATGCGACCCAGCAGCCGCACCGGAGAGCTACGTGCGGCGCGCCTGGTGGCGTCCTCGGCCTCGGCGGCCGTGTGCAACGGAGCCGTCCGTTCTCAGCGACGGCCGCGGCGGCCGCGGACCGCGCGCCAGACCAGCAGGACCAGGACCGACCCGGCGATCGCGGTCAGCCACGATGACGCATCCCAGAACCCGTCCATCGGGTCGGACTTCAACAAGGCGGTGGCCAGGAAACCCCCGACGAGGGCGCCGATGACACCGATCACGAGTGTGACGAGAAGGCCGCCAGGATCGCGGCCTGGTAACAGGAACTTCGCGATGACGCCGCAGAGCAGGCCGAGGATCAGAAACGCAAGGATTCCCATCGATGCTCCCAGGTCTTGGGGTGTGGTCGGCGCCGGTCAGCGACCGATGTGGGCCCCGACTCGA
The DNA here is from genome assembly GCF_040196095.1 of Actinopolymorpha sp. B17G11. Lineage (NCBI taxonomy): Bacteria > Bacillati > Actinomycetota > Actinomycetes > Propionibacteriales > Actinopolymorphaceae > Actinopolymorpha > Actinopolymorpha sp. B17G11. Next base: position 65,073 of record NZ_JBEFTW010000024.1, read on the forward strand.
CGAACCGGGGTCAACGCGCCGTTGCGCCGAGCCGGATCATTCGTTGTACGGCTCGAAAGTCCCCGCGAAAGGCGTAGTCAAACCGTAACTATTCGCTGTCACGTCGCATGCGGGGCTCCGCCCCACGGTTGTGGTCGGTTTCGCATGCGCGCATACTCGGCCTTGTGGAGACTCCGCCGACGCGGGGGAAAGCACCGCAAATTGTGCCGTCTCGGGACGGGTTGTACCTGGCGGGGGACATCGACCGGTCGGCCTTAGAAGAGTTACGCCGCTGCCTGGCTTCGTTGGGTCAAGTCAAGGGCGACGTACACCTCCACCTCGGCGACGTGACATTCATCGACGTTGCCGGTGCGACGGAGATCGCGCGCTTGGCTTCACACCTGGGGCCAGACGACGGGCTGGTGTTGCACGATCCGCCGGACGAACTTCGGCGAGTCCTCGACTTGATGTTCGGAGTGCCCAAGAACATCCGGGTGGTTTCGTCATGAACAGTCTGAATGGCCAAACGAAACCGTTTCTCCATGATGCAATGTTCTACCATTCCACGCCTGGCTTCTTGGCAGGCGCCATGCGATTCATTCGACATGGCCTGAGTTCGGGCTCCGCGGTACTGGTCGCGGTGGCACCACGCAAGATCGACCTGCTGCGCTCCGAGCTGGGACCGAAGTGGCCCCGGGTGCGATTCGTCGACATGGACAAGGCGGGCAGAAACCCGACTCGGATCATCGCAGAGGTCCTGTATGCATTTGCCGACGAACACACCGGCCAGCGCGTGGCCATCGTCGGCGAGCCGATCTGGCCCGGCCGCACCGACGACGAGTACGTGACGGCGGTTCAGCATGAGGCACTGATCAATATCGCGTTCGCGCATCGACCCGTCGAAATCATCTGCCCCTACGACCTGGACGGCCTGGATTCGAGGGCAATCCGGGATGCGATGCGTAGCCACCCGACCTTACGCTCCGAGGGCGGAACACGATGGGATAGCTGCCTATACGCGGACCCGACTACGCTGGCACGTGAATGCCTCAAGTCGTTGCCGGAGCCAGCTTCTGCACCCGAGACACTTGTCTTCTCCGACGGTGCGCTTGACAGCGTCCGACACCTCGTGGCTGCAGTGGCCCGACGGGCCCACCTGCGGCCTGATCTGGTCACAGACCTCAGGCTGGCGGTGAACGAAGTCGCCACCAACACTGTCGCCCACACCGACGGTCCCGGCATCCTCCGCGTTTGGCACGAGCACGACGAAGTTGTGTGTGAGGTCAGGGACGCGGGTCACATCTCCGACCCACTTGTCGGACGGCACCCCGTACCAACTGACGCTGACAGCGGACGCGGCCTCGTTCTGGTCAACAAGATCTGCCACCTGGTGCAGATCGACCGAGGCGCAGTAACGACCACGATCCGCCTGCACATGCACCTCGCATCGGCGGCATAGAGGGTCAGCGGTCATACGGGCACCTGCTGGACTCGGCCCAGGGCGAGAAGTCACTACGAGGCACGCCTGTATCGAGCCACGCCGCAGGACGGCAACTGCTCGGCGGACATGCTCCTGACCAAGCCATCGTGGTGGGCCAGGTCGGCGTCGGCACCCACTGGACAGATCCCGGCCATGACACCCGCGAGGGGTCAGACGATTCAGGAGTCACAACGGGCGCCGAGTGGCCGGCGCTCACCCTGCCAGCCAGCCCCAGGCCAGCCGTCACAAACTTACAGACGACTCAGTCGAACTGGCGGACCAAGAAGATCTTGACCCCGCCTGAGCTGGGCAGACGCAACCCAACGCTGCGCGCTCCACGGTTGGACACACGCCCGATCGCCGGCCCCACACGCGTTCCCGCAGGCCACCCCCGAACTCGGCGGCCTCATGCGTCCATCACTGCGAAACCAGGGTCCGTCGCCCTCCCGGTTACAACGGTGGAAACAGGATGTGGGCAGGACCCTTGCGCAATCTTTACAAGGATGCAAAAGTGCCGTCGGTCATGTCGGACTGCTACGGCGTCACCGGGGGCGGGGCCTGCAACCGAACGGGTATGACTTCGAGGAGGAAGTCCATGAACCGTCCATTCTCTGTCGCTCCAGACCCCGATCGGACTGGACGTGCGGCGGCGTCGCAGCTCGGTCGGCGGGCTCTGCTCGGCGGTGCGGTCGCGGCCGGAGTCGGACTGGTCGCTGCATGTAGTCCGGGATCCTCGGGCCGTCCGGGACAGACCGCACCGAAGGGCGACGGTGGCGCCGAGGGCTACGACGGCCCGGCAGTTGAGCTTGCCTTCTGGCACGGCCTGACCGGTGGTGACGGCCCGATCATGAAGGACCTCACCGCCAGGTTCTCCAAAGAGTTCCCCAAGATCACCATCAAACAGCAGGCGATCGCGTGGGAGCAGTACTACGAGAAGTTGCCGGCGGCGGTCAGCCAGGGCAAGGGTCCGGACATCGCGATCATGCACATCGACCGGGTGCCGACGAATGCCGCCCGGCGGGTGATCCAGCCACTTGACGACGTCAATGACGCGCTCGGGCTCGGCGAGGGTGACTACGTGCCGATCGCCTGGCAGGCCGGCCAGTACGACGGTCAGCACTGGAGCGTTCCGCTGGACATCCACTGCGCCGGGCTCTACTACAACAAGAAGACGATGGAGCAGGTCGGGCTCGATCCGGAGACGCCGCCCACCAACGAGGAGGAGTACCTCTCCGCGCTGGACGCGGCGAAGTCCAAGGGTGTGCAGGGCATGTGGGTGTCCGCGCTGAGTGCCCCCGGGCTCCTCTGCCAGACCCTGCTGTACCAGTTCGGCGGCCAGATGGTGGCCAAGGACGGCTCAGCGGTCGAGTTCGGGTCGGAGGCCGGAGTCAAAGCCGTCGAGTGGCTGAAGATGTTGATCGAGGAGGGTTACAGCCCGCCGAAGGCGGCCGCCGACGGTGACGTGGTGTCGTTCCAGAACAACAAGTCGTTGTTCATGTTCAACGGCTCGTGGATGGTCACGCCGCTGAATGACGTCAAGGAGCTGGAGTGGGGTGCCGCGATCGTGCCGAACATCGGCGGCACCGAGGCGGTCTGGTCCGGCTCGCATCAGATGGTGTTGCCGGACAACCGGGGCGGTGCAGACGAGAACCGGTCGAAGGCGGGCCGGGTGTTCCTGAACTGGCTGTCCAAGCACTCTCTCGACTGGGCCGATGCCGGCCAGGTTCCGGCTCGCAACGACGTCCGCGACGATCCCAAGTTCGACGAGAAGGGTCCGGTCGTCGAGTTCGCCAAGCAGCTGGACTACATCAACTTCACTCCGCCGATTCCTGGTATCACCGACTGCCTGGTGGACTGGGCACCGGCGGTCAGCTCGGCGATGCTCGGTCAGAAGGACACCGCGACCGCATTGGGTGAGGCGCAGGAGAAGGGCAACAGAATTCTCCAGCAGAACATGGAGAAGTACGGATGAGCACCGCCACCACGCCCGGGTCGGTGACAGGGGTAGGTCCGGGCGCGCGTGGCCAATCAGCGCCCAGGAAGGTCCGCTACCACCATCCGGTGACGCCGTATCTGTTCATCCTGCCGTTCGTGATCTTGCTGGTTACGTTCGTCATCGGGCCGGCGTTCTTCGGCGTGTGGATCAGTCTGCACAGCTGGGACTACATGCTTCCGCAGAAGCCGTTCGTCGGGCTGAAGAACTACACAGACCTGTTCAGTCCGGGGTCGTTGACCTTCGAGAGCTTCTGGAACGGGATGCGGGCAACCGCGATCTTCACCGTGATCAGCGTCCCGTTCCTGGTGATCTGCCCGTTGGTCGTCGCGTTGATCCTGAACCGTAAATTTCCCGCACGCAACGTCTTCCGGGCGATCATCTTCGCTCCGTTCGTGTTGGGGATCGCCATCGTCGGCCTGCTGTGGAACTACCTGCTCGACACCCAGTTCGGGTTGATCAACGCCTTTCTCGGCCTGTTCGGGGTGCCACCGGTCGGCTGGACGCAGGAGCAGCCGGCCGCCTGGGTTGCCTTGGTGGGGATGACGGTCTGGTGGACCCTCGGCTTCAACTGCGTGATCTACCTGGCCGGACTGCAGTCGCTCCCTGACGAGCATTACGAAGCCGCCGAACTCGACGGCGCAGGAGCCTGGGGGAAGTTCCGCCACATCACCATTCCCGGCCTGCGCAATATCTTCGTGTTCGTGGTCACGATCACGATCCTGGCCAGTGCGAACATGTTCGGCCAGTCCTACCTGGTCACGGGCGGCGGTCCCGGTGACAGCACCAGGACGGCGTTGATGGTGATGACCGAGGAAGGCCTGCGACGGTTCCAGATGGGCACCGCGTCGGCGATGTCGTACGTGCTGGCGTTCTTCCTCGCCCTGATCGCGATCGCCAACTTCCTGTTGCAGAGGGAGCGGAAACCGTGACGGCCATCCATGAGACGTCGGAGGCGACGACACCGGACTCGCGGTCGGCGATCGGCAGGACGCGACGCCGCAGGGCGTACCGCAGGGATCGCAACGGGCCGTTGTTCTGGGTCGCGATCGTGATCCTGGCGTTGGTCTTCGTCGTGCCGATCCTGTGGATGTATCTGACCTCGTTCCGGACCGAGGCCGATGCCCGGACCATCCCGGTCACGTTCATCCCGGATGAGCTGACATTGCAGGCGTACCGGTTCGTGTTCCTCGACAGCGAGAATCCGGTGCTGCTGTGGACACTCAACTCGTTCATCGCCGCCACCCTGCACTGCGTCCTGGTGCTCGTGGTGTCGTCGTTCGCGGCGTACGCACTGGCGAGGATGCAGTTCCGGGGCAAGAACCTGCTGTTCGCCGTACTGATCGCGACGCTGTTCCTGCCCGGTTTCGTGTTCCTGATGCCGAACTACCTGTTGGTCGACACCCTCCGGTGGACCGACACCATCTGGGCGCTGGTTGTCCCCGGTGCGGCCGGGGCGTTCAGCGTGTTCTTCCTGCGGCAGTTCTTCCTGTCCATTCCTCGTGAGCTGGAGGAGACAGCGCTGATCGACGGCGCGAACCAGTGGATCATCTTCACCCGGATCATCCTGCCGTTGTCCAAGCCGGCATTGGTAACCCTGACTGTGCTGGCATTCCTCAGCAACTGGAACGACTTCATCTGGCCGATCTTCGTGCTGTTCTCACCGGAACGCCTCACCCTGGCGCCAGGGCTTGCGACCCTGCAAGGTGCGGAGTCGACGAACTACCCAGTCGTGATGGCCGGCGCGACCATCGCGTCCATCCCAGTGTTGATCCTGTACGTCGTCCTGCAGCGCTACATCATCGAAGGCGTCGCCAACTCCGGCATCAAGGGGTAACCGACCCGGACTCACCCACCAAGACCGTTCATCTCCCAGATGGCTGGTCGTAGGACGCGCCAGATGCCCAAGTCCGAAAACGTCTGCCGCGCTGAGTCGGAGCGGTCGGATCGTCCGTGTGAGTCCACGGCTGTCCAGTCCCGGTGTGAGCCACCGAGGGCCGCGTAGGAGGCTCATGATCACGCGCTTGGAAGACTGCGAACGGTCCGCCTCGGACTCGATGTCCTGATCCGCGTGGTCGATGGAAGCGGGGACTGTTAGCGTTCTGCGAGTGCATCGCAGCCGATTCTCAACCCTCCTGATCGATGTGCCGAGTGATGAAGTGCCCGCCGCCACTACATTCTGGTCGGCCGCACTGGGAGTCCCGGCACGACCAGTCCCAGGTGAAGAGCAGTTCATCTCGCTCCCTGAGTCGTTCCCCGGGCTCGTGATGGCAGTTCAGGCGGTCGATGATCAAGCTCGCTACCACCTGGACATTGAAACTGATGATGTAGAGGCAGAAACGGCGCGGCTCGTTGGCCTTGGGGCAGTCGAGATCAACCGGTGGCTCGACTGTCGAATCCTCCGGGCTCCGGGGGGTCACCTCCTCTGCGTCATTCCTCAACACAGTGACACCGAGACCTTCGAGAAGTACTCCCGGGTCTGGGAGTAGGGCGTCAGCGAGAGGGTCGCTTCTACTCGTCGTAGATCACGCGAGCTCCGGCTCTGGCGACGAGCCTTCGCGCGCGGCTCGCGGGACCAGACTGATCAACGCGTACAACGAGCGGATTGCTGGTGGCTCGGTCGTGTACCGCAGCCTGTTGACTCTCAGCCAACCTGAGACCTCACCATGGTGGGCATGGGTAACGACGACCTGATGAGTATCGGCATGCGTTCGATCGATCTCCCCATCGACGAGATCCGGGAAGCGATCCACGCCGACGACGCGGCCATCGAACGCGTCCTCGCGCGACACCATGACCGACTTCTCAACCGGGCACGCGCGGTCAACGAGTTCTTGGAGAAAGGAGTCCCGATGCAGGAGAGCACGGCTGCAGCCAGGCCGGTTCAGATCACCCACACCGTGGACTGGTCCTGGCAGGTGTGGGTTGTTGATGGCTGGTGACGGCCGTCCGGGGGCAGGTCAGGGGCGGGCACGGTGGTATCAGCGACTTCCGTTCAAACGTGTCGCCTTTGTGGCCGCCCGGCTCGTACCATGCGGCGGTGGACGTGTTGGGGATAGAGGTCGAAACGTCACTCGTGCGACGCTGGGCTGCCTGGCTGGCGCCCACCCGCCAGCCGTTCTTCTTGACCGCCGCCGAAGCGGCCGAACTCGGGCTCACATCTGAAGGTTTCGCACATGACCTGTCGCCCGAGCTTCGCGACACCTACGAGGTGTGGAATCTCGCCAAGGATCTGGAGACCGTGTGGTTTGACGAGGGCGCGTTCCGTGCTCAGCCGCGCGATGTGCGTGCCAGGCTCGTCCGAACGCAGGCCAGACATGGGCGAGGTGCAGTGCCCTCCGTCAGCGATTGGACGGACATCCTCGATGCACGCGTGCTGCGCGAGCAGGCTGACGGGCATCGGTTCGTCTGGTGGCCGGCCCTGGTGGAGCCTCATCTCGATGACGTCCTCCAGCGCGTTGCCAGTGAGTGGCAGCTGCCATGTCAGCGCAGGTCGGTACCGGAGGAGATCTGGCAGGCGGCCTCGTCCATACTTCCCCGTGCCCGAGAACTCAGCGGAACCTTCGCCAGAGGGAGCAGAGGAAGTTCCTTCGCCCGAGGAAGCGCTACGTTCTGTTTCGCCACCGTCATGGCGGCAGCAGGTGTCCACGACGCCGACGACGAGCCCTTCGAAGCGTGGCTAGCCGCCAACTGCGCCGTGGGAGGCAGCGACGACCTGCCAGGCACCGTGCTGGTATGGCGTGACGCCGACGGCAACAACACGCATGCGGCGGTCACTCTTGGAGGCGGCTGGGTGCTGCACAAGCCAGGTCAGGAATGGCTTAGCGCTCACCAGGTTCTCACCGTGGGCGACCTCAACAGCCTCGCTCCACCGGGAGTCACACTTCACCGGTACTCACTGCAGGACGCCGGCGTACGCTCCACCTCGGACGAGCCAGCCTGAGAAGCGGAAGGTCGGCAGTTCGATCCCGTCCCTGGCCCACCACCCTGCCTCATGCGCACGCCGGCGACCGATGTTGGTTCCAGGTGCGCGCTTCAGCTGGGGGTCGGCGGCGGGCACGCGCTCCTTGCGATGGGCTCGGGCAGCTCAGCCGATGCCGATGGTCTGTCGTTCGGGTTCGATCACAAGCACGACGCGTTCCTGTCCTCGGGGGTAGGGCGTACCGGTGTACTTCGTGGCCAGCTGGTCGATGATCTCCCACGCCGCATCGCCTTCGATCCATTCGACGACCCGCCCTCGGATGACGACGGGCGTGAACGGGTTGTCGACGGGCGCGATGGACAACGCGATCCGGGGGTCGCGGCGCAGGTTGCGTGCTTTGCGCATGCCCGGGCCGGTGAAGAAGACGACGCGGTCGCCGTGGGCGCCGACGTAGACGGGAACGGTATGGGGCGAGCCGTCCGGAAGAACGGTGGCCAGGTGTGCGATCGAGGTGCCGTCGAGGACGCGGCGTACGTCGGGGTCGAGCATGGGTCAGTGCTCCTTCAGCTGGCGTTGTCGGCTTCAGCGGGGGTTGTCGGCGCGCCACGCGACGTAGTCGGCGACCGCCGCGGCGACGTCGAAGGCCGGCGCGAAGCCGGTGTCGCCGGTGAGCCGGGTGATGTCGAGGTACAGGTTGTCGCCGGGTCCGTGCTGCCGCCCGGGCAGCAGGTCGAGCTGCAGGCCAGGGGTGATCGCCTCCAGGGCGGCCACGAGCTCGCGGTGGGTGGACGGTCGGCCGTTGGAGACGTTGTACGTGTCGTGCCGCAGGGTTTCCGCGGTCGTCAGCAGGGCGATCGCGCGCCCGGCGTCGGGGGCGTAGCAGCTGTCGCCGCCGTCGTCGGCGTACAGCGGCGGCGGCGTCTCACCGCGGAGCACGGCACTGATGTACGGCGGGATGGGGTTGAACGGTGATTCGGGGTCCATCAGCGGTCCCCAGATGCTCCCGATCCGCAGCAGGACCGGCTGGACGCCGCTGCCGTGCAGGGCATGGGTGGTGAGCGGCTCGACGGCCTTCTTGAAGGCGACGATCAAGTGCGGCAGGTCCGCGGCGGGCAGCGCGAGTTCCTCGTGCCAGGGGATCTCGGTCCGGCCGATGTACACGCCGATACTGGAGGCGGCGGCGAACCTGCGGACGCCCCAACTGCGGGCGGCGCCCAGCGCGTTGAACAGACCGGCCGTGTCCGTACGGAAGAAGTCGACCGGGTCCTCGCCGGGGATGCTGCCGGCGAGGTGGACGATGTCGCTGATGTCGTGACGGCCGCCCAGGGCGAGGAACGCGTCCCGGTCGGTGACGTCGAGAGACTCCACGGTGACCTTGCCGGCCAGGAACGACGGAACCTCCGATTGGCGGTGGGAGGTGACGACGACCTCCTGTCCGAGGTCGAGGAGCGCGCGGGCGGTGTGGGCGCCGATCATGCCGAGGCCCCCGGTGACGAGGATCATCGGACCACCTCGTAGTGCAGGTGGGTCACGCCGGGCGCCGGGACGGCCTCCAGCAGCCGGAGACGTACGTGCTCCGGGAGCTCCTGGAAGAACGGTCTGCCTCCGCCGAGCAGGATCGGCACCTGGTGGAGGATCACCTCGTCGACGAGCCCCGCTTCCAACGCGGACGTCAGAACGCCCCCGCCCATCAGGGCGACGTCCTTGTCCCCGGCGGCCTCGCGTGCCGTCTCGATCGCGTCCTCGATGCCGGTCGTGACGAAGGTCTGCCGCTCGTTGACCTGCGGCGCCGGGCGATGACTGAGCACCACCAACGGGGCGGTCGGGTGCGGGGTGCCCCCTGCGGACCATCCGGAGTCGTCGTAGGTGTTGCGACCGGCGAGGCTGGCACCAACCCGCCCGGCCTGGGCGTCGAAGAAGGGAGCGCTGAGTTCGCTCAGCCGGAACCCGTCGAAAATCTTGCTGGGCGTGTCGCCGTCGAAGTACCAGTCGAACAGCATCGTCCCGTCGCCGAGCCCGCGGCCGACGCCCGGATCGCGACCGGTGATGTATCCGTCGACCGACACTGAGAGGGCACAGATGACCTTGCTCATATCTCTCCTTCAGATGGCTTGGGGGAAGTCGAAGAACCGGTGCGGGTCGTAGGCGTTCTTGACCGCTCTCAGCCGGGCGTAGTTGCCTGCGTGGTACGCCGCGGCCCAGTCGTCCAGCGCCGGGTCGGGGAAGTTGGGGTAGACACGCCCCGACCCGTCCGTATGGGCGGTCGCCCATGAACGGTCGACCCAGGGATCGGCCGCCCCGGCGATGTGCGCAACCAGGAAGCGTTCGCCGCGATGGGCGAAAGCGGTGGCGTCCTCGGCGACCCTGTTGTAGGCCCCGCCCATCGCGGTGAAGGCGATCTCCCGTCGACCCTTGGACGTTCGGCCGTCGAGCTGGGTCAGGAGCGATGCGAGCGTGCCGTTGGCCATCGAGTGGGAGAAGAACTCCGACCTCATCCGCAGGGCGCGTTCGGGTCCGTCCTCCCGTTCGGCAAACGTGCTCTTCAGGCAGTGGTAGGGCAAGCCGGCGTGCAACTCGATCTCGGGGGCCACGCCCGCCAGGTCGATGAACTCCTGCAGCAGTTCCCGGGTCGACCCCTCCTCGAGGGTGGAGGCGCCGAACAGCTTGGCCTGCCCAGGTCCGCCGGGCTCGGACACAAGGCTGAGGTCGACGGTGAGGTCGTCCGGGGCGTCCGGTGCCCAGGCTTGCCAGGCCAAGACAAGTTCCTCGAGAGCGATGCCCGACCAGTGCGCCTCGATCCGGGTGGTCATCGGCTCGGGGACAGTGTCGAACCGCAGCGCCGTGACCACACCGAACTGGCCGCCCCCCGCGCCGCGCAGACCCCAGAACAAGTCTGGTTCGTGGTCGTCGTCGCACTCCACGACGCTGCCGTCCGGGAGCACGACCTGTGCGCCGACGAGGCGATCGCAGGTCAGCCCGTGCTTACGCCCGAGCAGCCCGATCCCGCCGCCGAGGGTGAGGCCGGTGATGCCGACGGTGGGACCGCACCCGGCTGGCAGGGTTCGGCCGTGGGCGTGGAGCGCCGCGTACACCTGTTCCAGGCGGGCGCCGGCTCCGATCGTGGCGATTCGGTCAGCTGCCACGGAGATGCCATGGAAGCCGGACAGGTCGAGCACGATCCCGTCGGTCGACGATCGGCCCGCGAAGCAGTGTCCCCCGCCACGAGTGGCGATGCGGTCCCCGGTGGCTGTCGCGTACGCCATCGCGCGGGTGACGTCCGAGACCGAGCGGCACAGGACGACGTGCCGGGGACGCACCTCCCGGTAGACGACGTTGACCGGGACGCGGATCGCTTCGTAGCCCGACGAGTCAGGGCTGAACAACTCGCCGTCGAGCGAATTGGCGAACTCGGCCAGGTCGGGCATGAGCTTCACGCTATGAGCTGCCAGCCGACGGGTCTTGAACGAATCGCGCAGGCTCAGACTCGTAGGAGCGGCCTGCTCCGGTTGGCAAGGAAGGGCTGGAAGGAGGCGGAGTGGTCATGGCCACAGGCGCACCGGTCGAGGTCGCCGCCGAGGAGCGCGCTCGGGGTGAGGCCAGTCAGCCGGAGGCATTCTCGGCTGAGGTGTGCTTGGTCGGCGTACCCCACGTCGATCGCGAGTCCTGCCATGCCGTCGGCACCACGCCGACCCGTGGCTGTGGCGCCGGCCTGGGCCAGCGCCAGAAATCCCTGAAATCGCAACGTCCGCTGGAGGACCTTGGGGCTCACCCCCACCGCGTGCAGGCAGCGTCGGCGCAGCTGGCTCGCGGAGAGTGCCAGGTGGGTGGCCAGGGTGTCGATGTTGACCGGGTGCCAGGGCATCAGTGCCTTCACGGCTTCGCCCACCAGCGGATCCACGCGGACCGTACGTCGAAACTCCTGCAGGAGGTGGGCCTGCACAAACATGAGCGCCCGCTCGGGCGTCCCGGCCCGGGCGACCGCCTCCACGAGGCGGTCCACCGAACCTCGCCACAGCTCCGCCAAGCCCAGGCGCTGATCCACCAGGTCGTCGAGCACCGTCGGAAGGGGCGGCGCGGTCCCCGGATGGAACCGCACACCCACGATGGTGGTGTGCGCCGGAATGACCTCGATCGCCGGACGGGTCAGCGGGCCAACCAGCTGGGGAGGACCACCGATCGGAAAGTGGATCTCGACGCCGCCCGTGGGCAGGTGCCGTTGCACGTACACCGCCTCACCGGTGCGCTGGATCCAGACTGTCCGCACGACACCCGCCAGTCCCGGCAACGGCGGGCGCTCCACGTAGCACTCCATGGTCATCCTCGCGCGCGGCGTGGCTCCCGGCATGACCATCTTCTAGGGATAGGGGTCGACCGGCGTCACGACGTGGCGGTGGATGACCACGTCGTACCACTCCGCCAGCGTGCCCCCGGTCGCGGACGAGGCTTCGCCGGCCTCTGGGTAGCCGCGGGTTCGGAACGGTGCCGACAGCCAGTCCCGGACCGGGCCGGGTGCGCCCCGGCGCCGCAGGTCGAGGGCGGATTGCTCGTGGGTGAGGTCATGGAACCGTCGTTCGTACCACTCAGGCAGCGGTTCGGGCAGCGTGATGGCCCCGTCGTTGGTCGGATAGGTTCCGTGGTCGAACGCGAATCCGATCACCCGATAGCGATCGCCGTACCATCGGGCGAGGTGTGACCCGACCGGGGCGTAGGCCGTCGTACCTGCCGGCGCCGTGAGCTGCACCTCGGCCGCGCGAGACGTGTGCGGCGCGGCGGCCCAGTAGGCAGTCCGAGTGCCGGAGTGTGCGAGCCACCAGCGAATCGTCTGGGCCGATCCGGCGTCCCGGTAAGACGGGATCTCGGTCTCATCGAGGCTGTAGTGGGTGTAGAACGCCTCGATCTGCCGTGCCGTCTGGTAGGCGAGCGAGTAGTCGCGGTCGCCCGCGGGCCGGTGGATTCGGTTCACCAGAGCCCTGAGCCGTGCGGCTCGGCGCAGATAGGTTTGCTGCACCTCCTGGCCTGCCTCCTCGAAGAACCACCAGGCGTGCTCACCGATCGGCTTCGCCGGATCGGGCCGCAATGCCTGGATCAGGCCAGCGGCTTCGGCGTGTAACTCAGGTGCGGTCTCGGCGATGTACCGGGAGAGCCGGTCGTAGACGAACGCCCGGGTGCCGTAATGCTCGGCACCCACGAAGTGCACCCGGTTGTGCGGGTGGGTGAGGTTGTAGCCGCGTAGCCAGGTCAACACCTCGACCACCTCGCGGTTTCGCCAGGCGCCGTAGCTCATTTCCTGCACCAGGGCGTCGAGGTCGCCCTCACCGGTGCATAGGTAGTCATCGATCAGCAGGCCGAGGGACCAGTCGTCCTCCCAGATCACGGTACGGAAGCCGAGCTGCTCGACCAGCAGCCGCAGCACGCGGTGCTTCAGGGTGGTGATCTCCGCGAGGTTGTGGGCCGGTTCACCGAGCCCGACGAGACGTACTCCGTCGACGTTGCTCTTCAACACCCGCAGGTCGACCAGCGGAGCATGCGGGTCGACGGTGTCGAGACCGGCCGCGTTCGCGGCGATCCATGCTTCGATGCTCCCAGAGTCGGCCCGGGCGGTCGCGGGTGCGGCGGCCGCCGCCGCGAGGCCGCCCGCGACCATCAGCACACGCCGACGGGTGATCATCATGGCTCGTCAATCCTTTCCAGGGCCGGAATCGTGCGCGAGGTGCGGTGTGCGGGGTGCGCGGTGGAGCCGAGCGTTCACCCACACGTTCCAGCCTTGCGTTCCGGGGCGAGCCGGGGCATCGCCACCTGAACGTATCTCCGGCTACGCCACGGGGCGTATACGGGAGTTTCCCGCCGGATCGTCATCTCCGCTGAGCCACCACGCCCGCCTCGTCCTGACCACCTCAACCGGGACTCCGACGTCCAGCGCGCGTTCGATCAGCTCCGGCCTTGTTGCTCTGATCGACCCTCCTGGGACGATCGGAGAATGTCGATCTTCCTGGAGACCCCCCGTCTGAGGTTGCGGCGCTTCACCGAGGCCGACGAGGGCGACCTGGCCGAACTCCACGGCAGCCCCGAGGTCATGCGGCACATCACCGGTGAACGGCCAACGGCCCGCGCGGAGATCCGTGACCGGATCCTGCCCATGCTCCTCGGCTACTACCAGCGGTTCGAGGGCTTCGGATACTGGGTGGCCGAACACAGGGCCACCGGAGGCTTCCTCGGCTGGTTCCTCTTCCGGCCCCGTCGGCCCGAGCCCCGCGAGGGCGAGATCGAGCTCGGGTACCGCCTGCGCAGGTCAGCGTGGGGCCAGGGGTACGCAACCGAGGGCTCGGTCGCGCTGATCCGCAAGGGCTTCACCGAGCTCGGTGTGGAGCGGGTCTTCGCAGAAGCCATGGCGGTCAACCACGGCTCCCGGCGCGTCATGGAAAAGGCCGGTCTGACCCTCGTCCAGAGTTTCCAGCGTCTGGACGATGTCGACGGAGCCGAGCACGACCTGGTCGAGTACGCCCTGACCCGTGCCGATTGGCAGTCCGCACCGTCCTATCGGCAGTAGGGCGGCTCTGCGGACTTCGCTGCGCGTCCCACCGTTTCACTTTCGGACTGAGGTGCCCACATCACCGGGCGGAAGCCGTCGGGCGTCACTCGGTGGCCTCGCATGCGAGGTGTCCGCCGAGCTCGCCGTCGACAGCGTCGACCAACGCCGGTGGGCGGCGATCGAGTCGGCGCGCTGAACCGGCGCGCCCCTCGAGCTAAGGGTTCTTGAGCAACTCGACCACCGGCGCGAAGGAGTCGACGTAGCCGGCGTTGATGGTGATGTAGGAGATCCCGAGCTCGTCCCGCCAACGCAGCAACGTGTCCGCGCCCTGCCGGGCCGGCCCGGGCAGGACCGTCACAGCCCCACCGGCGACGAGCTCGGCCACTCCTACGCCCGTAAACCGCTCCAGCCAGGGCGCCGGGTCATCGCCGACCGCCAGCAGGTTCGCCGCGAGCTCGATCTCACTCATCCGGGCGCCAGCGGCCTCGCGGAACCGGTCTATGAAAACCCTTGCCTCTCCTTCGGACGTGCGAGGCCCCCATGCCATGGTGACGGTGTCGGCTTCCCGCGCCGCGAGAGTGAGCATCCTGGGCCCGGACGCAGCGGCCAACAGCTTCGGTCGTCCAGGCTGCTGACGTAGATAGGCAAGCGTCCTGCCCAGGCGCTCGACCCGTGCCCCGGCGGAGCCGAATTCTCGGCCCATCTCGGCGCTGCGTGTCGCGGCGTCAGGACGCCCCGTGCCGAGTCCGAGTTCGAACCGCCCATTGGTCAGGGAAGTCAGCGAGCGCGCCTGCCACGCGAGCATCCGGCGCTCACGGAACCGTTCCACCGCGACGAAGGTGCCGACGTGCAGGGTGGTGGTGACGGCCGCGGCAGCGGCCAGCGTGGTCATCGGGTCGAGTTCACCCTGTGGGTCGGGCGACACCAGAGTGTCGTAGCCGAGGCCCTCGACACGGCGAGCGAGCGATGTCATAGACGGCAGGTCAGCCGGTACGCCGACGATGCCGAAACGGAAGGGACGCTCTGTCATGACATGACTCTGACGCACCCCGTCTGCGAGCGCATTCCTCGGACGACGCAGCATGCACTACGTTCTCCGGCGTACACGATTCGCCGGCCATGGACCAGACTGGAGATGCTTGGGGGATCGGAGCGACGGTCTCATCTCTCGTCGCCTCAGACGTCTGTGGGAGAGTCGCTGCTATCCAGGTGGCTGCGCAGCCAGCGGCCGGTGAACGACGCGGGGTGGGCCGCGATCTCCTCGGGCGTGCCTGCGGCAACCACCCGGCCTCCCAGGTGCCCGCCATCGGGGCCGAGGTCGATGACGTGGTCGGCATGCTTCACCACGTCCATGTGATGCTCGATCACGAGGACCGTGTGCCCCGTATCGACCAGCCGGTTGAGGCAGTCCAGAAGCCGCGCGATGTCGGCCAGGTGGAGGCCGGTGGTGGGCTCGTCGAGGATGTAGACGGTGTGTCGGCCGCGCTGCAGCTTGGACAGCTCCAGGGCAAGCTTGAGCCGCTGCGCCTCGCCTCCGGAGAGTGTGGTGGCGGACTGGCCCAGCGTCAGGTAGCCGAGGCCGAGCTGGTCCAGCAGCGCCAGCTTGCGCACGATCGGGCGGTGGCCGGCGAAGAAGTCCAGCGCCTCCTCGACGGACAGGTCCAGCACCTCGGCGATCGACTTCCCCTCGTGCGTCACCTCCAGCGTCTCGGCGTTGAAGCGGGTGCCGCGGCAGGCCTCGCACGGGGTCTCGGTGTCGGGCATGAAGTGCAGCTGGGTGAGCACGGTGCCGGTACCCGCGCAGTCGGGGCAGCGGCCTCCCTTGACGTTGAAGCTGAAGTGGCCGGGTCCGTACTCGCGGTTTCGCGCCTCGGGCGTGGCCGCGAACAGCTCACGGATGGCGGTGTAGAAACCGAGGTACGTGGCCGGGTTGGAGCGCGGGGTGCGCCCGATCGGCGACTGGTCGATGTCGACCACGCCCGAGAGATGCTCGAGCCCGTCGATGCGGTCGTGGAGGCCGTAGAGCTGTCGGGGATCGATCATCAGGTTACGCAGGCGCTGGTAGAGGATGTCGTTGACCAGGGTGCTCTTGCCTGACCCGGAGACCCCGGTCACGCACACGAGGAGGCCGAGAGGGAACTCCACGTCGATGCCACGGAGGTTGTTCTCGCGGGCGCCGCGGACCACAAGCCGGCGCCCATCCGGCCGCCGCCGCATGCTCGGCATCGGGATCGAGCGGCCGCCAGAGAGGAACTGTCCAGTCGGGGACCGCTCGCAGGCAAGGAGGTCGGCCAGGTTGCCCTGAGCGACGACCTCCCCTCCGTGTACGCCCGCCCCGGGCCCCAGCTCGACCAGGTGGTCGGCGGCTCGGATCATGTCCTCGTCATGCTCGACGACGACCACCGTGTTGCCCAGGTCGCGCAGCCGGCGGAGCATGGCCACCATCCTCCCCGCGTCACGAGGATGGAGGCCGATGGTGGGCTCGTCGAGCACGTAGAGCATGCCCATCAGGCCCGATCCGATCTGGGTCGAGAGCCGGATGCGCTGCGACTCCCCGCCCGAAAGGGTGCTCGATCGGCGGTTGAAGTCGAGGTAGTCGAGACCGATGCCGACGAGGAGCTCGAGGCGGCCGGTGATCTCGTCCAGCACGTGCCCGGCCGCGCTACCACCCCGGCGCGGCGGCGGCAGAGAGCGCAACGCCTGCAGCAGCTCGACGAAGTTCAGACCGCCGAGCTCGTGCAGCGTACGCCCCCCGATTTTGAACAGCTGGCGTGAGGGACGCAGGCGGGCGCCCCGGCAGTCGGGGCAGGTCATCTCCACCATCACCCGGCGCAGCCACTCGTCCATCTCCCTGCGCGTGTCGGAGCGCTGGCGGTAGGCGCGATAGGAGCGCTCGATGTGGCCCTGGACACCGTCGAACGCCATCTCCAGCCCGTCGCGGTCGAAGCCCCGGTCCCGGCGCAGCGCCTCGGGAGGGCGCAGCAGCGGGATGCGGACACCACGGGTGCCGTGGAGAAGTACGTCCTGGGCCGGCCCGGGCAGGTCGGCGAAGGGGGTGTCGAGGTCGAAGCTGTAGCGCATGGCCAGGCTGTAGAGCATGCGCGAGAACCAGGTCTCGGCGTCATAGGTGATGGTCGAGAAGCAGCCCTTGCGGATGCTCCTGCCTGGGTCGGGTATGAGCAGGTCCCGGTGCACCTGAAGGTAGGTGCCCAGCCCGGAGCAGGTGCGGCAGGCGACGGCCGGGTTGTTGAACATGAACAGCTGATGGGCCAGGTCGGAGGCGACGAACCCGTGCTCCGGGCAGCCGAGCTCGAGCGCCGCCGGAGCGGTGGGCACAATCCGAACGAAGTTCTCGCCCGTGACCAGGGCATCGCGCACGGCGGTGAGCAGCTGCCGCTCCGCCCCACGGTGCACGCTGAGACGGTCGCAGACGACCTCGAGAGCAGCGAACTCCTGGTCGGGCAGCTCGAGGTCCTCGGCCAGGTCCAGCTCGCGGCCGTCGGCGACGAGGTGGCGGTAGCCCTTGCGCCGCAACTCGGTGAGGACGAAGCGCTGGTCCTCGCCGTAGACCGGATAGACGGGCGCGCGCACGTCAACGGGCGTGCCCGCCGGCAGAGCCAGAACGCGCTCCACGACACGGCCCGGGGAGAGCACCGGCACCCCCCGACCGCAGCGCGGGCAGTGGGCGTCGGCTGCGGTCGCGTAGAGGAGGTTGAGGTAGTTGCTGACGTCCGTCATGGTGCCCACGGTCGAGCGCGGGTTGGCGGTCGAGGTCCGCTGCTCGATCGAGATGACGGGCGAGAGCCCGAGGACGAAGTCGACCTCGGGCTTGCGTACCTGGGCGATGAAGCGCTTCGCGAAGGTGGACAGCGACTCCATATAGCGGCGCTGCCCCTCCGCGTAGAGCGTGTCGAAGGCGAGCGAAGACTTACCCGATCCGGAAAGCCCGGTCAGCACCACCAGCTGGTCGCGGGGGATGTCGACGGTGATGTTCTTGAGGTTGTGCTCGCGCGCACCCCGGATCGAGATCTCGGTGCGTGGGGAAGCCTCCATCAGCCGGGGATCAGGTAGGCCTGGGCCTCGAGCTCGACCCGGCTGTGCTCGGTCAGGTGATAGGGCACCGAGGCCGGCACCAGCACCCCGTGGGCGGCAAGCCACGGGCAGGCGAGGTAGGCGGCGAAGCCGATCCCGTACTCGCGCTCGAAAGTAGCGCTGATCTCGGTCAGGGAGCGGATCGTCGCCTCCTCGCGGAAGTAGTCGAGTAGGAGCCCGAACAGCTCTTCCTGGCGCGAGACCAGATAGTCGTCGACGCGGTCCAGTTCCGTACGCACCGAGTCGCGCGTGGGCGGTGCGCCCAGGAAGCGGGTGTAGGCGCTCTCGAAGAAGGCGGGGTTCAGCTCCAGAGCCCGGACCAGCGCCTCCCGGTTGGGAATCTCGCCCCGGAGGAGCACCTCGACGACGGCCAGCGCCCGCACCGCGTCCATCAGCCACACGGCCGCGTAGTGCGGGTCGTCCGCGACCTCCAGCCACTTCTCCGTCTTGTCCAGCAACGGGACCACGCCAGCGGCGCTGCGCAGCAGGGCAACCCGCCGGTCGTGCTCACCGAGGATGCGCGCGTCCTCGAACACGCGGCGCAGGCCCTCGTCGCGGGTGAACAGGATCCGGCCCAGGGAATTCATCGACATGAAGGCCCCGGTAGCTGACTGGATCCTGCGCCGGAACTCGGCGCGAGTCATGACGGAGGCGTTGATGAGCACGCCCTGCTCGGTCAAGGGCACGCTCTCCGAGCCACTCCGAGCCTTTCGGTCATCGCGGACGATGACCAGGTCGATGTCGGAGCGCTCCCACACCGTGGCATAGGCCAGGCTGCCGAAGAGCATCGCGGCCACGACCGTGGGGTCGGACTCGAGCTTGCGGACCAGCGAGGCGAGGGCAGACTCGAAATGCTCTCGCACGGGGTCGGAAACCACCACTGGCATTCGAAGCATATTGCCACGCGGCATCCGCCCATGCAACGGCGATAGGCCGCAGAACCTTGTCGACGAGCTTGAGACCGCCGCCCCACCATTGTTCGGCGTGTGTGGCATGTGGGAGGTCGGCGGCACAAGTCGTTCGCGGCCGCCAGTGCAATATGCTTGAGTATTGACATAAATACATGATCGGTGCACAGTGCTGACATGAGTGAGGACCGTCCCACGGTGCTGCGGCTGCTCCGGGAGAGCCACGAGGAGCGAGTTCTTGCAGCCCTGCGCACGCGTGGCGCGCTCGGACGGGCACAGCTCGAGGACATCACCGGCTTGTCTCGAACCACCCTGTCGGCAATCGTCCGGCACCTGATTGCCATCGGCGCGGTAGTCGAGGTCACCGAGGTCACCGCTTCCCAGCGCAGGCGTGGACGCCCCGCCGGCGTCCTGGCGTTGAACAAGTCCGGTGGACTGGCGGTCGGAATCGACCTCGGCCACCGGCGTACGCACGTCGTCATCGTGAACGTTGCGCACGAGGTTGTCGCCTCACGCGGAGCACCCTGCGCCGAGAAGACGTCCTGGCGGCGCAGAGTGGAGCTCGCACTCAGACTGGTCGATGACCTCACGTCGAACTCCGCGATATCGCTCGCCGCCCTGGGCGGTGTCGGGGTCGGCGTCGTCGGTCCGGTGGCCGGGTCAGCAGCAGGGGCGGCCCGATCGCGACCGGGCCGCACGGACCTGGTTCACCGCATGCTTGCCGAACGGTTCGACGTCCCCATCTTTGTCGACAACAACACGCGCCTTGCCGCACTCGCAGAGGCCATCTGGGGCAGCGCCACGGGCATCCAGAACGTCCTCTACGTGCGGCTGTCGTACGGCGTCGGCGGTGGACTCATCCTCGGTGGGCACCTCTTCGCTGGTGCCGACGGCGGCGCTGGCGAGGTTGGGCATGTGTCGGTCGATCCGCAGGGACTTGCCTGTTGGTGCGGGGGTCGCGGATGCCTGGAGCGCTACGTGTCGCTCGGTGCGGTGCTGGAGCAGTGCCACTCTCGCGATCTCGACGGAGTGCTCGGACGACTACGTGCAGGCGACCCCGACGTCAATGCCGTCTTCGCCACAGCGGGCGAGCGGATCGGGCGGGTCCTCGCGGCCTCCTGCAATGTCCTCAACCCGGAAGCCATCGTCATCGGAGGGGAGCTCGCTGCCGCGGGGCAGCCGCTCCTCGACCCTGCCTGGGAGGCAATCCAGGCATACGCCCACCGCCAGGTGCGCCGCCGGCTGTCTTTTCGGACCGCCAGCCTCGGCGAGCTAGGAGCCGCACGTGGAGGGGTCGCGCTGGTTCTCCGCCAATCCGAGCTGCTCGCCGGGTATCCGAGCGGAGGCCCGGCCGGGAGGACGAAGCAACGAAAGAGAGTCACCAGCAAACGCTGCTCGTAGCCGATGGAGGGATCATGCATCATCCATCTCGAAGCGACGGTCTCACCGAGCAAGGCGCACTACACCACGAACAAGAGCACACGCGATCACTCTCACGTCGCCGCATGCTGACCCTCCTGGGCGTGGCCGGCACCGGCATCGGCGCCGCATCATGCGTCGACACCTCCGGAACCACCAGCGGCACGGGTGGTTCGCCGGACTCTCAAAGGCCGACCGGGACGATTCGAATCCCCGACCCGGCGGGCACGCTGCCAACGGGTGACGTGGAGCTGCGCTGGATGGACTCCGGCGACATGAAGGCACGGTTCTTCGAAGACTTCTTCCCGGTGTACGAAGAGAAGCACAAGAACATCAGCGTCCGCTACGAAGGGACGAACTGGAACCAGATCACCGAGGTGGTCACCCTCGGCGTGCGCAACGGCACGGCACCCGACGTGTTCCAGTTGCCGGTCCAGATCACCATGGGCATGGCCGTGTCGAATCGTTGGATCGGTGCGTACGACGACATCGTTCCCGACTTCTCGGCTGTCAAGGAGCGCTTTCCGGCGGGTGCGTTCGCCGACGGCGTCACCGACTTCGGTGGAAAGACGTACGCCCTGCCGCTGACCGGGCAGCAACGGATCAACACGCTGCTGCTCTTCAACGCCGACCTGGCCAGGGGACTCGACGCCGACCTGGGTACGGAAGTCCTCACCTGGCAGCAGTTCCGCGAGGTCGCCAAGCAAATCACCAAGCAGGGCGCCGGAAGTTACTACGGCACCATCTTCGGGCTCGCCCAGCCAGGAGGCCTCTCCACCCCAATCAACGCGATGTGTGAGATGGCTGGTGTGCACGGTGGCGCCGAAGGTGTCGACCTGCGCACCGGCAAGTTCAACGTCACCAACCCGGCAGTGATCGAGGCGATCGAGCTGATATTGGCGATCAAGTCCGACGGCAGCGCCCATCCGGACTCGATCAACCTCGACGCGCCAGGCGCCAGGGCGCGGATGCCCCTGGGACAGGCCGGGATCATGATGCAAGGCCCGTGGAACATCGTCCCCTGGCAGGAGGAGAACCCGGAGTTCCGGCTCGGCCTCAACCTGCCTCCGCAACAGGACCCGAATGACATCTGGCCGTCGACTCACGGTCCTGGGGGTTCGAACAACTACGTCTACTCGAGCAAGTCCAAGCTCACCGCGGTCATCGGCGACATCATGGCCTATCTCACCACGGCCGCCGGGCAAGTGCAGATCGGTCTACGCATCGGTGCGGCCGACCCGCCCGCGCTCCCCGATGCCATCCACGAACTCGATCCCGATCCTCTGCAGCGTAAGGCACTCGAGCTCGGGACAAAGCACACCGTGTTGCGCCCCGAACCCGCCGCGCGGAACCCCGACGTGGCGAAGGTGTACGAAGCCCAGGTCCCGGCCACACCGACTTTCAGTGACACTCTCGTCGGTCTCTACACCGGCCAGATCAAGGACGGTGTCGAAGCCGCGATGCGGCAGATGGAAGACCGGCTGGAAAAGTCACTGGACGATGCGATCGCGAAGGCCAGGTCGCGCGGCGCGGACGTCGACCGGGACGACTGGGTCTTCTCCGACTGGGATCCACGCAAGCCCTACACCGCGTTGTACGAACAATGAGCAGGTCCTCGCTCACACAGCGGATCCGGGCCGCGTGGGCGGTCTACCTGCTGATGGTTCCGGGGTTCATCCTCATTGTGATGTTCTCCTTCTATCCGCTTGTCATGTCGTGGTACTACGCGTTCTTCGACTGGAGCGGAGTCGACGCGGCGAAGTACTTTGTCGGCTTGCAGAACTTCCGCGAGCTGATGGCCGACGAGTACTTCTGGAACGCCTTCGCCCGCTCGCTGTGGTTCGCCGGTGTAGCGACCCCGATCGAGTTGTTCCTGTCACTCCTACTCGCGATCGTCCTCAACGACCGGGCGCTCCGGCTGGCACCGTTGTTCCGGACGCTCTTCTTCATTCCGGTGGTCACGACGACCGCGATCGTCAGCATCGTCATGAGCATGGTGTTCTCCAGCTTCAACGGGCCGGCGAACCAGGCGCTGCGGGCGCTCGGCGCGATCGAGGAACCGATCGGTTTCCTCGCCGACACCCGGACGGTGATGTGGACGGCGATCGGGCTGTTCGTGTGGAAGTGGCTCGGGCAGCCGATGATCTACTGGCTGGCCGGATTGCAGACCATCCCGAACGAGTTGTACGAAGCCGCACAGGTCGACGGGGCTGGATGGTGGCGGCGCACGATCTCGATCACCGCACCGATGCTGACGCCGTTCGCGGTCGTCATCGCGCTCATTGTGCTGGTGGGGAATATGCAGGTGTTCGCGTTCATGCAGGCGCTGACCCACGGCGGGCCGTACTTCTCCACCGAGGTGATGGAGCTCTACATCTACCGGATGGCCTTCGGCGCCCAGGGGCAGGTATCGATTCAGCGTCTCGGATACGCCTCGGCGGCCGGCGTGCTGTTCGGAATCCTGCTGATCATCCTCGCCGTCGCACAGATCTTCACCGCACGCAAGTTCCGTCGCGGCGCCGGCCTGGCGGGAGCGTCATGACAACGACACGAGACGTCTGGGCCCGTTCCTCGCCGGACACACGTCCGGATACGTCGACGAGGCGCTGGTGGCACATGCCCCGCGGCGGCGTGTCCCGGGGGCGCGGCCGGAGGCTGCTGACCTACGCGATCCTCACACCCATCGCGCTGGTGTGGATCTATCCGTTTCTGTGGATGATGTCGGCGTCGGTGCGTCCGAACGGAAAGGTGTTCGCCGGGCTCGGACTCTTCCCTACCAAGTGGTTCTGGAACAACTACACCGATGCCTGGGTCGACGCGGAGATCGGAAGGTACTTCATCAACACGGTCATCGTGTCGGTCTCGGGGGTGGCCATCGTGGTGTTCACCACCGCGACCATGGGCTATGCCTTGGGGAGGTACGCCTTTCCCGGCCGCAAGATACTGTTCGCGGCTCTGGCCGCGCTGGTGTTCCTTCCCCAGGGCTACACGATCATTCCGATCTTCGACCTGATCACGAAGCTGAATCTCGACGGCACGCTGTTCGGCATTGTCCTCGCCGAGAGTGGGCAGGCCCACATCATCCAGCTGCTGCTCTATGCCGGCTATTTCCGCCAGCTTCCCAAGGAGTTGGAGGAGTCGGCCACGATCGACGGCGCCGGCTTCTTCACAGTGTTCTTCCGGATCTTCCTGCCACTGGCAAAGCCCGTGACGGCCACCGTGATCATCCTGCAGTTCATCGCCAGCTGGAACGACTTCCTCCTGCCTCTTGTGCTCACGTTGAGCCAGCCAGAGCTGCGCACCCTCGCAGTGGCGGTCTACTCCTTCCAGGGCGAGAACTTCACCAACTATGCCCAGATGAACGCCGCCAGCACGATCAGCCTGCTGCCCGTCATCGTCGTCTTCCTGTTGCTCCAACGCTATTTCGTCGAAGGGATCGCAGGCGCCGTCAAACAGTGACCTGCGAGAGCGCGCAGCACCCGAGCACGTCCGCACCTCGGGCTCGGGCCGCGCCACGCAGAAGGGATCGGAAGAGATGGCCGAGCCGAGCAAGGTCGACAGTCGTCATTCCCCCACGGGCCTGTCCCGCAACTTCCGGAGGGCGGCCGGCATCGCCGCTGTCGCCGTCGTGCTCCTGGCCTCCACCGCCCATGCAGTGGTCGGCGTGGGCGAGCGAAATACCCCCACCGGCGACGCCACGGTCGACGCCACACAAGACCCGCGGACCCGGATCGTCGTCGAACCGGCACGGGCCAGGGGTGCGATCAGCCCGCTGCTCTACGGCGTCAACCACCGCTACGCCTACGACGGCTTCGGGATGTGGGACAGCGACCAGCACCGCGCGTATCCAGGGCTCGTCGCCCAGACCCGCGCGGCCGGAGTGACAGCGGTCCGCTACCCGGGCGGCACGATCGCGAACACCTTGCGCTGGAAGCGCGCAGTCGGCCCCGTCGGGCAACGCGAGCGGAGCCCTCACGGCACGGCGTCCTTCGGTGAGCCACTGACCGCGGAATTCGGTCCCGACGAGTTCGGCCAGTTCCTCGAACAGCTCGACGCCGCCGGCAGCATCGTGGTCAACTTCGCCACCGGCGACGCCCGGGAGGCCGCCGACTGGGTGGAGTACATGACTGCGCCGGCCGGGTCCAACCCTGGTGGTGGCACGGCCTGGGCCGACGTCCGCGCCGACAACGGTCATCCCGCGCCGTACGACATTCCGTACTGGGAGGTCGCCAACGAGCCTGATCTCGCCGCTCAGGAGTACTGGCGCTCCGGCGAAAGTGCGGCGTCGACGCACGAGCTCTATGCGTTCGGCGGCTCGACGCGGTTCGAACGCCAACCGGTCGCGACCTACGACGATCACGGCCCGAACGCCGCCGTCAGCAACGGCGCCGCCGGACAGGTGAAGTACGCGAAGTACCCACCGGTCGCGACGTCCGGCCAGACCGTTCTTGTCGATGGTCAGGAGTGGCGTCAGGTCACCGACCTCGACTCGGCCGGCACAGAGGATGTCTACGAGCTGGACCGCGACACCGGAAAGATCACCTTCGGCGACGGCGCGCACGGCAACATCCCCGCCGAGGATGCCGTCATCACGCTCACCTACACCTCCGGACCGCACGACGGCTTCGTCGACTTCTACCGCGAGATGAAGGCGGTCAACCCCGACATCCAGGTGTGCTCGGCGATGCCGACGGTCGGATTCCTTGCCGCGATGGGGTCCGAGCATGCGTACGACTGCGTGGTGCAACATCCCTACGTCGGCCCCAACCAGCTGTCGAACGACCTGCCCGTCGAGGAGTTTCGTGCACAGTTCCTCGCGCAGGCGGACAACCGATCCGCGGTGGTCGCTGCTGCGCAGGAACGGATCAGGACGTACGCCGGTGAACGGGCCGAGGACGTCTCGATCGTGGTGTCGGAGTACGGCCATCTCGCACGAAGTAACCCACAGGGAGTGGAGCATTACCACCGCTCGCTCGACCAGGGTCTCTACAACGCCGAACTGCTGCGCGAGCTCATCGACCTCGGCGGAGTGTCGGTCGCGATGCGGCACACCCTCGTCGACTACGTCTTCGCCGAACCACCGGAGGGCTCGACGGCGGTCGGCGCCCCGGACAACGCGATCATCGCGGGCCCCGGGCCCGAGACGGTTCCGCAGGGACAGGCCCACGTCTTCACCCTGTTCACCCAGATGATGGGCGGCACGCTCGTGGCGAGCCAGGTGGTCGACTCGCCGGTACACATGCTGCAGAACGGTGACCACCTGCAGGCGGTGACCGCGCTCGCCGGCACGGACGACCGCCGACAGCTGTACCTGATCGTCATCAACCGCGACGCCCATCAGGACGTGACGGCCCGCGTGGATCCGGTCGGCTACCGGCACGGTTCCGCAGCCGAGGTGTGGACGGTCAACGGTCCGAGCTACCTGTCGTACAACACCCCGACCCGCCCCGACACGGTCCGGCTCACCACCCGGACGGTCGCCGTCGGGCATGGAGGGTTCACCTACACGTTCCCCGCGCACTCGGTGACCGCGATCAAGCTCAGTGAAAGGAGCTAGGCGTGACAGGCAATCCCGGGTTTGCTCAGCTCGATCGCCGGCGTTTCCTCGAGGCGACGCTCGCCGGAGGCGGCGCTCTTGCAGGTTGGTCGCTTCTCGGCGGTGCCGAGACTCGGCCGGCTTCCGCGGCGTCCACGTCCTACCAAACCTACGGCGGAGCCGCGCGGATCCTGTCGATGAACCGGAACTGGCTGTTCGGCGGCCGTCTCACGCCAGGGAGCACTAGCCCTGGCTTCGACGACACGCAGTTCGCGCGGGTAGCCGTCCCCCACACGGTGGTCGATCTCTCCTGGCGCAGATGGGAAAGCTCACCGTGGGAGGAGGTCTTCGTCTACCGTCGCCACTTCGACGTACCTCCCGACCTGCTCGGCCATCGACTGTTCCTCGACTTCGAGGCGGTCAACGTAGTCGCGACGCCGTACCTCAACGGCAGCGAACTCGAGCGACACTCTGGCGGCTACCTTCCCTTCAGCCGTGAGATCACAGATCACGTGAAACAGCGCGGAAACGTGCTGGCACTGGCCGTCGACTCACGCTGGCTCCAGGTGCCGCCCTCGGGCGACCCAGCCGGCGCCCCTAGCCCGGACTTTCTCCAACCCGGTGGAGTCGTCCGTCCCGTCACCCTGCGGGCGGTACCGCAGATCTTCGTCAAGGACGTGTTCGCCAAGCCGGTGAATGTCCTTGACGCCGATCGTCGCGTCGACGTGATCTGCACGATCGACGCTGCAGTAGCTCCCGCGCGGCCCGTGCGCGTGGACGTCACCTTGCGGCAGGGTTCACGCGTCGTCGCCCGCGACTCCACCGCAGTCGAGATCGCACGCCCCGGTGAGGCCACGGTGCACCTCACGCTCCCCGACCTCGGGACCATCGCGCTGTGGGATGTCGACGCCCCGCACCTGCATGACGTCGAGACCGTGCTTTCGATTCCTCCGCAGCCGGTGCACGAGCACCGAGCCCGTCTCGGATTCCGCGACGCGCGATTCGAGATGGATGGATTCTTCCTCAACGGTCGCAGGCTCCCGCTGTTCGGACTGAACCGCCACGAGCTCCATCCGTACAGCGGTTTCGCGATGCCCGCGCGGGTCCAACGACGCGACGCCGAGATACTCCGACACGAACTGAACTGCATCATGGTGCGCTGCTCCCACTACCCGCAGTCCGCGGCCTTTCTCGACGCCTGCGACGAACTGGGACTGCTGGTGTGGGAGGAGATGCCGGGCTGGCACTTCATCGGTGACCAGGCATGGCAGGACCTCGCGTTGCGCGACGTGGAGCAGATGGTGCTCCGCGACCGGAACCGTCCCTCGGTGGTGGTCTGGGGTGTACGCATCAACGAGTCCGTCGATGATCCGGCCTTCTACGCCCGCACCGAGCAGGCCGCGAAGACGTACGACGGAACGCGTCCCACCTCGGGTGCGGTGAATGGACCGCGGTACCTTTCCGAGAACTTCCAGCACGACGTCTTCGGTTTCAACGACTATTCGGGCACCGCGACCTTGCGTCCGCCGCGCGAGGACCGTCCGTACCTCGTCACCGAGGCGGTCGGCCAGTGGCCGCGCTTCCAGCAGTTCTACCGGCGTACGGATCCACCAGATGTCCAGCAGCAGCAGGCGCTCTACCACGCCGAGGTGCACAACCACGCGAACTCGAACGACCGCTACTGCGGCGTGCTCGCCTGGGCGGCTTTCGACTACAGCTCGGCCCGGTCCAATACGTACGACCGGCTGAAATGGTCGGGCGTGGTCGATGTCTTCCGCGTCCCCAAGCCGGGCGCGGCGATCTACCAGGCACAGGTGGATCCGGCTACTCGACCGGTGATCCAGCCCGCCTTCTTCTGGCACTTCGGTGACCTCATGCCGGAGGGCCCGGGTGCCGAGGCGTTGGTGGCGTCGAACTGTGACCGCCTCGAGGTCCTCCTCGACGGTCGCCACCATGCCACTGTCGTCCCGGATCGGGACCGGTTCCCCCATCTTCGGTATCCACCGTCGCTCCTCGACCTCGGGGGCGTCGCCGCCGAACGACCGCCGGAGCTACGGATCGACGGCTACGTCGGCGACCGGCGCGTCGTGTCCCGTTCCTTCTCCGCCGATCAGACGCGTGACCGGCTGCTCCTCGTGGCCGACGACGACAATCTCGCGGGCGACGGCTCGGACGCCACCCGCGTGGTGTTTCGCGCGGTGGACCGTTACGGGGCACCGCGGCCCTACGCGGGGGGCACGGTCACCCTGCGGCTCACTGGTCCGGCGGATCTGATCGGCGACAACCCCTTCCCGTTCGCCGACGCGGGAGGTGTGGGCGCGGTCTGGGTCCGGTCGGTCGACGGTGGTGCTGGGCGGGTGTGCGTGACCGCCACCCATCCCGACCTCGGATCCCCGTCGATCACGATCCTGGTCCGCGGCGTCGCACCAGAGTGGGAGGGATGAACCATGGAATCCAGGCGATTCGGTGTGTGCGCCGCACTGACGACGACGGTGTTCTTGGCCCTGCTCGCAATGTCAGCCGCGGTCGAACCACCGAGGTCTCACGCGGAGAGCGTCAGCACGGACGTGGCACAGGACGACCGGCCCTGGTTGGACTCGTCCCTGCCGATCGGGCAACGCGTCGAACTCCTGCTCTCGCAGCTGACGTTGGAGGAGAAGACCCAACAGATGTACGGCGTCGGCCGGCCACGCGGCGTGCACTCGGTCGGCTACGTCCCCGGTGTGCCACGCCTGGGTATACCGCCCTTGCAGTTGGCCGATGGCCCTCTCGGCGTCAAGGACAGTTGCTTCGGAGAGATCTATCCGGACAACTGCAAGCTGGGGCCGTCCACAGCGTTGCCGGCCACCGTGTCCCTCGCCGCGTCGTTCGATCCTGACCTGGCCCATGCGTACGGACGGATGATTGGCGAGGAGGCCCGCGCCCGCGGCGTCGACGTACTCTACGGCCCGGCGATGAACATCGTCCGGGTGGCACAGGGTGGGCGGAACTTCGAGTACTTCAGCGAGGACCCCTACCTCACCGGACACCTGGCTGCCGCCTGGTCCCGCGGCCTCCAGAGCCAGGACGTCGCGGCCCAGCTCAAGCACTACGCGCTGAACAACCAGGAGCTCGACCGCCACAGCACCACGTCGAATGTCGACGAGCAGACGATGCGGGAGATCTACCTGCCCGCCTGGCAGATCGCCGCCACAGACGGGCAGGCGTACTCGGTGATGTGCGCCAACAACATGGTCAACGGTGTTCACAACTGCGAGAACGCCTATCTGATCCGCGAGATCCTCGAAGGAGAATGGGGCTTTGACGGAGTGGTCGGCTCCGACTATGCCGCCACCACCAGTGCGATCGGCTCGGTCAACGGCGGCCTTGACCAGTCGTTCACCGGCCGCGAGTGGGGAAAGTGGTACGACCAACTGTCCGACCTGGTGCGGCAGGGCGAGGTCAGCGAGGCACTGATCGACGAGCGGGTGCGTCGGATCCTCACCATGAGGTTCCGCCTGAAGATGTTCGACGACGACCGCGTGCCAGCAAGGCCGGTCGCGGTCGAGCGCAATGGCGCGTTCTCCCGCACGGTGGCCGAGCAGGGTGCTGTCCTGCTGAAGAACGACCGGAGTGTCCTACCGCTGGACACGTCGTCGCTGCGTTCGATCGCGGTGATTGGTGACTATGCGGCCGTCGCACACCCGGGCGGCGGCGGAAGTTCGCGGGTAGTTCCGTACTACACGGTCAGCCCACTGAAAGGGATCCGGGATCGGGTCGGTGACGGCGTGCAGGTGACCACCACCACCGGCAGGGACCTCGACCAGGCCGCGGAGCTCGCACGCGACGCGGACGTCGCGGTGGTCATCGCCCACGCCGACCAGAGGGAAGGCGAGGACCGCGCCGACATCGACCTGCCCGGCGACCAGAACCAGCGCATCGAGAGGGTCCAGGCGGCCAACCCGCGCACCGTCGTCGTCTTGAACACCGGAGGCGCTGTGCGGATGCCATGGGTCTCAGACGTCCACGCCCTGGTGCAGATGTGGTATCCCGGTGAGGAGAACGGCAACGCCTTGGCCGCCTTGTTGTTCGGCGACGCAGACCCGTCTGGCAGGTTGCCAGTGACGTTCCCGGTGAACCTCGAGCAGGACTGCTGCCACAGCCCGCCGCGCTACCCGCACACCGACGGTGTGTACGAATATTCCGAACAGCTGCAGGTCGGCTACCGGTGGTACGACGCGCAACGCATCGAGCCGCTGTTTCCGTTCGGTTTCGGCCTGTCGTACACCACTTTCGACTACGCCGATCTGGAGGTCGCACCCACATCCGCCACCCCGGGCCGAGCCGTCAAGGTCAGCTTGCGGGTGACCAACACCGGGCCGCGCGCCGGAACCGCGGCACCGCAGGTCTACCTCGGGTTCCCTGACACTGTGAGCCAGCCACCCCGCAGACTGGTCGCGACCGAGAAGGTCCGCCTGGCCCCCGGCCAGAGCGAACGCGTGACCATGACCCTGTCGGCCTCGGCGCTTTCGTACTGGAACACCACAGCGCACAATTGGGACGTCGCGCCCGGCACCTACACGGTGTTCGCAGGCGCGTCGTCACGCGACCTCCCACTGCAGAAGACGTTCCAGGCTCACCATGCCGACGGCGCCCAGGGCCTCACCGTCACCGCGCCGGACCTGGTGGCCGGCGGCACGACTGCCGAGGTCGCCGTGACCCTCAACAACACCGGAAGCCAGGTTCTCGCCACTCCCCGCATCGGTCTCACTGCGCCTGCCGGCTGGGATGTCGCGTTGACCTCTCCGCCGCCGACCGTGGTGCCACCGCATGACAGTGTTCGGGTCAGCTACCGGGTGAGCGTTCCGCACGATGCTGGACCGGCGCTGTACGTTCTCACTGCGAGGGCACGATGGAGTGGCCTGGTTGCCGGCTCCGCAGCCCGGGCGATCAGCCTGAACGCGATCCAATGACAAGGAGGAGACGTTGCCCAGCCGTCACTGGCTCAACGGCCGCTTGACCAACAGAGAAGCGTCATTGGTATACACCAACGTTCCTTGACGAGGAATTAGCGCTCCAGGCGGACCGGGGCACCGGGACCGCGGCGGCGGAGAAGCCAAGCTTTCGTGATGTGTGCGAACATCGCCTCCGCCGCACCGTCGCGGTCGTGGTCCGCGATGCGCTCGTAGATGCGGCGATGACCGAGATTGGACTTCACCCGCATGCCACGCTCCTGCTGACCGATGTACTGCGCTGCGTTGACCACCTGACTCTGCAGGCTGCGTACCACGGCCCGGGCGAGGCGGTTACCCGATACCTGCATGATCACGTCGTGGAAGGCACGGTCATGCTCACGGTACGCGACCCGGTCGTCCACGAGATCGTCCATCCGATCCACCAGTGAGTGCAGCTCATCGATGACTTCGTCGGTGGCCAGCTGGGCGGCGACATTGGCCATGTCCGACTCCAGCACCCGCCGGGTGACCACGAGGTCATCGACGATACCCAGACTCTTGTCCCTCTCGATGCTCGCCGCCAGTACCAGCCCGTCGAGCATGTTCCACATCGCCGGTGGGGTCACCGTGGTGCCGGCGCCGTGCCGGACTTGCACCAAACCCTTCTCCTGAAGCATCTTCACTGCCTCGCGGACGACCGGTCGGCTCACCGAGAAGGTCTCACAGAGAGCGGGCTCGGGGGGTAGAGGTGTACCTGGCTGGTGGAGGCCGCGCACGATCCGCTCCACAAGCTCCGCCATCACCGCGCTGGCGAGGTTCGCCGGCCGTCGCGCCCAGGCCGGAGGCGCCGCAGCGCCCACGGCGGATTGCTGCGGTGCGTTCATGGATCCTCCGGGCTGACCTACTGCGCGATAGATTAACTGGCCGAAGCATACGCAACCCGGTGACGGCGCCGTTGATCATGCTGGGCCGGGGTACACCCCGCGCCACGGGATCCCCGCGGAGAGTGTGATCTCCTCGATGCGATGGGAAGTGTTCGGCATGCATAGTTGATAGTTTCCGTCTCGGTCTGCGATGAGCTCTACTGTGCATCGATCAGCGCTCCACTCGATCGCGACCGTGACGCCTCCCCTTGCCCGAAGACCACGCACCCGGCCTTTCGTCCACTCCGATGGCAACGCTGGAAGTGGGCGGATGACCCCGCGGTGACTTTGCAGCAGCATCTCCGCCACCGCTGCCCCGAATCCGAGGTTCGCGTCGATCTGATGAATCCCACGCAATGAGCGGTAGCTCAGACCGTGCCCGATCAACCCGGCTTCGAGGAAGTGATCGAGCACCCACTTGGCACGTTCACTGTCCAACAACCGAGCGAACAGGCATCCCGTCCAGGCGTGTCCCCATCCCGAGCGCGGATTGGTGCCGTCCGCCATTCGACCCAGCAGGCTTTTCAACGCGGCGTCGGCGAGTTCGGGGGTGGTCGCTGGGTCAACCTCTCGGCCGGGGTAGACGCCGTAGAGATGAGAGAGGTGCCGGTGGCCCGGTTCCGGCTCGCCGTATTCCTGCGACCACTCCTGGAGACGCCCATCCGAGCCGATCGGCGGCTCGTCGAGTTCTGCCCGGAGTTCGGCGACTGTCGTCGTGAGATCGTTCTCGATCCCGCACCGCTTGGCCAGTCTCAGGTAGCTGTCGAATGTTTCCCGAACCAGCCAGAGGTCGTACGTCGTCTGGATGTCGACGTCAACAGCCTGCCCCGCGCTGTCCAGGTAGCAGTTCTCCGGCGAGGTGGACGGAACCACCACCCGACGATTGGTCGTCGGATCGATCATCAGGAGGTCCCGCGCGAACGTGGCCACACCTTCGATGACAGGGAATATCCGCTCGCGCACCAGATCATCGTCCCGGTAGAACTCCTCGTGATCGACGATGCAGGAGGCCATCCACATACCGCAGGTCGGGGCAAGAGACCACGTTGGCCGGTTCTGTCCCGCACCGATCGGCCAGGACGAACGCCAGATGTCGGCGTTGTGGTTGACGCACCATCCGGCGAACCCGAACACCTCACGCGCGGTCACCTGACCCGCCTCGGCCAGCGACTCGACGTAATTGATGAGGGGCTCAGTGCACTCCGCCAAGTTTCCGGGTCCGGCGACCCAGTAATTCATCTGGACGTTGATGTTCGTCGTGAAGCTACAGAACCAGGGCGGGTTACGTCGGTCGTTCCAGATTCCCTGAAGGTTCAGCGGAAGGGCATCTGGACGCGATCCCGCGATCATCAGGTACCGCGCGAACTGGAACAGGTCGGCGAACAGACCTGGGTCTGATCCGCCAGCGGTGACCGCATCGACACGTTCGGCAGTGGAGAGCGTTCGGCGATCGACGGAGGAGCCCAGATCCAGCTCGACGCGACGGAACAGTGCACCGTGGTCGGCAACGTGGTCGTCGCGAACACCTGCGACATCCCGTGCCGCGGCGGCGGTGGCGCGCTGGGTGCTCACCGACATCGGCGTCGACAGGTCCCGGCCGGGGGCTTCGCGCCAGTCCTCGATATTCGTTTCGGCGGCCAGGATGAAATGGAACCTCCTGCCCGACGCTCGGAGGCCATCTGTCGTGGCCGACACGGCACAGTCGCCAGCGGCGTGCAGGACAGAAGCGAATCCGACCCCGCCGGCGTCGGAGTATTCCAACCCTGGGTACGTCGTACCCCCCGGATCGACCTTGTTGAGGATCCTCTCCTCCACATAGGTCGGGGCGAATCCTGTCATGAGCACCGACCGCCCGTTCGGCACCTGGTACTCCACCGGATGGGGCGACACCATCCTTGCTGTGATCACGATGTCAGCGTCCGCTTCGACGGTCACGACCAACGCCTGATCCGGGTGGGAGATGAAGGCCTCCCGCACGATCCTGACCTGGTCACGCCGGTAGCTGACCCGCACGACCCCGGATGCGAGGTCGAGCTCTCGGCGGTACTCGTCGACGTTCTCGGCAGGCCCGTCAGTCTGCCCAGCAGACCCACTGTGTTCGAGCAGCAAGTCACCCAGCGGCTGGTATGCCGAGTTGAACGGGCCCTGCAGCCCGCGCACCATGTGGTCCGCGGCCACTCGGTCATCGCCACCTAACAGGTGTTCGCGAATTTTCGCGATGATCTTCGGCCCGTCCTTGACCCCGTGCTGGCGCGGCCGCCCGGACCAGAGAGTGTCGATGTTCAAAGCGATGCGTTCATGGTCGGTCCGGCCGAAGACCTTTCCTCCCAGAGAGCCGTTCCCTACTGGCAGGGCGTCGATCCAGTCCACTGCGGGTTCGTTCCACCACATCAACGTGTCGACGGTGCCCGCTGTCATGGAGACCTCACCGGCGCCTCCACCGGAGCGATCACGCCTCGCGCAACCGCCGCGCCTTCCTGAAAGGTCGCCAACTCCGACGGCAACGTGAGGTTTCTTGGGAGGGCGATGCCGGGCTCGGTCGGGGCGTGAAGCATTCCGTCCGGCCCGATCTCAGGCGGGCGCTTCACCGGATCCGAGGTGATCATGGATTCGAAGTAGGTGTTGTTCGAGATCGCCATACAAAGGTGACGACTCGTCATGTCCGCGCTGTGCACTTCCGCACGGAGTCGATAGGCGTCCGCGAGATGCGCGATCCGCAACGCGCCCGTGATCCCGCCGCGCAACCTGGTGCTGGCTCGAACGCCATGGGTCGCACACCCTGACGCAATGAAGTCAGCGGCGTTCAGGTGAGCACCGTCGGATGTCTCCGCCACCAGCAGGGGAACCGCGGTATTTCGGCCAAGGAGCTTGTAGGCGGTCACGCTGAACTCGCGCATCGGCTCCTCGTACCAGAGGTAGTCGGCCTCCGACAGCGCCTGGCCAACCCGAATCGCATCGGGCAGATCGAACCCCGCAGAGCCGTCGTACATGAGTGGGAAGCCCTCGCCGACGTGCTCCCGCAGCGCATGGATCAGCGCGACATCACGTGCCACGTCTCCCCACGCGTGCAGCTTGATGGCGCCGTAGCCGAGCTCACGACACTGGTCAGCGACATCGAGGTACTGCTCGATCGTGTCGAAGGTGACAGTCGAGGCATAGGCGGGGACGGACGTTCGGAACCCGCCCATCAGCTTCCAGCTCGGCAGGTCGAGGGCCCTGCCGGCAAGATCCCAGAGAGCAACGTCAACCTGGCCGAAGATGTAGATGGGCAGTTCTTCGAGGCGATCCAGCTCCCAGATGCGGTGCCACCACCACTCGCGGAGCAACGGATCCCTGCCAACCATCTCCGTCCGGAGGTGGCGCTGAATGAAGTCTTCCAAGAGCACTGCCACCTGCGGTCGGCCGACCAGAGCGACTCCGACGTGTCCGGTGTCGGTGTGGATCCGGAGCACACCGCCGGTAAATGTGGGCCGCGACCCCGGTAGTCCGCCGCGCCACTTGTAGGGCGGGTCATGCGCGGGAACTGTCACCGGAACAACGTCAAGGTCGGTGATCTGCACACGTACTCCTGAGCAGGCAGGCGGGGGTTCAGGGACGTCGGGGTTTCGGCGGCGCACGGTGCTGACCGAACTCGATCACGGCAAGCTGGTGGTCAGGGTAAGAGGGAAGACGTATGACGTCAAAAGAGACTCCGCGCTCCTCCCCCTGTGCGGAATGGCAGGTCGCCGTCGGCCGTCTCTTCGCAACTTCGTGTGGGTCAGGCGCCGCAGCGAGGCCGTACGACGTTGCTCAGGTCGTCGGGTTGCTGCCAGGACGGACCAGGCCAGTCTCGTAGGCGAGTACCACGAGTTGGGCGCGGTCCCGTGCCCCTGTCTTGGTGAGGACGCGACTGATGTGAGTTTTGACGGTGAGTGGGCTGAGAAACAACTCGTCGGCAATCTCGTCGTTCGAGCGGCCGAAACCGACATGGGTGAGCACCTGGAGCTTGTGCATCGCCGCTGGATCGGTGTCGGGGTGGGCGAGGAAGCGACTGATGAGTGCGCGGGTCGCGCCCGGTGTCAGCAACGCCTCGCCGCGGGCGATCGTATGGATGGCGTCCAGGAGGACGTGTGGTCTGACGTCTTTGGCGAGGAGCCCGCTCGCGCCAGCACGCAACGCCTGGACGACGTCGGCTCGGCGTGCGCGGACAGGGGCGAGTGCTTCAGAGCCATTGCTGGCTTCGCCGACGACTTCGAGATCCCTGGCGGAGTCGACCAACGCCCGGAAGCCGGCCCGGACCAGCTGCTGATCATCGACGAGGAGGACGCGAGTCGTCATCGGTCGTCACTCCCCCGCAGAGTCAAGGGCAGGTCGACGGTTCGATCCCGTCCCTGCCCGCCACTCTCACCAAGTCATATCGCGGAGTGTCACCGCCCGCAGGTGCCCTTGTTTGACCCTCATCGACCGCCGGTACTCGCTCCGCGCGGTCCATGTGGGGCGTGCGATAGTGGCGTCGCCTGTGACCGCCGCCGTTGGCCGCATGGGAGGCAAGACATGGCCGAGTACGCCGCTCTCAGCCCATCCACGCCGGCGCCGGCGCGCTGGGTGTTTCAGGCCCTTGAGCGAATTCAGGCCGGCGGGTCGGTGTCCCACGACGAGCTAGCCTCCCACTACACACCTGAGTTCCTTGAGGCCTTCACGCCCGAGCAGATGCTTGCGCACTACCGCGAAGTAGCGCCTATCGCGGCGGACGTGGCGACGTTCCAACCCGAGTTCCTTGTCGAACGGGGCACCGCAATCGGGATAGTCACCACACTCCGCGACGGTCGCCGTTACCGCTGGGAGTTCGGCCTCGAAGCCGACCGCCTCTGCATGCAGGTCCTCGCCAGAGGCCCGCTACCCGCCT
Source organism: Actinopolymorpha sp. B17G11 (assembly GCF_040196095.1). Classification (NCBI taxonomy): domain Bacteria; kingdom Bacillati; phylum Actinomycetota; class Actinomycetes; order Propionibacteriales; family Actinopolymorphaceae; genus Actinopolymorpha; species Actinopolymorpha sp. B17G11. Next base: position 101,673 of record NZ_JBEFTW010000024.1, read on the forward strand.
ATACCGACCGTGTGATTCAGGGTCCGACCGCTGAGGTACTGGTCCGGGACTACACCGACGTCGGCTCCGTGCCCGAGCACATCCTGCTGCTGCACGCCTTCGGTGCGGACGTCGGAAGCTGGGACCTGGTGGCCCCTTACGTCAAGGATGCTGCGACCGTGCACGCCCTGGACCTCCGCGGCCACGGCCGGGCCGACCTACGCCACGGTTACAGCATCCAGGGGTCACTTGAGGACACCACCGCCGCGACCCGCGACCTAGCCAGCAGCGACCTCATCGTCGCCGGCCACTCCCTCGGCGGGTACGTGGCCCTGGAGTACGCCGCCCGGACACCCTGCCGCGGGCTCATCACCTTCGATGGGCCAGAGCGCTTGCGCCGCAACGACACCGAGGAAGAGATCGCGGCCACATCAGAGCCGTTGAGATCGGTCCTCGCCGAACACGCCAAGACCGACTACGGCCAGCTCATCGCAGGCATGACTACACCGGCGCTTTTCGTGCTCATCCGAGGCACTCCTGACCGGCCCGAACCGCACGAAGCGATCGAACAGCGGGAGCGACTCGCCGACTGCGCGATCAAGTACGGTCACACCGTCCGATGGGTCGAGGCCGACCACGGCTTCGCTGAATCCCAGCCCGAACTCACCGGGCACATCATCAACGACTTCCTCACCACTCTCAAGGCGTCGTCACCGTGACTGAAAGATCGTCAGTTGCCTACCGTTGGTCTGGTGCCAAGCAACGCGACCCCTCGCCGACAGTTGGTCAACGACGGCCTGAAGATCATTCGCGGAGGTTGTGAACGAGCCGCGCGCTCCAAAGATCGCCTTGCCGGGATTCGAGTTCGGCCAGGGTGGTGAGGCCTTGGGCGTACTCGGCGAGTGCATCTGAGACGAGCCGGGCGAACGTCCAGGCCTTTACGCGTTCGGGGTCGAGGTCAAGACGGGCGCAGAACTGGGCAATCGCCGGTGTCCATTCGGTCGTGGGATCTGCAAGGTCGCCCATGCGGAACAGGAGATACTGCACCGCGTCGTAGGCGCGGTCACCAACCATTGGCAATGGGTCGATGGCCAACCACTGTTCCCGCCCGGCGGACAGGATGTTCTCGAGGTGGAAGTCGCCGTGCAGCAAGACTTCGGACGGACCAGATTGGCAGAGGTGACCGAGTAACTCGACCGCGGTGTCGAGCAACCATTGCTCGAACGGTGCGCCGGCCATCTCGTACCGCGCAGGCAGCGCGTGCGCAAGCTGAATAGCGCGATCGGCAAGACGATCGAACTGCGGCCCGTGCGGGCCAGTCCGGTGCAGTCGGCCGAGGATCTCGGCCGCTACCCGATCGGCGTCATCATGGTTGTCGAGGTGGTCCAGGCTCGCGCCGGGTACGCAGCGCTCAATCAGCATGGCGCCGGTAGCGGGATCATGCTCTACCAGCTCGACCGCCCCGTCGCCGGCCCATTCCCGCAATGCATCGGCCTCAGCGGCGCGAGCACCAGCGGGCAGGGTGCCCAACTCAACCGTCGACGGCATCGGCACCTTCAATACCAGCCGACGCGGACCTCGGCTCGCCGTGATCACCAGTGACACGTGACACCCAACAAACGGCGAGCCCAGGTCCAACGACCACTCATCGCCGAGCCGGCGGCACACCTCGGGAAGGTCCGCAAGCCACTCACGGCTGCCCTGGCCCACGTTCGACGCCTTCGTGCGCAACCGCTCTGGGATCGTGATCATGTCACTCCTGTGCTCACGGGGACGCAGATGCTGGCCGCACGACTCTTGCAGTCGGGTCACACGAGGGCCTGATGCCTACGTTCAGCTAGCGAATGCCGGGAAGAGCGGTGGTGCTGGGTCAGCGGCGTCCGACCATCGGTCGATCATGGCTGTTTCTAGCTTTCCGAGCCAGCCGATGAAGCCCGAGTACCCTTCGGCCCGCTCGGCCAGCTGTGTATATGTCCGAATCTGCTGCACGATCTGCCCGCGTCGGCGCCAGCTGTCGTGCCGGGACTGGCCCGAACTGGCGACCAACGGCAGTCGGCTGATCCGTCCGATCAGAGTGATCGCCGCGCCGTCGGCCAACATCTGGTCGTAGTCGTGGAGCACCAGATCGGCACCGCCGAGAGCGAGAGCGGATCGATACGCCCCGTCGGCAGACTCGATGACCGCCTCTGGCAGCAGTCCCCAGGGGTTGCTGTGGTGCGGGAACGGGTAGTGCAGGAAGGCTGCGTCGATCCCAGGGTGCCCGAACCGGCAACCCTCGAAGTCGACCAGGCAGGCGCCGCAATCTGTGATCAAGACGTTGGTCGGGTTGAGGTCCATGTGCGCGAGTGCAGCAGTTGCGCCTGGATCGTTGACCCGCTTGAGCAGCTGCACCACATCGTCTCGTGCTGACCGCGCCGCTGGCAGGCCCAGCTCGGTGCAGGCCCGCTCGATGGCATCCCAGCGTCCCGCATCAAAGTTATAGGGCAGGCCGGTGTCCACGTCGGCACCGAACGCGTCAAGCGTTCGCTGATGATCGTCCCATCGGCCGAGAGTCGACGCATGCAGTCGGCCCACCGCCGTAGCAAGCTCGACCATGCCTGCTGTCGCCGCTTCCGGATCGTTCGCCAACAGTCGATCCTGCAGGCTCGGCCAATCACCAAGATCGGTCTGGATCACCACGCCCACTGCATCATCGGCGTGAACCAGCCGCGCGGACACACCGCTCGCCGTGGCCGTTCGTAGACCTGCCGTCTCCCGTCGCAGGAACGCCGGACCCCCGTGGCCGTCGCCGTCTACTCGGCAGGTCTTGACCACGACCGACGAACCGACCCCGGGCAAATCGCGATCGAGAACCAGGCGGGTGACCGGAGCCCACTCGTGGCCGAGGGGCTGCTCGGAGACCACTCGACAAGTCCGACCCGCGATCGCCGTCAGCACAGCCATAACGTGCTCACGGCGCACAGACGTAAGGGGGTAGACGGGCATCGCACCAGGCTACTTGCCAACGACAGGCTGGAGAATCTGAGTACAGACTCACCGCGCCAATCCACTCCGCACTTTGGGTAACCGTCCCATCGGCACCACCAGGAGCGCGCCGGGGGGTCCAGTCTCCTCAGTGCTCGAACGGCTCCTTTCGAGCTTGATGTCCCTGCGGCTAGGCCGTTCGCGGAGGGGTCTCATCCATAGAGCGACCTCGCCGCTAGATCGCGCGGTTCTCGAGCGGGGTGTTCGCGGGGCCCTGCAGGATCGCACCGTCGATGGCGAACCGAGATCCGTGGCACGGGCATTCCCATGCCCTCTCCGCGTCGTTGAACGCCACGATGCAGCCGAGGTGGGTGCAGGTGGCGGAGACCGCATGTGTGCGACCTGACTCGTCCCGGTAGACAGCACATCGTTCGCCGCTCACCCTCACCACTGCGCCCGAACCTGGCTCGATGTCGTCGACACTGTCCCGGAACGAGCGGGCTCTGTCGCCCACGAAGTGACGGGCAACCGATGCCTGCTGAGTGAGCAGCGCACCTGCTTCGCTAAGCGGGCGCAGGCGACGCGGATCGTACAGCTCGGCTTCGGGACCGACCTCCGCACCGGTGATCAGTGCGGTGAGCAACCGACCGGCCATGACGCCGCCGCTCATCCCCCAACCGCCGAATCCGGTGGCGACGAAGACATGGCGGGAGCCGGGGTGGAACAGTCCGACGTACGGGATTTTGTCGGTCGTCGTGTTGTCCTGCGTCGCCCACCGATAGGCGGTCGGCCCGACATCGAACCGTTCGCGTAGCCAAGCCTCGAGTCGCTCAATACGGGAGGAGACACCGGGTGCCCCCGGCTTGAACTTCTCCCCCGTGACGATCAGGAGACGCGTGCCGCTCGTATACGGTGCGCTCCGCACCGACCGGGTGTTGTCCTCGGGCGAGATGAAGACGCCACGAGGGTCCTGATCGGCCGAGATCGGGGCGGCCACCGCCAGTTCCCGTTGAGGTTCGAGCCGGGCGAACAGCAACGCACGGTCGAACACCGGATAATGGGTCGCCACGACCACATCCTGCACCGTGACGGTGCGCCCGTTCTCCATCTCGAGCCGACATGGTTCTCCCTCGGACAGTCCGACGACGCGCGTCTGCTCGAAGATGTCGACACCACGCCGGGTCATCTCCTCTGCCAGCGCGAGAAGGTACTTGCGCGGGTGGAACTGAGCCTGATCCTCGACCCTGACCGCGGCAGCAATCGGGAACGGCAAGGGGGCCTCGGTAACCAGTGTCGCCGAAAGTCCTGCCTCGCGGGCGGCCTCTGCCTCGGCATGGATCTCGCCCACCCGGTCGGCCGAGTCGGCCCACGTGAACGCTGGACGACGTTCGAGTTCGCAGTCGATGCCGAGCTCGGCGACGATCCCCGCCACATGCTCGACCGCGTTCTGCTGGGACCTCGCATAGGTGCGGGCCCCGTCGGCACCGACCGACCGCGTGAGTTGCGTGTAGATCAGCGTGTGCAGCGCGGAGAGCTTGGCGGTCGTGTAGCCAGTCACGCCGGCGGCGATCCGGTCCGCTTCCAGCACCACGACCGAGCGACCCGCCCGAAGCAGCTCCCACGCGGCCGACAATCCCGCGATGCCGCCGCCGATCACGGCGACGTCTGCGGTCTGGTCGCCCGCAAGCCATGGATACCGGGTCGGGCCGGTCGAATCCATCCAGTAGGACTCGCCGCCCATCGCTCGCGAGGAAGACATGAAGGGCCTATACCCACGGGGCGAACCGCATCACACAACCCGCTACCTGCTGATCGCCTCAGTTGGCCTTCTCGAGCTGGCATGCTGAACGTTGCCGTGAGCTGGAGCTGGGCCTGGGCCTGGGCCTCGGCCTCGGGACCGGCCCCTCATGAACGCTCTGGTCGTTGAGAACCGCATCCCTGAGCCGGGACATTGGTCTGGTCGATCAACCGCGACACGGTAGTGGCCGGTGCCTTGGCGGGATGACACCCACGTTCCTCAGGCGAGTGGTTTGCCGCCCGTGACGCCGAGGATCTCGGCGTTGACGAAACTGGACTCGCCCGACGCCAGGAACACGAACACCGGTGCAAGCTCCGCCGGTTGGCCGGGTCGGCCCGTCGGTGAGCTGCCGCCGAACTTCGCGGTCTTCTCCGCATCCATCGAGGCCGGGATGATCGGCGTCCACACCGGGCCCGGCGCGACGGCGTTCACCCGGATGCCGCGCTCGATGAGCTCCAGCGCCAGACCCTTGGTGAACGTCACGATGGCGCCCTTGGTCGTGGCGTACGGCAACAGCGGCGGTGAGGGCTGATAGGCCTGGATCGAGGCGACGTTGATGATCGACGCGCCCGGTTTCAGGTGCGGCAGTGCCTCCTGGCACATCCAGAACATCGCGATGATGTTGGTCTTGAACGTGTGCAGCAACAGGTCGTCCGGAATCGACTCGATGCCGTCGAACGTCATCTGGTACGCCGCGTTGTTCACCACGATGTCCAGCCGGCCGAACTCCTCGACCGCCCGGCTGACCAGGCGTCCGCACTGGGCTCGCTCGCTGATGTCACCCGGAATTCTGACCGCGCGCCGGCCCGCCTCCTCGACCACCCGGGCGGTCTCCGCCGCGTCGGACTCCTCAGCCTCCAGGTAGGACAACGCCACATCGGCGCCCTCACGGGCGAACGCCAGCGCGACCGCTCGGCCGATGCCGGAGTCACCGCCGGTGATGACCGCCGACCGACCCTCCAGTCGTCCGAGGCCGCGGTAGGTGTCGTACCCGTAGTCCGGCTTCGGCTCCATCTCCGAGTCCAGACCGGGATGCTCCTGTACCTGCTCTGGAAAGTCCGGACGCGGGTAGCGTTCCCGCGGATCCTGCGGCCTTGTCTGATCACCGCTCACGGTGCCGCTCCCCTGCACTCCATCCATCCACACTGGGAGGCATCTCACACGCAGCCTCCGGCGCGCACCATCCCAGGACCTTCGGGTCACGCAGGAGCGCCAAGATCTAGGGCTGTGGGCGGTCGACTTCTTCGCGCCAGGCGCCAGTTTCGGTGCCACGGGCTTCGATGAACGCCTTGAACTTTCGCAGGTCAGCCGACGTCTGTTTGCCTACCACGTCCAACTTCTCCGCAGCCGCTTCGGCAACCCCTTCGGGCTCCATGTCGAGCTGGACCAGCACCTTGGTGTGCGTCTCGTCCAGTCGATGGAAAGTTACGACGCCGGCCTGGCGAACCTCGCCCTCCTCGGTCGTCCACGCTATCCGCTCATCAGGACGCTGCTCGGTGATGCGAGTGTCGAACTCTCGCCGTACTCCACCGATATTCGTAACCCAGTGATTGTGTGTGTCGTCCACTTGGACAACCCGCTCGACTCCAGACATGAACCGCGGGAAGTCCTCGAATTGAGTCCATTGGTTATAGACCGTCCGCACCGGAACATCTACGACGATCGACTCTTCTGTCGTCATGCTCAACCACACCACTCTCCACTAGGTAAACGGTCGTCTATATACACGGCCCGCCCCCACATATTCACGGCCTGCCCGGCAGTGACGAGCTATAGGGGGAGCTTCTCTTCCTGCCGCGGGCTTGTCTCCAGCCTCACACCAGAGCGGTTCCAGGGCAGGGGATGACGTCCTGTCACGAAGCGACATCCGTCACCCGCGCCGCAATCCAGGCGCACTGCGACAGCCTCGGAGTCCTTCCTTCACCGGCGCGCCGGTGAAGGAAGTCGAAGACCTGAAAGACACCGGCCGGGGTGGTCGGTTGTATCTTCTTAAAGGAAGTCCGGTCTTCCGGTGTGAGCTCCGGCTGGGCTCGTGCACAGCCAGCAACCGGACCACATCAGAGGTAGGCCTTGGAGCAGTCCGCGCGAGATCCCTCTGACGTGTGTCGTGGACCGCTCCATCGAACGGTCTAGACGAGGACGGCGGTGAGTTGTGCCCGGCTCCTATGCGGCTGGCCGTGCGGCTGGCATTGTCACCGGCTTCGGACTTGGTGGATTCGTCGACGGGATCGTCGCTCACCAGATCCTGGGCTGGCACCACATGCTGTCGGGGTGGGTCGCCATCGGGACCGAGCAAGGCATGCGAACGAACATGATCGGGGACGGCATCTTCCACCTCTTGTGCCTGACTGTCGTCGTGATCGGGCTCTTCCTGGTCCGAAGCAACGGACAAGCAGCGAACGGCACGCAGTTCATCGGTGCGCTACTCGCAGGGTGGGGTTTGTTCAACTTGCTCGAAGGAATCGTCGACCATCAGATCCTCGGGGTGCACCACGTCCGCCCAGGACCGAACGAACTCTTGTTCGACCTCGGATTTCTCGCGGTAGGTGCAATCCTGCTCATCGCCGGGCTGGCGCTGTCCAGGCCGACACCCACGCGGCCGGCTGTTGCGAGGGCCAGCGGTAGGTGATCGCCACCAGGCCGCCGCCGCTTCCCTGTGGCGCGCTTGGCGTTCTTCTTACCCGCCTTCTGCTCGACCTTGTTGCCACAGCCGTGGTGCCGGACAGCCGCTCGTCCGGGACCGTGGGCGGTGGCATGGGTACGCCCTCCTTGAGCTCGTCCAGGTACGCAGGTTCGCCGGCGCAGGGATTGCTGGCCGATCTCATTTACAACGTGAGAGATCGTCAATATCGTGATTCAGTCCGTTCGCCCTCAGTGGGCGTACCCATGCCGAGGGTCACAGGAGAAGCATTGAACCCGACCTCCGCATCGCGTTCCTTCGAACCGTTCCGTCCCGCCAGGTCCGTCAGCCGGCGAGCGCTGCTGGTCGCCACCGGCGGCGCCGCGGCCATCGCAGCCCTGGGCGGCACGATCCCGGCCCGCGCCCAGGGCACCGGCGGGTATCAGAACCCAGTTGAACCGACGAACCACCCTGATCCGGCGGTGCTCTACGCCGATCGAGCATTCTGGCTGTACTCGACCGCAGGTCAGATGGGCGCGATGCCGGTACTGACGTCGCCCGATCTGGTCAACTGGACCGAGGTCGGCAACGGAATGCCGGTGATCGCCCCGTGGTCTGTGCCGGGGCGACATTGGGCGCCCGAGGTCATTCAGGTCGGACAGCGCTACCTGTCCTACTACACCGCTCGTCGTGCTGACATGAACCAGCAGGCAATCTCGGTTTCGCTGGCCGACTCTCCGGCGGGGCCGTTCGTGGACGACCGCACAACGCCCTTGATCGGTCAGACCGACGAAGGCGGGAGCATCGATGCGTCACCCTTCCAAGACGCTGACGGTTCGCTGTGGCTGCTGTGGAAGAACGACGGGAACTCTCGTGGCCTGCCGTCCTACATCTACCTCCAGCGGCTCACCGACGACGGACTGGAGTTGGTCGGCGAGCCGAAGCGCATCATCGGCATGGACCAGCCTTACGAGATCTACACGATCGAGGGCGCGTCCGTGATCATCCACAAGGGCGTCTACTACTGCTTCTACTCGACCGGCGAGTACTGGAGGAACACCTACGGCGTCTGCTGGGCAACAGCGCCCGGGATCACCGGCCCGTGGACCAAACAGGGCAACGGTCCGATCCTTGCCGGCAACGACGTCGCCGCCGGCCCCGGCCACGGCATGCCGATCAAGGTCGGGCCGCACTGGTGGTACGTCTACCACGCCTGGCAGCCGGACGCCGTCGGGTCGCCCCCCGGCCGCCTGGTCTGGCTGTCCCGGCTGAAGTTCACCGACGAAGGGCCAGTGATCGACGGACCGAACGAGGAGAACCCGTTCGAGCCAATCCTCTTCTGAGCCCTCGCCTTACACGACAGGCTGCCCGACACGCCGAACACTGCGAACATGATGCTGAAGGCCGGCGGCCCCGACCGTGTAGCCAGCAAGCGGCCTGGTTGTCTTCGGCGACGTGATGTCGGCGGACCTCAGCCCGCCGCCCAGGAATGGGGAGGTTGCATCGACCCCGGGTAGAGACGACCCGGGGTCGATGCAGATCGCTGGGCGAGCCAGAGAGCCCGATGACAGGTGCGCCAGTGGACTCAGCCGACGAGTGGGCACAGCACCTCGAGTTGCACCTGATGGAGGAGCTAAACCGGCGGGGCGTAGGCAAGGATCGCCTGGACCTTGTTCGTATGGTGGCGACCGAGTACGACGTCGGTATCCCAACCGGTTGTCGGCTGATGGAGTCCGGGCTCAACGACACCTACGCCGTAGAGGTCGATGGATCCTGCTACGCGCTCAGGCTGCACGGACAGAACAAGCCATGGATTGCCGGCGAAGGTGACCTTCGATTTGAACTCAGCCTGCTGGACCATCTCCACGCTGACGGCGTGCCGGTGTCGGTCTCGGTTCGACGTCGCGATGGCGACTCCCTGGGCTTGATCGAGACGGCCACCGGGAACCGCTACTGCGTACTCTTCACCTGGGCTCCGGGTCACGCCGGTGCCGACACCGAGGAGCACGCTCGCCGGGTAGGCCAGACGCTTGCCGCGATCCATGTCGCGAGCGATGGGTTCCGGACCACGTACAACCGGTACACGCTCGACGTGCGACATCTTCTGGATCGCCCTTTGAAGAGATTGGAATCCTCAGCCAGGGAGTCCGATTCGGGCGCCGTCGAGTTCATCCGGGGTCACGTTTCGGAAATCAGGCGCCGGCTGCAGGCGTTCAAGCCTGGGCCGGGCGGTTGGCGTGTCATCCACGCCGATCCGCAGGTTCTCAACATTCACTTCACCGACGGCGGACAGGTCACTTGGTTCGACTTCGACCTGTGCGGATACGGCTGGCGCGCCTATGACCTCGCCTATTACTACACCCGGATTCCCGAACGTTTGAGAGCGGCCGCTCTCGACGGCTACCAGGCGGTCCGCCCGCTCTCAGACGCCGAGCTCGACATGCTTCCCACGCTTGGACGGGCGGCGTGGGTCTGGGAATGCATTCCCCCCGCTGACCTCGTTGAGAAGCTGAAGAATCCGTATGACGTTGAGTGAGGCGTCGGCAGTGGTGGCTCCCTGCGCTGACCCTCACATGTTGGCGGGCCCATGTGTACGGCGTGCGATGTGCCCTTGGCCGCGTTTCCGCAGGTCAAGGGCACAGTTGGTTGGTGGGCAGGTCCCGGGTTCGAACCAGTCTAGGCGCTGCTGACAGTAGATGTCAGGGTGACCCTCGTAGCCTCGTCTGCCTATGTAGCCGACGTCATCGCCTTGGGAGGCTTCGATGAACGAACGTGGATTCTTGGCTGGAGTCGTGCTCGACTCGACGGATCCTCAGCGACTCGCACGCTTCTATGCCGACGTACTCGGCTTTGTCGTGGTGGAGGATTCGCCCGGATGGGTCGAGCTCAAGGATCCGAACGGTGGCTGGCCGCATCTTTCCTGCCAAGGGATCAACCAGCATGTCCAGCACGGTGCCGGTACGTCGAAGGGCAACCGGTTCCACCTCGACCTTGGTATGGCTCCACCTGGGCCCGGCGTCCTGCCCACGGCGCATCAGGTTAATGCGGAGGTCTCACGGCTCGAGCGGCTTGGCGCTCGCCGGGTTGAGAGAATCACCCAGCCCGAAGGGGAGTCCATCCATTGGGTTTGGGCGGACCCTGAGGGAAATGTATTCTGCGGTCCTGGAGTGTAGGGGTAGGTCTTCCGTCGGCGTCGTCCTCGCCATCGGCGGCAGGTTCGGAATCGTCGAGGGAGATGCCGGCGCACTCACCGCGACGACGTACGCCTCTTCTGCTGCAGCAGCAGTTGTAGCCGCCGTCCGTTGCCGACTACACCGCTGAATTGATCTGGCACGCTCATGACGTGCCGTCTGAACGAGTACGGTTGTTTGCGGTCGTGATGCGGATGGCAAGTGCTGGTATTGCCAGCATCGCGAGGAGGGCACGACGGGCCACGCGCTACACGGCGGAACCATGCTCACCTGTCTTCACGGGCCCAGTCGATGACCCGCTTTGCAGCCGCGTGCGGAGGCATCGTGGAAGTGTCGAGGACCAATGCGTCTGGCGGAGCGGGAAACAGACCCTTGGTGCGTAGCGTTTGAAGCAGGCTGTCGGGGTCGATCATCTTCTGCCGCTCGGCCCTTGCCGGTAGCACGACGCGCCTTACAAGCTCTTCCTCCGGGCAGGTCAGCCATACCGGAAAGAAGTGAGCCTGTCGTTCCTCGGCGATCGAACGGAGCTGTTCCAAGACTCGCCCCTCGGACGGATCGTCGCTCAAGTAGTTGGTAAAGATGTGGCTCGTCGTTTTGGTGGCTCGCGACACTGCCGTCATCGTCGCTTCGCGGACCTGTGCAGTAAGGTCCCAAATCCACTCAGGCAGCGGAGTGCGCCCGTCGGCACCGTACGCCAGGAAGATTGGGTCATTGATGAGATGGTTGTCGATCAGGGCTGCCCCGGTCATGGCCGACAGCTCCAGCCCGATGGTGAGTTTCCCACTGGCTGGTGGTCCGACAAGGTAGGTGATGGTGAGCACTCCGGCATCTTATGAGCGCCAAGGTCTGGCACCTGCGGTCCGTGTGGCCACCAAACCTGTTCCGGCAAACCTCCAACGCCATCCGACCTCGCCAAGCCCTCGGAATCGCACGTCCCGACTGGCTATCTCGACGACTGCAGCGCTGAGACGTCGGGCTTCGGCGATCGTCGTAGGTAGCGAATCTCGTGGGTTGCTCACGTTATCTGCGGCCTGCGTGTCGCGCCCGGAAGGCGGCTGCCTTCGTACGGTTCTGACACGGGGTGGAGCAGAAGCGTCGGGCGGCGTTGCGCGAGCTGTCGATGTAGACGCGGTCGCAGAGGTCGGCGCTGCAGACGCCAAGCCTCCCCGCCAAGTGGCTGCCGACCGCGAGGGCAAGAGCGGTAGCGCAACCGGCACTCCAGCCAATCGCCAAGGAGTCATCCGAGCCGTGAAAATGGACCTGCCACGGTTCGCTGTCCAGTTGATCCAGCTGTGGGCGCGCACCGGTTGAGATCAGCAGACGATTCAGCACGCTCGCCGCGCGTCCGATCTCGCCCCGATTGACGGCGTCGAAGATGGCCCGCATCGCTCCAGCGGTCTCGGCCAGATAGTCGGCCTCTTCCTGGGTGATCGCTCGCCCTACGGGCCACCTGCTTTCCGCCGGCAGGATGCCTGCGATGACGCGTGGGCGCTCTTCTCGCTCCGGCGCCGTGTATGACCGACCGCCCGCAGCACCATCGGTCAGCACATTGACCAGATCGACGGCGACCTCGAGCAGCGTCGCGATGTGACTGTCGAACAGCACTTGACCAGTCACCTTCCCTCACCTAGCCTCGTGACCGTCGTCATCCTAGACGACAGTCACAAGGTTGGCTGCGCGCCGGCAGGCCGTAGCGGCGATCGATCTCACCACACTCGACCCAAGCACCCACGCCACGGAAGGAACGCGCATGACCCTCGACGAAACACGCCAACTCTGGGATCAGGTGGCGTCAACGTACGACGACGAACGAGATCACGGCCTCCTCGACCCCCACATTCGCAGAGCGTGGCAGGAACTCCTCGTCGAGGTCATCGGATCCAACCCGACCAGAATCGCCGACCTCGGATCGGGCACGGGGACCCTTGCCGTTCTACTCGCCGCACTTGGCCACAGGGTGACCGGGCTCGATCTGTCTCCAGCAATGGTCGACCGCGCACGCGACAAGGCCACGAAAGGCGGCATCAACGTGGACTTCGTCCTCGGAGACGCCTCCAAGCCCCAGTTGCCGCCAGGACAGTTCGATGTCGTCCTCGCCCGGCACGTCCTCTGGGCAATGCCAGACCCAGCCGACGCCCTCGACCACTGGATACAACTCCTCACCCCCAACGGCCACCTCGTCCTCATCGAAGGCTTCAACGCCGGAGGTGGCATACACGCAACGTTCCTGAGCGAGCTACTCGAACAACGCGTCTCAACCATGACGCTCACACACATGCCTGAGCGCATCTACTGGGGCCGAGAGATCACTGACGAGCGCTACCTGATCTCCGCCCACAGATGATCACCACTGCTAACCCAAGGCAAGATCAACATCTGCCAGAAAGTTGACGCCCAACAGTTCGGCGTCTGATGACCTCGGGGTGTTCGCGCGTGGTTCCGCCCTCACCACGGTGCCAGACCCCGAAGACGATCCGGAGCCAGTCGATCTGCTCGCGTAGGCCCTTGTTCGCCGGCCGTATAGGACACAAGGTGTCCCTTACGTGCAGCATCGTAGGGCTGGAGCGGTGATGCTATGTCCGCGACCAACGACCGCTGCACCGACGTCGTGGATGGGGACGAGCGCACCAGCCCAGCGAAATGATCACCCTCAACGCGCTGCGCATCCTCCGCGCCGCTGGCCGATTGTAGGTGCGACGATGACCGCCGAAACGAACATCGAGATCCAGAACGTCGTGTTCGCCTGCCCTGGCAACTCGAAGGAGAGCTACGACCGCGGCGGTAGAGCGCTTGCCACGTTCTACGCCGACCTGCTCGGGATGCGCATCGCTCGCGAGGACTGGTTCGTACTCGAGGACGCCGACGACCTCGACGGGCTCAACCTCGCGTTCGGCGACGGGCCGATCGACTATCGTCCACCGCGCTGGCCGGACTCAGAGTCCCCGCAGCAGATGCACCTGGACATCTCCGTCCGTGACCTGGATGACGCCGAACAGCGGACGCTGAAGCTCGGTGCGTCGAAGCTCCAGGACAACGCATCCTTTCGCGTCTACGCAGACCCGGACGGACACCCGTTCTGCCTCTACGGCACCGCCACGCAGGCGGCACCCCGGATCGAACGTGTGGTCCTCGACTGCTTCAGCCCGCGTTCCCTCGCCGACTTCTACGCCTCCCTGCTGGACATGCCGAACCGGGAGCTCGATACACCCGAACGAGTCGTCATCGCCCGAAGCGACGGACGGCTGCCGGCGCTGGCGTTCCAGCACGCCCAGTTCCCCGCACCACGCTGGCCAGACCCCGCCCACCCACAACAGGTCCACCTCGACCTCCGCGTCGTCGAGCCGAACGCGCCACGCATGCACGCCGCACGAGAACTAGCCGAACAGCTCGGCGCGATCCGGCTGCCCGACGAAGGACTTGGGCACAGGGTGTACGCCGACCCGGCCGGCCACCCGTTCTGCCTATAGCCGATCCCTGCGAACGGACTTGAGTGGACATCCGACGAATGTGGCGATGTCGCGTGGTCGGTGGCGCATTGCCGTGGCGAGAGTCACGCTGGTACGGCCCAACGAGCCGCGACAGCCACGAGACGCCCGAGGCACGAGCTCCTACCTGTGTGGCCGTGGACTTGGCCCAGGTCCGGTTCAACGCCAACAACTGTTCCCGACAACGACACCCGGACACGGGTGCGACACGGTGTGAAGGATGGTCTGATGGTGCACCTTCTGCGGGACAGCGACGCGATGACGATCACGATTCCCGCTCCTGACCTGATCGACGGCAAGGAAGGGCGCCGAGTGCTGGCCGCGTTCTACGGCAAGCTCCTCGGTATGCGGGAGTTCGAGCCGTGGGGTTGGCTGAAACTCGCTAAGCGACCTCCCGACAGCAAGCTGCAGTTCGCGCTCGACGATGACGGATGGTCGGACGAACGCCCGCCACGCTGGCCGGATCCGGAGTATCCGCAGCAGATGCACCTCGACATCCTCGTGCCCGACGTCGAGGCGGCGGGTCGGCTCGTGCTCAACCTGGGCGCGAAGTTGCTGCGGGATCAGGGCGACTTCCGCGTCTACGCCGACCCAGCGGGGCACCCGTTCTGCCTCTGCCCGGACCCGTCCGTCGACAGTCCGAAGCTGTGTCGGCTGGTCTTCGACTGCTTCAGCCCGCGCGCGCTGGCCGGCTTCTACGAGGATTTCCTCGGCGTCGAAGAGCGACTCGAGGACTCACCCGAACGCGTCGTGATCAACCTGGACGATGAAGAGCTGCCGAACATCGCGTTCCAGCACGCACAGTTTCCCGCCGCTCGCTGGCCCGACCCCGCGTACCCGGCACAACTGCACGTCGACTACCGCTTCCCCGATGGCGCCGAGTCCGCGATACCCAGGGCCGAACGCCTCGGCGCGATCCACACTGGCCACGGCAACGCGTACGCCGATCCCGCCGCCCACCCCTTCTGCCTGTGAAGCTAGGTCCCGGCGCTCTGGCCACTCGACAGTCGCGGATGGCATCGAGGCTGCCAGGCCTATTCCGAGAGTTCGAATAGCCGATTCCCCCAGTACACGTGGATGCGCGTGTGCGGTGACGGCGACAACCGTCATACAGGCGGATTCCACTGCTCCCCGCAGCGGAGATGCTGCTGGGTCAGGCGCGCGACGCAGTACGAGTGGGTACTTCGTGCGCGCCCGGTCAGACCTTCAGGCGCATGACCACCAGGTCGTAGGGTGCCCACCAGTTCGGCGAGCTGCCGTGCCGATCGCGCTGCGTCGGCGTGAACCCGAGCCTCTCGAACATGGCCATCACACCACGGTGGTCGGCTGTCTGGCTGGTGGTGAGCGAGGCCTTGACGGTGCCGACGCCCGGGATGCGCATCTCCGGCCAGGTCTTCAGATACTCCTTCATCTCCTCGGAGCGGACGCCGTAGGTCCGTTTGATCTTGCGCCATTCACGATTGGGATGGGGGTACGCGACCGGCGTCGCCTCGATCCAGCCGCCGCCCTTCTTCCGGATCGCCTCCACAGCCGCAGTCAACGCCCTGGTCGCCACCCCTTGCCCCCGGAAATCCCGGCGGGTGGTGAGGCAGGTGATGCGCCACGCGGACGTGGGATCCCGTGCGATCCTGTTCGGCGGCGTCTTCTCGTTCTGTTCGATCGGCAGCTCTTCGGCGCGTCCATACTGGCACCAGCCGACCGGCTCCTTGTCCGCGTACACGAGGATTCCGTGTGCCTTCCCGGCCCAGACCAACTCCTTCATCTCGGCAAGGTTCCGCGCCATCTGCCATTCGTGGTGCGGAAACTTCTTCTTGGAACGGTCTGGTGTGCCGAGAAGCTCCGCCCGTTTCTCCGCTGTGACCGCCGCCGGCGAGAGATGGCGGCCGCGCGGATAAAGCATGCAACCGCAGCTATGGACGCTGTTGTGGAACGCTTCGAAGTCGACGAACGTCCGCCTCGACAACTCTTTCGTTGCGAACCGAGCCGGGTTCCGCGCATCGGCAGCCGTCGCCACCACCTCCGTCAACCGAGAACGTCGCCTGCGCTGACATGTTCACGGGAGGCCAGGATCGCACCGCGTACCGGCCACCTTGTGTCCTATACCATCCTGGTCGGCCTGGGCGGCCGGTAAGTCACTCGGCAACCACTCCACCGTCCTCCTCGCAACCAGCCAGACTGTAGGCCGAAGCGGAGCGGGTCAAGGGTCGAAGATCGCGCAGCGACGACGCCAAAAGCGCCGTCGACGCGTGGTGTGGAGGCCGGAGACTGGTCGGGAGAGGACGCGGTGACTTCCCACTGTTGGATGGCTTGTCACCGCGCGGGGGCCTAGGTTTGGAGCGTGCCTGAGGTAACCGACATGATCCTGACGGTTGACGACCATGTTGTTCCTGGTGGTCCCGAGGTCGAGCTGCTGGAGGTCGGACCAGGCAGCCGCGCAGCGGTACTGGCCCTGGTCTCTTCGGAGCATGGGCACTTTCTCCAGTACTACGAGTCGCCGTCGGTAGGGACTGTTGTGTGCGGCATCTACGAGAAGGATCAGCTGGTGGGTGCAGTGCTGTTGGAGTACGAACCGGAGGCACGAGAGTCGACGGCTGATGCAGCACTGGCAGCGCTCGTCGTTGCTGGACGCCACCGTGGACGTGGTATTGCATCTGCCGCGATCGGGGCTGCGTCTCGGATGCTCAGCGCTGCTGGTTATCGCCGTGTGATCGCTGAGTGGGTATGGAGCAGGCAGGCGTACGAACGACTCGGGTTCAGGGTATGGCGAACGCGTTCGATCTCTCGCTGACCCCTCGAGCGTGGGTGTACGCTCCGGCGCCCAAGAACGCATTGGAGAACAGGACGTGTCCGAGAAGAACCCGCGGAAGCACAAGGTCATCATCACCAGCGCCGTCACCGGAGCGATCCATACACCCTCGATGTCGAAGTACCTCCCGGTCTCGCCGCAGGAGATCGCCGAGGCCGCCATCGGTGCCGCCGAGGCCGGCGCTGCAGTGGTCCACCTGCACGCCCGCGACCCCCGAGACGGCCGTCCCTCCCAGGATCCGGAGCACTTCGTACCGATCCTGGAGTCGGTCAAGCGCAACACCGACGCGGTGGTCAACCTGACGACGGGCGGCTCGCCGCACATGACCGTCGCTCAGCGGATGCGCCCGGCGATGGAATTCAAGCCCGAGCTGGCCTCGCTCAACATGGGCTCGATGAACTTCGGTCTCTACCCGATGCTCGACCGCTTCAAGGAGTTCGAGTTCGAGTGGGAGCGCGAAGGGCTCGAGAGGAGCCGCGACCTGGTCTTCAAGAACACCTTCGCCGACATCGAGGCCATCCTCACCCGCGGCAGCGATAACGGCACCCGCTTCGAGTTCGAGTGCTACGACATCTCGCACCTCTACAACCTGACGCACTTCCGCGACCGCGGACTCGCCAAAGGCCCGCTCTTCGTGCAGTCGGTGTTCGGACTACTCGGGGGCATCGGCCCGGACCCGGAGGACCTGATGCACATGCACCGTACGGCCGACCGGCTCTTCGGCGACGACTACCAGTGGTCGATCCTGGGCGCGGGCCGCAACCAGATGAGGCTGGCCACCATGGGCGCCGCGATGGGGTCGCACGTCCGGGTCGGCCTGGAGGACTCGCTGTGGATCGGCCCCGGCCAACTCGCCGAGAGCAACGCGGCACAGGTCGAGCGGATCCGGACCATCCTCGAGGCGCTCAACCTCGAGATCGCGACGCCCGACGAGGCGCGCCAGATCCTGCAGCTCAAGGGCCGCGACGCGGTTGGCTTCTGACGGCGGTACGCGAGAGAGGACGCAATGATCCCAGCAGGTGCGCCCGTCGCCGTGGTCGGCGGCGGCTACATGGGCGGCGGCATCGCCCAGACGTTCGCCGCCCACGGCTTCCCGACCGCCGTCGCAGACGCCTCGCCGAAGCGGACTGCCGAGCTCGTCGCGGCACTGCACGCCGACGCCGACAGGTACGTCGCCGAGGGCCTGTTCCCCGCCGGTGCCGACGAGGCGGTCCGGGCCAACCTGCGAGCGGCGACGTCGTTGGCCGACGCGGTTGCCGGAGCAGCGTACGTCGCGGAGGCGGTGCCGGAGCGAATTGCCGTCAAGGACCCCGTGCTGCGCCACATCTGCGCGCATGCGCCGGCCAAGGCGCTGATCGGCACCAACACCTCGGCCATCCCGATCGGAACGCTGGCTGCCAGCGTGACCGGGGTCGAGCGGTTCCTTGGAGTGCACTGGATGAATCCGGCGCCCTTCGTCCCTTGCGTGGAGCTCATCGCCACGGACGGAACCGACCCGGACACGGTCACGGCCGCGGAAGACCTGATGCGGCGCCTCGGCAAGGTGCCGACCGTGGTGGCCGACTCGCCGGGCTTCGTCGCCAACCGGCTGCAGTACGCGCTGCTGCGCGAGGCCATCCGGATCCTCGAGGAGGGCGTGGCCGGTGTGTCGGAGATCGACGAGGTCGTCAGGAACTCCTTCGGCTTCCGGCTCCCGTTCTTCGGGCCGTTCGCGATCGCCGACATCGCGGGCCTGGACGTCTACCGCGACGGCTTCGCCACGATGGAGCGTGCCTACGGCGAGCGGATCGGGACCCCAGATCTCCTCAACACAATGGTCGACGAGGGTCGCTACGGCCTGAAGTCGCGGCGGGGCTTCTTCCGGTTCGACGAGGAGCAGGCGGACCGCGTCGCGTCCTCCCGGGACACCGCCTACGCGCGGTTGAGCCGGCTGCGGGAGGAGATCAGCCCCCTCGCACTCGCAGAGGCGGAAACCGAGGCGTGAGGACCGGGCCCCACGACGACACCAAACGGTCGTCGCGCTGAGGTCATCGACCCTGGGCGGGCACGCAGCCACGACGCATAATCTCGCACCACGCACTCGGACACACGGGACCGCTCGATTCCTTTCCCCGCCGCCGTGTACTGCCTGACCTGGGAAGACGTGGGAGCCGCCTGTCGGATCGAACCCACGACCTACGCATCACGAGTCGGCGGCGACGCTGCGAGGCAGGTGCTCACAACGCTCGGCTGGCCTCTGTCGTCGTCCACCAGAGTCCATGCTCACGTACGTGCTTGGCTGCTCGTTTGGCTGCTCGGGCAACGCCCCCAGGCCGGGACCTGTCAGACGCCCTGTACGCCCATTGCGAGGTAGTCGGCGTACCTGGGCCAATCATGAGGCGAGGCTGCTAGTGTGCGCCCGTTCACTCGGGAACCTGGAGCGCTCCGCCATGAAGTACACCGTCTCGATCGAGATTGCCCTGCCGCGGGAGAGGGTGGTGCAGTTGCTCGCCGACCCGGCACACATGCCGAAGTGGCTGCGGGGCCTGGTGCTGCACGAGCCACTGAGTGGGGTGCACGGGCACGTCGGTACCAAGTCGCGGGTCGTGATGCAGATGGGGCAGCAGAAGATCGAGTGCACCGAAACCATCACGCGCCGGGAACCGGCAGACCTGCGCGAGATCCCGAAGGAGAGCGTCGTTACTTTTGGCCGTGAGATCGTCGGCGAGGGTATGTGGAGCGCCGCGCGCGAACGGCTGACCGAAGCCGGCCCCGAAACCACGCTCTGGGAGAGCGAGAACGAATACCGGTTCAGCGGCATGCTGATGAGGCTGGTGGGGCTCCTGATGCCCGGCTCCTTCCGCAAGCAGTCGCAACAGCACATGCAGGACTTCAAGGCCTTCGCCGAGCAGGGAAAGGACGTCCGCGAAGCGAACGGCTGATCTGCTTGCGGACAGCTGCGTCGACAACGTGGCGACCAGGGGTTGTAGTGGCCTCGCTCGCCAGAAACCGGTTGAAACATTGGGTGTTGGGCCGGCGCCGAGCCCACCGGGGGCCGGCACTCGCCTAGGCAGAGACGCTCGCCGGTGCGCACCAACACCCCCAGTGTTTCAGCACTCCTAGTACCCCGTGGTTGAGATCTTTTGACGGTTCGTTTTGGTGAGGATCTGGTCGGCGGTCTTGGTCCAGACGAAGGGGTGGCAGCGGTCGTTCCAGCCGGTGATGAATTGGCGGATCTTGGTGAT